>JBKBUQ010000081.1:0-12791 GCA_046289975.1 Flavobacteriales bacterium | reverse complement strand
ACCCGAGATCTTTCGGGTAATGCTCAAAATTGAGGTCGTGTATTACTGCTACAGAGGGTACGGCTGTGCCAAGACTAAGGTATCCGTCTGGAGAAACGAAAACATCGGCCTTGTATTTTTTGAGTGCTCGTTTAACGGATACTTCAAGCCATATCCAAAATAAAAAGGGATGACGTGCTTGTGGACCAATCACTATCGGGATTACATTCGAGGCAAATACGAAGCGCCGGTCAAAAGGGCGGTCGAAAAGAAAGATGAATTCGTGTTCAGGATGGGCTACCACAATTCTGCGTAGTGTTTCGTAGCTATACCAGCCAAATCCCTCCATTTTTCCGGGCAGTAGAAAGCGGGTGTTAACAGCAATGCGCATTTAATATGCAAGATAGCCATTTTCGGGGGCAGACAATAAAACGCGCCTTTTTCCGTATTTTCGTCGCCTGATATTAAAAAACAAACCATGACAAACCCAAAACCTGCCGGTGATTTCAGTTCAACCACCTTATTGCTTTTGCTCTGGAAATGGAGAATGCGCATCCTGATTGTTATGGGTGTAACCGTGGTTGTTTCGTCAGTTGTGGCGCTGATGATCAGGGAGAAATACAAATCGACAGCAATTATTTTCCCTGCAAAATCAAGCAGTATTGTACTTGGAAAAATGTTGAACCCTTCTCAGGGTATCCTTCAGTTTGGTGAAGAGGAGGAAGCAGAACAGGTTTTGCAGATCCTCAATTCTTCACAGATCCGCGATCAGATCATTAGTAAGTACAACCTGATGCAGCACTATGAAATCGATACCACAAGTAAATTCAAAAACACGGAATTGGTCAAAGAATACGAAGACAATGTAAAATGTTCAAGAACGCGTTATGGGTCAGTAACCATTGAAGTATTGGATTATCATCCTGATACTGCTGCCTTAATCGCAAATGATATTGCCCGTTTGTTGGATTCTGCCAAAAACAAAATGTTGCAGGATCGTGGTGGAGAAGCATTTCGTGTGGTAGAGCAGGAATTTCTTGCTTTAAAATCAGATGTGGATGCGTTAAACGATACACTGACCAAATTGGGGGAAATGGGTGTAATCGGTAGTTCCGCAGGAGTAGCAGCATTGTACGAGGCGCAGGCCAATGCCATCCAGGCCCGCAATGAACTGGCTTTGCGCAAAATTGATGAGCAGATCAACTTAAACAAAAAATATGGTGCAGCATATTCTTCTTTTCTCGAGCAAAGGGAATTAAAAAATATGCGATTGGATGAAATGGAAGGAACCTATCTGCAAGCAAGGGCGGATGCTTATTCCAATGTGTCGCATCACTTCGATGTTGAACAGGCTACTTCTGCAGAGAAAAAATCGTATCCGGTGCGTTGGCTGATCGTTTTCATCTCTGTAATCACTTCGTTTTTCTTTATGATCTTCTTCATCATTGCCCTCGAGAAGATTCGTGAACTTCGCCAGATGACCTGATCATGATCCTGCAGCGACCGTTATTTTGGTTTTTCCTGTTGTCTTTCGGTTTTGTCGGAACACATCTCTATTTAACCTATTACGGAATTCCCTTTGCTGCCTTTCTTCCCTTTGGTTTATTGGTTGCATTCACTGCTCTTTTTCGTCTCGATTGGGTGTATTGGATGATTGTTGCATTTACTCCACTCTCCATCAACATCAATGAATTTGGAATAATGGATCTCGGTTTGTATTTGCCAACCGAACCTTTATTGTTTGGAGTACTGGTACTGTTTATCGGTAAAATGATTGTTGAAGGTGGATACGATCGTCGTTATCTCCGTCATCCTGTTTCTATTCTCATTCTCCTGCAATTGTTCTGGATATTTGTAACAGCAATTACCAGTCAGGATGTTCTGGTTTCACTTAAATATTTTCTTGCCCGAACCTGGTTTGTTGTGCCCGGTTATTTTTTCGTAATGCTATTGCTTCACGAAAAGAAAACGATCCGATTAATGATCTGGCTTTCAATTTTACCCTTGTGTGCTGTAGTTTTATACACACTTGTTAACCACGCCTTGCACGGCTTTGAAGAAAAACCAGCGCATTGGGTGATGTCGCCTTTTTACAAAGATCACACTTCCTATGGCGCCATTCTCGCTATGTATATTCCGGTTGCAATCGGAATGTATTTTAACAAGAGTTTAAGTCCCATTGTTCGGGCCTTGATTGTTTTCATCAGTACTGTTCTTGTATTGGGAGTTATTTTCAGCTATACCCGTGCCGCATGGGTGAGTCTTATCGGTGCATTCGGATTGCTCATGGTTTTATTGTTGCGTATTCGACTTTCTACCATAGTTCTTGGGGTAGCATTGGGAGGCTTTGTTTTTTTCTCTTTTTACGACCAGATTATTATGAACCTGGAAAGAAATAAAACGGATTCTTCGGACAATCTGGCTGATCACGCAACTTCAATTTCAAATATTTCCTCAGATGCTTCGAATCTGGAACGAATCAATCGTTGGAATTGTGCGATACGAATGTGGCAGGAACGTCCCGTTTTCGGTTGGGGACCGGGGACCTATCAGTTTTATTACGCGTCCTTCCAGCATTCATCCGAACTGACGATTATCTCTACGAATTTTGGTGATTTGGGAAATGCACATAGCGAATATCTGGGACCGCTTTCAGAGCAGGGTGTTCCCGGATTGTTGTTAATGCTTGCGCTGATTCTTACTGTTTTCTATACCGGGGTTAAACTATACCTTGATCTTCCTCCGGGTGAATGGCGCCTGATGATTCTGGTTTTTCTTTTGGGATTGCTCACCTACTACATTCACGGTATCCTGAATAATTATCTCGATACCGACAAAGCATCCATTCCATTTTGGGGATTTACTGCGGTAATTGTCGTTGTGGATGTGCTTTTTCGCCGGGGAGAACTGAATCCGGACTAATCAATGCATCACCTTCCTCTTGAACCGATGGAATTCAGTTGCCATTTTGTTTAACAGCCTTTGTTCTTTCTTGTCAAACTCCTTGAGCAGCGATTTTGGAATGTCCTTTTTTGAATTCAAATAAGCATTCAATAAGTTTATATCGTGCCATTCGCCAATGAGTTCTTCGCAACGGTGAAGGTAGGCTCTGTCAACATCCGATGTTTTTCCAAGGTCAGTGAGGTACACCAATGTCTTAATGCGTTTTCTTACCTCGTGAAGTTCCTCTGCGCTCATTGCGGGATCTAGTTCCGAATGGATCTTTCGGATCTCTTTTTCAATTAATTTTTTGACGTCTTTACCGGAGATGGTGGTTGTTAAATCGGGTAATGCCTCCAATGAACTTCGTATTTCCTTCAATCCTTTTAAACCCTGATTGAGCAGATTATTCTCGAGTTTTTTTTCTTCTTTACTGAGGTCAGGAATGAGTGTTTGGATTTTCGTCCGGTAGGGAGAAAGTAAATGCAAATTCATCTGAACTTCCCTGATTTGACCGGAGATCCTAAAGATATTTTTTACAGGAAGAAATGTGGATTGAATGCTTGTATCCCCGGTGATTTTTCGGTTAAGCCAAACCAACATATTGATGTGCTTGCACGAAACTCTGAAACGATGAAGATCACTCATGCTTCTTTTTCGCAGGTACAATTCAATATGCTTGAGTAGAGATTGCCCTTCTTTACTAAGATAGGACTGTTGTCTTTTTTTGGTAATCATGATTCGATAACGGGTTTTCGAACACAAATCTCAGGAAGAAATGATTATTTGGTGAAATGTGATTCACCTTAAATTAACATTTCATTTCGCTTAGTTAATTCGAACTGATAATAGTGCGGTATCATCGGCAAACGGATTTTTTCCTCTGAACTGATTTACATCTTTGTAGATCTCTTCATTGAGAAGGGAAGTTTTGCTTATTCCGCTATTGCGCCGTACAACTTCTGATAGCCTTTCGAGTGAGTAATCCTCACCGCTTTCATTTTCAATTTCCACCAAACCGTCGGTATAACAAACAACAACTGATTTTGGCGAAATGAAGATCTCTTCTTCTTCAATATTGGGTAAATGATCCACCATGCCTAATCCAGCACAGCCTGCATTCAAATGACGAATCGTTTTTCCATCACTTAACACCGGTGGATTGTGACCGGCGTTTACATAGCGTAGTTTACGACTGATCTGATTGTATCGGGCGATAAAAAAAGTAATGAATTTTTCTCCTTTTGCGCTATGCATCACGCCGTGGTTCAATTCTTCAATTAAACGTGTGAGCGGGAAATCGGTGTATTTGAGAATTGCGCGAAGGTTGGCCTGGAAATTCGACATCAGCAATGCTGCTCCAACACCTTTGCCGGAGACATCCGCCATGCAGAAAACAAACTCGTCTTCATTCAGTCGGATAAAATCATAGTAATCGCCACCTACTTCCTGGTGGGCGAGGTATTTTGCAGCGATATCAACAAAGTTATTTTGCGGAAGATCGGAAGGTAATAGCATGGATTGCATTTCGGATGCTAGCTCAAGCTCTTTTCGCATCCGGGCTTGATGAATGGCTTCTTTTGCCAGACGTTTATTTTCAATCGCAACAACAATAATATTGGTGAGCGTTTGCACAAATGGCATGTGCTTAATGGTTGGAGAGATCTTTAATTCATCTTCATTCAAATCACCAATTAGCAAAAAGGCCAGCGGGTTTGATTTGTGAAATACAGGAATAGCAACGTCAAACGTATTCAACGATTTTTTAGATGAAGATTCGATCACTGTGATGTCTTTAATCTTCATCAGATCCTTCTGAACATCGATGTCTTTGATTGATCCCTTCACTCCGTATTTCATCAGAAGCTTCCAGTCCCCATCAAAATTGAACAACATCGCTTTTTGAATACCGAGCTGTTCACGTAATACGTAATTGTAAATATCAAGTAATTTCTCAACAGAACTGTTGGAGTTGATCGCTTCTGTGATCTCAAGCAATTGGTTCAGCTTGAAATCTTTCATGCTCAACTTCTCCTGGAGCTTATGGACTTTATTTGCGCCGTCGCTCATCAGGGTTTTAATTTGCTTAAGATTTCAGGGAGCTGGCGCAATGCAGCAAGCTCTCTGTATTTTGTTTTGTGTTCGCCGGCGGGACTTCCAAAATATGTTTTTCCGGGCTCTGCATCTCCCATAATGCCGGATTGTCCGAGCAATACTGCGCCGTCTCCAATTTTCAAGCCTGATGGAATACCAACTTGTCCCCACAAAGTTACGTTGTCGCCTACAACCACGCATCCTGCAATTCCAACTTGTGCGGCAAACAGACAATTTTTTCCAACAACGGTATCATGACCGATATGTACATGATTGTCGATTTTGCTTCCTTCTCCAATCACAGTATCTCCGGTAACTCCGGAATCGATGGTTGTTGATGCGCCGATCTCAACTTTATCATGAATAACTACTCTGCCACAGGTGTGCATTTTATCAAAACCACTTGGTCTTTTTTTGTAATAGAAAGCGTGAGCACCTATTACTGCATTGGCGTGAATGATTACGTCATTTCCAATCACTGCATTATCGTAAATAACAACCCCGGGATGAATAATGGTGTTTTCTCCAATGGTAACATTGTGACCAACCACAACATTGGGATAAAGAAATGCAGTCTCTGCAATGAAGCTGTCGTGACAAACTTCCAGATGCTGAGTGCTTGCCGGAGAATAATGACGGGTGATGATGTTGAAATCGCGGAAGGGGTCATCGGAAATCAATAATGCTTTGCCATTCGGACAATCAACATCTTTATTGATGATAATTGTGGTTGCAGCAGATTGCAACGCTTTATCGTAGTATTTGGGATGATCGACAAAAACAATATCTCCGGGTACAACCTTATGAATTTCGTTGATGCCGGTAATGGAATGGTTATCATCGCCTACGATTTTTGCCCCGATCAATGTGGCAATTTCTTTCAGAGTGGTGGAAGGGTCGATCCTCATGGAAACAAGATTAACGGTCGCGCGAAAATTCGTCAGGAACATCAAAACAAATGCCGGCACAGAAACGTGGAAGCTCCTGATAGGGGAATTGTGTGCTGCGATTAAACATATCGGAAAAACGGTACTGACAAAAAAGAAGCATATGACGGAATCCTAATCGTGCGGTTACACCGTAATTCCATTTATTGAGATAGGGTAGTCCTCGGTAATAGGATTTGATTGTGTTCCCACCTAATGCTTCATCAAGTTTGTCCGTGACTACATGTCGGGTAATCATTGCGTATTCAACATACCCGGCCAAATCGAGGTATTTTCCAAGTTGATTGCCGCGTTTAGGTTTAAAGTTGTATCGGGTATAGATCAGTAAATTCCCATTTATATTAAAGAGACGTTCTGCTTTATGTTGAGCAATTCCTCCAAACGTTTTACTGTCGTTTTGCTTTATACTGAAACTTCTGAAGTTGAGACTAAGATCGCGTCCAATCGCAAAAAAGCTTCCCATTTGTCGCTTTTTTCGACTGCCGGATTCATAAAAGAAACTTTTATAACCGTTGATTGCAGAACCAGTAACATCTGGTTTTCCAAAAAGAAGTCCAAGTCCTGTAAATGTCGATTTGTAGAACTTTTTATTTGGACCGTAATTGCTTTCTTCTTGGTCGGCAAGTACGTCTTGCTTAATAATAATGTTTTGTCCGAATGAATAAATTGGAATCAAAACTGCTAGGAATAGGATCGCTCGTATTTTCATAAATCAGAATTCGATCGTTTTCATAAAACCTTTGTACCAGATTCTCAATTTTTCTCCTTTGGTGAAATCTGAACGTAAAAATTCAAGTACTTCTGTCTGGTGGACCGATATCACAAAATATTGTTTCACATATCCGTCACGATTTTCTATATGATAGAATACATAATCCGGTACCTGTGTGTAAACGTACGAACTGGATGATGATAGTTCCTGATCCGGAATATGATGTTGTTTCCAGTCGGATTCCATTTCGTATTTTGATTCTCCGGGCATACCTCTGTGATAAGTGCCTTGAATGGGTTCCGCAAGCGAATAATGTGAGGAGTCGATTTGTACGGAAAATTTCCCTTCCTTTTCCACAATGGTAAAAGTCGGGATCGTATCGGTAGAAACACTATCTGTAAAGTATCCTGCCTGTGGAACTCCGTAGCCGTGCGCATAATCATAGTAAGGAAAAAGATCGGAACTGGATTCAATTTCAGAAAGGACTTTCATGTTTTTCCAGTCAGGATGCATCTGAAAAACGCAGGCAGCGAAACCCGCCACAAGAGGTGAAGCGAAAGATGTTCCCACTTGTTCTGCATAACCTTGCCCATGTCCTACAATTGCGTGTCCAAATGCGGAGACATTAGGTTTCAATCGATGATCTGTTGATGGGCCGTATGAACTCCAGGTGGCATGTAAACCTGTCCATGGATTTATTCCTCCAACAGTGAGAATGGAATCAGCATCACCAGGTGAAGCTACAATTTTCCATGCACCGTCGCCCTCGTTTCCTGCTGAACTGACCACCAATATGCCTTTGTGCGCTGCAATGGTAGCTGCTCTGGAAATCAAACCGGCTTTACCATTCATCTGAGAGCGAAAATAACGTGATGAAGTGTATCCTAATGAAGAATTAATGATCTGTGCTCCGTTTTTATCTGCCCATTCTACAGCTGCAAGCCAGTTTTCTTCTTCTCGCAATTTATCGGAGAATGCTTTTTCTGTTCGTGCTAACAAAAATTCAGCATAAGGAGCTAATCCCAGTTGTATAGAGTCCACTTTTCCTGCAATACAACTTACCACCATTGTTCCGTGTGAGTGGCCATGGTACACACTTTTATCTCTGCGGGTAAAATCGTAGGTGTCTTTTACATAATCGCGGTTGTAAGTGTGACGCAGTGCTTCACAGGTTGTGAAACCGGCAAATCCTGCATCGATTACACAAATACGGATTCCTTTTCCATCAATTTTGGCAGCGGTAAACTTATCGGCTTGCATTCGGGAAACTTGTCCTTTTACCAGCGCAACCTGACCGGTATTGAAATCAGAAAGATCAATTCTTCTCCGTTCCGTAACATTGCTGATATACCAATCCATTGCTTCTACGCTCTGCACAAAGGGAAGTTGGCGAATCAATTCCATTTGGCTTTCATTTCCATAAACCGCAACAGCATTGAACCAACGTGATGAAAAACTTAGGGAATCACACATTTCACCAACTGCAGTAAGATAATCGATATTTACCGGGAAATCGGATTCATCACACAAATCGACCCCGTGAATAAGTCGGCGTTCAATTGCCTTTTGATCGAAAAAAGTATAGGGATCAAAATCAACTCCGTTTTTGTCGGTGAAGAATACCCAGAATTTTTCCTGTGCAACCGATATAAACGGCAGCAAAAGGAGGAATAGCGACGAAAGTAGTCTGGTCATGGGACGGCTGTCCCTACAAACATAGCAAAAAAATGACGCGTAACAGTTTAGTTTTTCATCCGTTGCAGCTTATCCTGGTTGAGCAGGGTAATACGGCTTCCTTTGATCTCAATCAGAGCTTCTTCCTTAAAATCAGAGAGCGTACGAATAACTGTTTCAGAGGCAGTTCCTACGATATTAGCGAGGTCGTCGCGGGAAATTGCCATAGAAAAATCGCCTTTTTCATTGCGGCTTTCCGTATAGCGCTGTTCAAGTAGCAATAAGGCCTCGGCCACACGCTTGCGGACGGAATTGTAGGCAAGTTTGAGGAGGCGTTCTTCCCTTTCGCGGATGTTGTCTGAGAGCATCCGGATAAAACGGGCTGCCACTTCGCGGTTGGAGTGAAGCATGGTAAAAAAGTCCTCTTTGGGAATGATTACTACTTCAGAATCTTCCAATGCAACAGCTGAATCGGCATAAGGTTGTTCCTCGAGTAATGCCAGGTAACCGAAAAATTCACCTTGATTGTACAATCCGCCGATTAATTCTTTACCATCGTCGTTGTTGAGTGCAGTTTTTATTTTGCCACTTGCAAGAAAGAAAATGCTGTTTGGAAAAGCACCTTCGCTGTAAATGGTTTCTTTTTTGCGGAAGGATTTAATTTTTCTGTTTTCGGATAATCGTTTCAGATCGTCAAGACTTCGTGCTTCCTGGTAGAACTCATTCAAACCACTTAGATCCTTGGAAAAAGATGCTTTTATCCGGTCTGATTTCTGAATCCGTGTTTCTACCGCTGTAAGCAATTCCATGTCGTCGAACGGCTTGGTGAGGTAGTCATCCGCACCCATCCCCATACCTTTGCGTAAATCAGATTTTTCGCTTTTTGCGGTGAGGAAAATAAAGGGAATGGAGGCCGTTTCGTTTTCTTTTCCGAGCATATGCAATACACCGTAGCCGTCCAATTCGGGCATCATAATATCACAAATGATCAGATCAGGACTTTCGCTTTTTGCAAGTTTCACACCTTCTTTTCCATTGGGTGCTGTAACTACATTGTACTTTGCCAGTTCTAAAATTTCAGCGGTGTTCTCCCGCATTTCCGGATTGTCTTCAATAAGAAGGATTTTTTTGGTATTCATTGTTTTCAGGGTTTCAAATAGGGTAGCTCAACAAAAAATGTTGTGCCGACACCAAGCTCACTGGAAAAACCGATTTTTCCTTCCATTAGCTCGATGTATTTACGTACAATATTTAATCCTAATCCGGTGCCCTGAATGTTGTTGGCATTCTTTGCCCGGAAGAAACGACCGAACATGTGTTGTTGGTCTTCAGGAGGTATACCAATACCTTGATCGGTAATTTCAATTCGAATGGAATTTCCATTCATGGTTGATTGTACAGTAATTTCTTTTCCTTCATCAGAATATTTTATGGCATTACTGATGAGGTTGATCAACGAATTACGAAGTAATTGATTGTCGAGGAAAACGGAAGTTGTTTTCCCGTTATGATGAAATACGATTTGTTGTCCTTTTTTCGTAATGGTTTTAAGTTCCTCTATGATGGAAAGAACGAAATCGTTTAGATCAAATTGAACAGGATTGTTTCTGACAATTCCCTCTTCCAGTTTTTCCACAGATAGGAAATCGTTCAGAATCTCAGTGAGATTGCCCACTGCTGAACGAATACGCTCCACATGTTTCATCCGCTTTTCGGTTTCTTCCGATCCTTCGTAACGGGCAATCAGCGATGCTGAAGACAAAATAGTTCCGAGTGGGGTTCTGAACTCGTGAGATGCAGTTGTTACGAATCGCGATTTTAGATTATTAAGTTCTTTCTCTACTTCAAGTGCTTTTAAAACTTCTTTTTTGGAATCGTTGAGATCTTTATTCGCTTTTTCCAATTCTTTTGTTCTTTCCTGAACCTTGTTTTCCAATTCAGTATTGAGTTTAGCCAAAGCCTCGGATGTTTGCATGAGCCTTTCTGAAGCTGACTTAAGTTCTGCCTCCTGCCGTTTTCGTTCGGTGATGTCAATGACAAAACTCATAACGAACTGACCATCAGAAGTTGAAAAGTGACTTAAGCTGATTTCAACAGGGAATTCCCTGCCATTTTTTGTTTGTGCGAAAAGTTCAAGACCTTTACCCATCGGACGAGAGTGCGGGGCATTGGTAAATTTCTCGCGGTTACCAACATGTTTTGAATGAAATCTCGAAGGAATTAATTTTTCAATGGTCTGTCCAATAATCTCCTCTTCTGCATAACCGAACATTCGTTGCGCACAAGGGTTGATCATGATGATTTTTCCTTTATCATTCACAACAAGAATCCCCTCAGTTGCATTCAAAAAGAGGGAATCTAGCATCTCTAAATCCTTTTGCATTGATCCGGTATACGTTCGGTTCCTCATTTCAAATTTAGAATTAACCTATAAAGGTTGAGGAATTTTGGAGGAAAAAAATGACGAGAGTCAGTTTTTCTAATGGTGGATGGTCATTTCAGTGTTCTTAAGTTTCGATTTACTTTGTATCTGTTGATAAGTGGTATGTATTGTTTATCAGCATCTAAATCGGTATTTAATTTAAAAAACACACCTAACATGGACAAAATAAAGACAGAAAAAGCGTATGATTTACACGTAGAGCATTCTCAATGGCTCGAAAATCTCAAATTTTATGAAGATGAGATGATGATTTTTCAAAACAGGGTTTCCGAGATTGCCGGAAAGTATACTGATACGGAAGTGCTGAAACAAGTTGAGCATTTTCAAAATCAATTGATTGTGCAGAAAAATGAACTTGATGAGTTGCGCCATTCAATTAAGGATCACGAAACGTATATCGAGAATAAGGTAGCTCATAATCCGGCTGCTGATCATAAATATGTAAACGATCATTCAAAGGAACGCGACAGAATGGAGACTTTTGAAAGGTTGTTCAAGGAAGTGAAGCTTGAGTTAAACAAATTCCTTTCCAAGCAGATGTAATTCTTAAAACATTAATAAAAAAATCCCGTATTGCGGGATTTTTTTTGCTTTAAACTTTAAATCGCTGAAAACTTTAAATCGCTGAACTGAAAATCCTGCTTTCAGGTTGTTTTTCATGCAGCCGGGCATCTAAGGCCATACAGATATTGCGAAGAAATGGTTTTCCTTTATCTGGGACTTTAAGATGGAATGGATCCACTTTCACAAGTCCATCATTGATTACTTCATCCATTCTGTTTAAACCCTCATACAATTCTTTGCATTGAAGTTCTTCCTTTTCCCAGGAGGTTGAACTGCGGCACATAATGTTGAGGATATGTTGGCGGATAACAAGATCTGTAGGAGTGAGAATATGTCCTTTGTTTATTGGTAGTCGACGTTCTTCGATCGCTTTTAAATAGTCTTCCACCACTTTATGGTTTTGCGCAAAACCAAACCAGGAATCGCTTATTGCTGAAACGCCAAGTCCGATTAGAATTTTACTTTGAGTGGTTGTGTATCCCATGAAATTTCTGTGAAGTTCACCTCTTTTATCTGCATGTATCAATTCATCATCGGCAAGTGCAAAATGATCCATTCCCACTTCTAAGTATCCGGCGTTAAGGAGCATTTTTTTTCCTGTTTCGTAGAGTGCAAGTTTCTCTTCTTCCTTGGGCAAATCGGCTTCAGAATATCTTCGCTGACCGGGTTTCATCCATGGTACGTGGGCATAGGCATAAAACGCAATACGATCCGGTTGCATTGCGATTACTTTTTCTACGGTGTTTTGTATTGAATGGCTTGTCTGAAAAGGTAATCCGTATATGAGATCAAAATTGATGGAGGTATAACCAATCTTACGTGCTTGATCCATTACTTCTATTACCTGTTCTTCGCTTTGTTTGCGATTAATGACTTCCTGAACGTGCGGATCGAAATCCTGAATTCCCAATGAAAGTCTTCTAAACCCCATATCGTATAAAACCTGTAAATGCTCTTTGGTAGTGCTCGCAGGATGCGCTTCGAAACTCAGATGAGCATTATTGCTGATGATAGCTGAACCTTGGATACCGAGAATTAGTTGGCGAAGGTTTTCAGGACTGAAGAAGGTTGGTGTTCCGCCTCCCAGGTGGATTTCATCAATGACAGCAGTTTCTGGAAAGGCAGATTCGTACATGGCCCACTCTTCAAGAACCGCTCGGATATAGGGTTCTTCAACTTTGTGGTTTACTGTAATTCGTGTGTTGCAACCACAATAGGTACATAAACTTTCGCAATAGGGTAAATGGATGTACAAGCTAATTCCTTTACCCTTGTTTACCATGTGCCAGGAATCATGAATGGAGCCAATCCATTGTTCAGTATCAGGAGCCTCCTTTTCCCAATAGGGAACTGTAGGATAACTGGTATAGCGTGGTACCGGTACATTATATTTTTCAATCAAAGAAGAATTCATTTCCATACACGATTAATGACAGGT
>JBKBUQ010000080.1:0-12854 GCA_046289975.1 Flavobacteriales bacterium | reverse complement strand
TATGGGAAGCGTTCTTCAGGCTGGACTTGGTCAGGCTCCTGCTCGTCAGGCTGCTAAGTTTGCAGGATTGCCCAATAGTGTTGTTTGTACTACTGTAAATAAAGTTTGTGCTTCCGGAATGAAGTCAATTGCCTTGGCTGCTCAAAGCATTATGCTGGGTGATAACGATGTTGTAGTTGCCGGAGGAATGGAAAATATGAGTCAGGTTCCTCATTACCTAATGGGTTCTCGTAACGGTTTCCGCCTTGGTGATGCAAAACTTACGGATGGAATGGTTTCTGATGGTCTAACTGATGTTTATAACTGTCAGCACATGGGGAATTGTGCAGAGTTGTGTGCAAAAGAAAAGAATATCAGCCGCGAAGAACAGGATGCTTTTGCCATCTCTTCTTATCAGCGTTCTGCAGCTGCCTGGGAAGCCGGTAAATTCAATGATGAAATTGTACCTGTTGCTGTACCGCAAAGAAAAGGTGACCCTGTAACCGTTGCAAAAGACGAAGAATTTACAAATGTAAAACTGGACAAAATTCCATCGCTCGCACCGGTTTTTCAGAAAGATGGTACAGTAACTGCTGCCAATGCTTCTACGTTGAACGATGGGGCTTCTGCTGTCATTTTGATGAGCAAAGAAAAAATGGAAAAACTTGGTCTGAAACCGCTTGCCAAAATCGTTTCTTTCGCTGATGCTGAGCAGGCTCCTGAATGGTTTACAACTGCTCCTTCTGTTGCTCTTCCCAAAGCACTCGCAAAAGCAAATCTAAAAGTTTCTGATATTAGTTATTGGGAACTCAACCAGGCGTTTTCAGTAGTTGGACTTGCCAATATGAAAGAACTTGGTTTGGATCCTGCAAAAGTTGATGTGAATGGTGGTGCTGTTGCGCTTGGACATCCTCTTGGAAGTTCAGGTTGTCGTATTGTTGTGACCCTGATCAATGTTCTGAAACAAAACAATGGAAAATACGGTGCTGCTGCAATCTGTAACGGCGGTGGTGGTGCCAGCGCCATGATTATTGAAAATTGTTAACTCAACTTCAACAATAAATAAAAAGTGCGATTCAAATTGAACCGCACTTTTTATTTTCAGGAGATTTGTTTCTCCTCAAATTTTATTCCCAGTGTTTCTAGTTCTTTTAACACCGGTTCATAAATGCTTTTTGCAACGGGAAGTAGAACTCCCTTTTCTTTTATCTGACCATTAAGGATCATTCGTGTGCAAATGGCAACAGGTAATCCTACAGTATCACTCATTGCTGTATAGGTATCGTCTGTGCCCTTATAAACCATTGAAGAATGCAATTCATGCTTCTTTCCGTTCAAGGTATAAGTAAATCGGTGTACCATTACAATCAAATCCTTATCGCCGGGTGATAATACCCATTTATCTTCGAGCTTTTTCTGAAGGATCTGCGCAGGACTGGCATCTTTTTCTATTCCGATAGATTCCTTCTCAAAAATACCAAGCCATTTGATCTTCTTGTACAGATCACTGTTTTCTCCAATATTGAGGTAGTGACAAAATTTTTCTTCAACGGTCCATGTTGGATGAAAATCGAGAAATGAATTGATGTACTCCCGCCAGGTCATTTTACTGCTGCCTTGCATGATGTAGCTATCATCAGTACAACCAAGTTGAACAAAGGCATTCCATGCTCCGCAATATCCTTTTTTACGTAATGTTCCCCGCAACATTGTAGGAATATTTTCCAATCCGTAAACAGACCTGTAGCTTAATGAATCGCGGTTGGCATAACCTTCAAATTCGCCATGACCACTAACTGCAATCGTTTCGATGCGTTTAAATAATTGATGATAGGGGATGTATTTTAGCGATCCTTCACGAATAAACTGTGCTGCGCCACCTTGACCGGCAAGTACAACATTACGGGGATTCCATGTGAATTTGTATCCCCAGGGGTTATTGTCGCTTTCGGGTGCAACAAGGCCACCGCAGTAGGATTCAAATGCTGTAACGGTTCCACCTTTGCTGTGGATTTCATCAATGATTTTCATTCCCGACAGATGGTCAATTCCGGGGTCGACTCCAATTTCATTGAGGATAATGATTCCGGCTTTTTTTGCATCGTTATCGAGTTCTTTCATTGCAGAAGAAATATAGGAGGGGGTAACAACATCCTTTTTCAATGCAATACAATCTTTTGCCACTTCAATGTGCAAGGCTGCAGGAAGCATGGAGATAACAAAATCTGCTGCTGCAATTTCCTTTTTTCGTTCTACCGGATCAAGTGCATTGAATTGACATGCTTGACCATTCGGGTGACCTGCAATCTTTTTTTCTGCGAGCACCAGATCCATATCGCCCACCCGGATTTTCCAGTTTTCCTGTTTGCTATGCTCCAAAAGGTATTTGATCATGGTCGAAGAAGAGCGACCTGCACCAATGATGAGAATGGTTTTCATAAGTTGATTTTCATGGTAAAGGTAAACACTTCCGTAATATTCAGTTGCGTTTTACGGAAAGCGCAGTTAAGATCCATCCGGCAATGAACAACATTCCCCCAATTGGAGTAACGGGACCCAGAAAACGGAGTTCACCACTCATGCCATAGAGATCTCTGGTTGCCAGCAGGTAAATGGAACCCGAAAAAAATAAAATTCCCAACACCATTAACAAGGCAATTGTTCGGAGACGTTTTTCACTGAATTGTTCAGAAAAGCCTGCAAGTGCTAAAATTCCTATGGCATGGATCAGGTGATACCTTACTCCGGTTTCAACGGAAAGGAGTTGATCTGCACTTAGTTTAGCCTTTAAAGCATGTGCTCCTAAAGCTCCAAGAATAACAGCCAAAGCCATTAGCAGTGAGCCGGAAAAAATAAGTTTATTTTTCATGATTCAAATGTAAATGAATAAAGCGCTTTCTTTTAGGTTCGTAGTAAATAGAGCGAAAAAAAGGTATTTTCGGGATAATGAAATCGAACTACGACCTCTATTGTGAGCATCTGCGAAAGCTTGCGGATGTGATGTTTTCCTCAGCGGTTCTTCAATGGGACCAGGAAACGTATATGCCTTCAAAAGGAGCAGAAATGCGGGCCGGACAGTTATCTACCCTGGCTGGAATTGCTCACGAGTTAAGCGTTGATCCTAAATTTGGCGAGCTATTGAATAAATTAAAAGGCGATACAACTTTAACTGAACGACAGAAAAGAAATGTTGAATTATCGCTGAAGGATTTTAACGATAGAAATAAATACACCACTGAATTTGTTCAAACCCTTTCACTGGCAGTTTCTGAAGCATTTGTGGCTTGGGACGAAGCAAAAAAGAAAAGTGATTTCGCCATTTTTTCTCCAAAATTAAAGCGCATAGTAGAATTAAAGCGAAAAGAAGCAGAATTTTTGGGCTATAAACAACATCCCTACGATGCACTTATTGATCAATACGAACCGGGCACAACTACCGCTGATGTTGAGCGCCTGTTTGCAGATGTTCGGAATAAATTAAAACCACTTATCGAAAAGGTCTTAAAACAGGAGGCGCCTCGCGACGAATTCATGTATCGTTTTTTCCCGCGGCAAAAGCAATGGGATTTGGGAATGGATATATTGAAACAAATGGGCTACGATCTGGAAGCCGGTCGACAGGATGAAAGTTCACATCCTTTTACCATTCATTTCAATGCCAATGATGTTCGTGTTACCACACGCGTCAGTGAAACTAATTTTCATGAAATGATCTGGAGTACCATTCATGAAGGAGGTCACGCTCTTTACGAACAAGGTTTGCCCCGAAACGAATACGGGCTTCCTTTGGGCGAAGCATGTTCCTTGGCAATTCATGAATCGCAATCACGCTTGTGGGAGAATAATGTTGGTAGAAGTTTGAGTTATTGGAAAGCGAATTGGAAGAAAGTTTTGGATTATTTTCCGGAACAGATGAAAGACGTTTCTGTTGAGGAGTTTTTTAAGGCAATGAATAAGGTTGAGCCTTCTCTAATTCGTACCAATGCAGATGAGCTGACTTATCATTTTCATGTCTTAATTCGATTTGAGATAGAAAAGGGTTTGATCGAAGGTAGTATTGAGGTGGAGGATCTTCCACAGGTATGGAATGCCAAATACAAAGCGTATTTAAATGTTGATGTCCCCAATGATGCCGAAGGAGTATTGCAGGATATTCATTGGTCGCACGGCAGTATTGGATATTTCCCGACTTATTCGCTTGGAAGCTTTTATGCAGCCCAGTTGTTTGCGACGGCTTGCAAACAGGATGATTCAATTGAACAGTCAATCGCAGCAGGGAACATGAATCCCTTATTGGCTTGGCTTCGAAAAAATGTGCATTCAGAAGGGAAATTTTACCCCGCGCCAAAGCTGATTGAAAAAGTGTGTGGTGAAAAACCGGATTTCAGGTATTTCCTGAATTATGCTGAGAAGAAGTACCTGGGGTAACGAATGCAAATTAATTGTCCTTATTGCTGACAATTACGAATTTGATTCTTTGTTTTTTCCCGGAAATCCAAAAAGTGCAGAACTAAGGATAGGTACCACAAATACACCAACTGTAAGAATGGATAAATACAAATCGGTTTGTTCGCTATCCAAAAAATGAGTGAAGGCTGATTCCGGGTAAAAATGGGTGATAAAAGATACGGTTAGTTTCAACCCCAATATTCCAATTACAATAAAGGCTGCTGTTTCCAGAAAAGGATAATTTTTCATCAATTTAACAAATCCCTGGGCAACAAAACGCATTGCCAAAATGCCTATAAAAACACCAATGCATACCAGATAAAATCCCTGTGGTTGCGGGAAATTTTCTACATAAGCAACCGCAGCGAAAACATTATCAATGGAAAAAGCAAGGTCCATAATCTCCACCATGGCTACTGTGGCCCAAAATGTTCCTAACATTCCGAATGTGTATCGGTAAAAGAAATTCCCTTCTTTGTTTAATACATCGTCCTCTTTTTGCGGCGTGTTCTTGGTATAGAAATATTCAAACGAAAGGTAAAGGAGGTAGAGTCCCCCCATAGGTTTTAACCACCAGATATGAATAAGCCATGAAGCGAACAACAGTGATAATCCCCTGAATACATACGCACCAATAATCCCCCATTTAAGCGCTTTTCCCCGCTGCTCCTCAGGTAAGTCCATTACCATAGTTGCCAAAACAGCAGCATTGTCGACCGACAACAAGCTTTCTATCAGGATAAGATTAAGAATAATAAGACCGGCGGCTTCAAGGTCGGGGCCAAGAATGCTGTGGAGGAAGTCCATGCTAGAAAGTTGGAATGCAAAAGTAGTAATTAGTTGTCAGTTTGGCGATAATAGGAGTGTTTGTTCAATAGGTTGAGATTTCCTGGTTATCCATTTAGATTGGTAATCGGAAATTGGGTACTTGGTAATTAGGTAATTAGGTAATCGGAAATTGGTAATTAGGTAATTGGTAATCGGAATTTGGGTAATTGGTAATCGGAAATTAAGTAATTGGAAATCGGAAATTAGTTAATTGGGAATCAGAAATTAGGTAATTGGTAATAAAAATATTGGTCCTGAAATTGAAATTTCCTTGCAACAACCACTTCATTAAGGCCATTTTAAACTGCCTATTCTGCTTTTATTTACATTTGTTTATGCAAACAACTTCAATTCCAATATTTAACCATTTGTCACCGGTTTGGAAAACGGTCAAGTCGATCGAACCTGAAAAAGCTGAGTTATTACTCGCTGATTCTATTCTGGGAAAAATTGCTGAGCGACAATCTTTCGAATACCGCGAGATTCTTGTTGCGGCATTGCACCGCCAGTATGGTTCTGAAATGGGAAAAACTATTTCATCACAAATTGATTTGCTGAAGAAGAATAATGCGTTTACAGTAACAACCGGACATCAGATTGGATTATTGGGAGGCCCTGCTTTTTTCTTTTATAAAATCATTACCACCATCAGACTTGCAGAGGAATTACGCAGAAAGAGTCCTGAACATTTTTTTGTTCCCGTTTTATGGATGGCTACAGAAGATCATGACAAAGCAGAAATTTCTTCTGTTCATATTTTTGGAAAAGAATTGGTTTGGGAAACAAATCAGGAAGGTGCTGTTGGACGGTTTTCCACAGATGATCTTCCGCAATATATTGAATCCGTTGAAGCGTTAAAAGGTAGTCTGCCACATGGCGATTCCATTATGGAGATCTTCAAAAAAGCCTATGCTCCCGGAAAGACGCTTGCAAATGCTACGCGAGAATGGGTGCATTCGTTTTTTTCTGATTTTGGTTTAGTCATCATTGATGGCGATGATCCGGAATTGAAACGTTTGTTTCGGCAGGTTATGGAGAGGGAGATACTGCATTCTCCTACCGAAAAAATTGTAACAGATCGGAATGCGGAATTGGTAAAACGTGGATTAATTGCGCAGGTTCATCCACGGGAAATCAACTTGTTTTATTTGTCTGATAACAACAGAAAACGGATAGTAAAAACAGTAGAGGGATTTACCGAATATGAGGGGCCAATGCATTGGTCACAGGAATCGATCATGGCCGAAATCGGAGCACATCCTGAGCGATTTTCTCCAAATGTTTTACTGCGTCCTATTTACCAGGAGATCATTCTTCCCAATCTTGCTTATGTTGGTGGACCTGGTGAATTATCGTATTGGATGCAGCTGGATGGGGTGTTTTCTCATTTTGCAGTAAGTGAGCCAATTTGTTTTCCTCGCAATTCTATTATGCTTATTGATCAGGGACAACAACAACGTATAAGTAAATTGTCGCTTCAGGTACAAGATCTTTTTCGTTCTTCAGATGAGCTAATAAATGAATTTTTAAAGGAAAATGCCGGTTCTGAAATGGATCTTGAAGAAGAAAAGAAGAAAATCGAAGAACAGTTTTCATTGATTGCTGAAAAGACATCAGGTATTGATACTACTTTAAAGTCGATGGTAATGGCTGAACTGCAAAAAACGTTAAAATCGATTGAGCAGATCGAAAGCCGGATCCGCAAGTCGGAAAAGGCAAAACATGAAACCAGTCTGAACCAGATACGCACACTAAAAGAAAAATTATTTCCCGGAGGAAATCCTCAGGAGCGGGTTGAGTCATTGTTACCCCATCTTTGGAAACATGGTAAGGGGTTACTTAAGGATATACATGCGCAAACCAATCCTTTCGACTTGCGCTATCATGTTTTATTTCCCGATAGTCCCTGATACAATTTTTCCTTTGATCATTACCGCCGCATTAACGTTCATTCCGAATGCGTAAGGAATAAAGGCATATCCCGGAATCTTTTCTGTGATAATCAAATTGGCAATTTTACCCGGACTGATACTCCCTGATTCAGATGAAATTCCCATTGCATAAGCTGCGTTAATTGTCGCTGCGTTTATGGCTTCTTCAGGAGTCATGTTGTATTGAACACATGCCAATGACAACATCAAGGCCATATTCCCCGAAGGAGAGCTTCCGGGATGAAAATCGCTTGCAATTGCAATTGCAAGTCCCGAATCAATCATTCTTCGCGCCGGTGGGTGAGGGAGTGAGAGAAACCATTGGGCTCCCGGTAAAAGTGTTGCCATTGTTTTACTTCCTCTTAATGCAGCAATTTCTTCCTGTTCTACATATTCGAGATGATCAACACTAACTGCTCCAACTTTTACACCTGCCTGTACACCTCCGGAGCGACTTAACTGGTTGGCGTGGACTTTTGGAATCATGCCATGTTTTTTTGCGGCTTCGAGAATTGTGATCGTTTGTGCTTCAGAAAAATAATTTCTTTCACAAAACACATCGCAATAATCCGCAAGTTTTTCAGCAGCAACAGCAGGTAGCATATCACTTATGAGATGATCTACGTAGCCCTGTTTGTTTTCCTTGTATGCCAATGGAAATGCGTGCGCACCCAGAAATGTCGATTTTATGGTCAGATCTGTAGTTGATTTCAAGCGACGAATCACGCGGAGTATTTTAAGTTCTGTTTCGAGCGTTAAGCCATATCCGCTTTTGATCTCCACAGCACCTGTTCCCATGTTTTGCAATTGCAGTAATCGCTGCATTGCCGAATCAAATAATTCTTCTTCACCGGTTACAGCAAGTCGTTTTGCAGAGTTCAGAATACCACCACCACGAGCAGCAATATCTTCATAGCCTAATCCATTGATGCGATCAACAAATTCTCCTTCACGACTTCCTGCGTATACAAGGTGGGTGTGCGAATCGATCCAAGCAGGTAAAACAATGCGCCCATCTGCATCCACTACTTCCAGATCACGCCAATCCGAAATTCCCGGCCAGTCGTTCATACTTCCATAGTCGGCAATAATTCCATCTTCTATAGCAAGCCAGGCGTTTTCAATTACCGGTAAGATTTTCATTTCAGATCCGCTGAGACGTTCAGGCGCAACATCCCTTACTTGTACAAGCTGACGTATGTTTTTGATGAGTATTTTCATTTTGTAAAACTATCAAAGAATGGTGGAAGCTGATAACCTGTTGGGGCGAAAGGTGAAAGCTGATTGTTGAACGACCTGGATATGAAGGGTAATGGTTTGGAATTCAAATTTTTAACGGAAAAGGCAGTGGGGTGCATTCACAAATTTCTTCCTTATTCATCCTGGGCAGATGATAAAGGGGCTAAGCGATACCTGCTTTCAAATGAAAATTTCTAATTTCAGCCCCATGAAAAAGATTCTGGTAGCCAATAGAGGAGAAATCGCCATTCGGGTGATGCGCACTTGTCGTGAAATGGGAATTCGTACAGTCGCTGTTTTTTCCGAAGCTGATCGGAATGCGCCTTTTGTTCGTTATGCTGATGAGGCGGTTTGTATTGGACCTCCACCAAGCAATCAGAGTTACTTAATGGGTGATAAAATTATTTCCGTGGCTAAGGAATTGGGTGTTGATGGAATTCACCCCGGTTATGGTTTCCTCTCTGAAAATGCAGATTTTGCACGGAAGGTGGAATCGAACGGAATGATTTTCATTGGTCCAACTGCCGAGGCGATGGATATGATGGGAAGCAAACTTGCAGCAAAGGAAGCGGCCAAAAAATACAATATTCCAATGGTGCCGGGAACAGATGGCGCGGTTACTGATGTTGCTGCTGCACGTGAGATGTGTAAGAAAATTGGATTTCCGGTATTGGTAAAGGCATCAGCAGGTGGCGGTGGAAAGGGAATGCGAATTGTTGAAAAAGAATCTGAATTTGAAGAACAAATGGCCCGTGCAGTTTCCGAAGCGCAATCTGCGTTTGGTGATGGGTCGGTTTTCATTGAAAAATATGTGGGATCTCCCCGACATATCGAGATCCAGGTACTGGCAGATACGCATGGAAATGTTGTTTACCTTTTTGAGCGGGAATGTTCAATTCAACGTCGCCATCAAAAATTAGTGGAGGAAGCCCCCTCAGCAATCCTCACTCCCGAAATTCGTGCTGCCATGGGTAAATGTGCAGTTGATATTTGTCTTGCATGCAATTACCGTGGTGCCGGTACTGTGGAATTTCTGGTGGATGAGCAACTGAATTTTTATTTCCTCGAAATGAATACCCGCCTGCAGGTTGAACACCCGGTAACAGAATTGATTACCGGAATCGATCTCGTAAAGGAACAAATTAAGGTTGCCCGTGGAGAAAAACTTTCATTCTCACAAAGCGATCTGAAGATACATGGACATGCACTCGAAGTTCGGGTTTGTGCTGAAGATCCGGATAACAACTTCCTCCCGGAAATGGGCAAACTGATCACATACCGTCCGCCTGAAGGTCCCGGTGTGCGTGTTGATGATGGTTATGAAGAGGGAATGGAGATTCCCATTTACTACGATCCAATGATCTCAAAACTGATCACCTACGGAAAGGATCGTACCGAGGCTATCGAACGAATGGTCCGTGCTATTTCCGAATATGAAATTTCAGGTGTTGAAACCACTCTTAAGTTTTGTTCATTCGCAATTCAGCACGATGCTTTCGTTAGCGGGCATTTCGATACCAACTTTGTAAAGAATTATTTCGTTCCGGGTTCCTTGCACAAGGAAAAGGCGGATGAAATGGAGGTTGCAGCACTATTTGCATCCGGACACTCTTCCTCTAAACCGAAAATTCAGGCGAATTCCGGAAAACCAGCCGAAAGTTTGTGGAAAAAAAGAAAGGAATTGAGATAACCTCTTGCTTTTTTCTGCGTTAAACAGGGGTAATCCGTATTCCCATGCTGCCAAAAGGGACGTATATTATTCTGATTCTCCTTCTCTCATTCCTTAGGGTAAATGGACAAAATCCCGATTCCCTGAGTAGGTTTCGTCCGGGTTATGTCAATTCTGTGGTGGTAAATAACGATACCCTTCACCAATATTTTCTTTACGATGTAACTATTACTGCATCCGATTCTGTTTACAAGGCCAAATACACCAGGTTTTTGCGCTATGTCCGCAAAACCTATCCCTATGTGATGCTTGCAAAACAACTTGTTGCAGAATACGAAAAGGATCTTGCTGAGAAGAACTCCAAGCGTGCCGAAAAAAAATACATCAATCAGGAATTTGAGGAGTTAAAAGATCGGTTTACGGACGGTATTGCTGTTTTGAGTGTTAATGAAGGAAAAGTACTGGTTAAGCTTATTCACCGCGAAACCGGAATGACAGCCTATGAGATTGCACACAAATACCTTGGAACTGCACGTGCCTTGATCTGGCAGGGAATTTCCAGAACCGGAGGAGCAAATCTTAAGCTGACTTTCAACCCGGATGAAGTTGATGACAAGATCCTTGAAGGTATTGTGAAAAAGGTGGAAAAGGGGGAGATATGGGTGCCAAAAGATCCATTTGTTCCTGCAAATCGGAAACAATACGAAAAAGAACGTCGCCAAAAGTCAAGAGAATACAAGCAGGAGCAGAAGAAAAAATCTTCCGCTGCATCAACTTCTTCGGTTAAATAGCCGACTTGTTCACAATCTGAATTTCAAGAGCATATTTTTTTATTTTTACTCCATGTACCAAGCAGGTTTACTTCTTGTATTGATTTCCCTCTTTTCTGTTAGTGCGACTCAGGCACAAAACCAGAAAGTGTCCTGCGATTCAGTATATACCTATGCAGAGAATCCGCCTCAATATCCCGGTGGAATGAAAGCTTTTTATGATTTTTTGAAAGGGTTTCACTATCAGGATGTAGGTCCAAACGACCCTGTAGTTGGAAAATTCAACATACATCTTACGCTTGATGCTGAAGGAAAACCTATGGATGTTCAGGTTACTCCTGAATCCGATCCCGGACTTGCACTTAAGGAGTATCTTATCAAGATGCAAACATGGACTCCCGCTTCAACAAAAGATGGGAAAGTGTGTTATTTTTTAAAAATACCTGCCTACGTCCATTACAAGTGATCACAACTGCCGAAATCAAATCTGTAAAATCTTTGCACCAGAAGAAATTCAGGGAGGAGAGTGGTTTTTTTTTGGTTGAAGGTGAAAAAATACTTAATTAAAATTTGCATTCCGAATGGGAAATCGAACGCATCTGTGCGACTTCTTCTTGGCTGGAAAAAAACAAGATCAATCAGGGAATTATAATCAATGAAGTTAAATCTTCAGAATTGGAGCGCATTAGCGCACTATCTAAACCCAATGAGGTACTTGCAGTTGTTCGCCAACGTAAGTTTGATTTTAATCTCAAAACTTCACAAAACGGGTTGACATTATTGCTGGATGATGTTCGCGATCCGGGTAACCTTGGAACTATTATTCGTATTGCAGATTGGTTTGGTGTCAGGCAAATTGTTTGTTCACCTCAAACCGTTGAACTGTTCAATCCCAAAACAATTCAATCTACCATGGGATCTGTTTTTCGGGTTCCGCTTGTTTATTCAGATTTACTTCCCATGGTTCATGATCTGAAAAAAGTGGGTGTCGCAATTTGTGGGGCTGTAATGGAAGGTAAGAATGCACTTTCTTATGAGTGGAAAAAATCGACAGCATTGGTATTGGGTAGCGAGTCTCACGGAATAAATACCCGACTTTCTGCTTTGCTGGATGAGCACATTACAATTCCGCGTTTTGGTGAAGCAGAATCGCTAAATGTTTCTGTTGCAACAGGAATTTTCTGCGCAATGTTTAATCGGCAGTTTTCATGATACGTGATAAACATCACTGTCTACATAAACTAACTCCGGTAACTTTGTATGCATGAAAGAATACGGCGAATTATTTGTAAATAATTTTTTTGGGTATTTCAATTACCTTAAGGATGAGATCCTGTTTAAAACAGAACCTTGGTACCATAATTATTTTTATTGGCTAATCCTGATATCTGTTTTCTTTTGGCTGCTGGAGATTATTGCCCCATGGCGTCAAAGGCAGGCGGTAATTCGTAAGGATTTCTGGCTGGATGGGTTTTACATGTTCTTTAATTTTTTCCTTTTTTCACTGATTGGATACGCTGCTATTTCTTATGTTTTTGTAGAGTTGTTTAATGATTTTCTTGGAGTGTTTGGTGTAAAAAATCTGGTTGCCATTGAAGTAGCATCATGGCCAAAATGGTCGCAACTGCTATTGCTTTTCGTGGTTCGCGATTTTGTTCAGTGGAATGTTCACCGCTTGTTGCATCGTGTCGATTTTCTATGGAAATTTCATATGGTTCACCATTCGGTAAAAGAAATGGGATTTGCAGCTCACCTTCGTTACCATTGGATGGAGACGATTGTATACAGAACCATCGAGTATCTTCCGCTTGCAATAATCGGATTCGGTATTCAGGATTTTTTCATCGTGCATATGATTACGCTTTCTATCGGGCATTTTAATCATGCAAATTTTACATTGCCATTAGGACCTCTCAAATACATATTTAACAATCCCGAAATGCATATCTGGCATCATGCCCGAGAATTACCCAATCGCTATGGGGTGAA
>JBKBUQ010000007.1:36860-40227 GCA_046289975.1 Flavobacteriales bacterium | reverse complement strand
CCCGAAATTTGCCCGCAAAGCTGATCGGATTGTAACGGTAAGTGAATCCTCGCGAAATGATATCATTAACACTTATGGAATTTCTCCTGAAAAAATTGATGTTGCCTATAACGGAGTGAATGAAGATTTGCATCCGCTTAGGCCGGATGAATGTGAAAAAGTCCGTGAACTATACACCGAAGGAAAACCTTATTTTATTTTTGTAGGAGCATTGCATCCGAGAAAAAATCTTGCGCGGTTATTTCATGCTTACGATCTGTTCTGCGATAGAAACAAAAACTCTCATAAATTGGTGATCGTCGGCGAAAAATACCTTTGGAATTCCGAGATCAACTCAGCGTTTTCACGAATGAACCATAGCGAAAGCGTAGTATTCACCGGTTATTTACCAATAGAGCAATTGGGAAATGTACTGGCCGCTGCCCAAGCACTGGTTTTCGTAAGTGTATTTGAAGGATTCGGATTGCCCATTATTGAGGCGATGCGTTGTGAAGTACCTGTAATAACATCAAGCGTAAGTTGCATGCCGGAAATTGCCGGAGGTGCCGCACTTTTATGCGATCCCTTTTCTGTGGAAGCTATTGCAGAAGCCTTGGAGCAAATGGCAAATAATTCCGGTTTTCGGGAGCAATTGATCGCAAAGGGAAAAGAAAACAGTAAGCGATTTAGCTGGAATCACACAGCAGAAGGATTATGGAACAGTATTGAAAAAACGCTGCATGCTAAAAAGTAGATTCAGTAAAGAATTAACAGAAGCAGGTTGCGACGAAGCAGGTAGAGGATGTTTGGCAGGACCTGTTGTTGCGGCTGCAGTGATATTGCCGGAAGGATATAAACATCGCTTCTTAAATGACTCCAAAAAATTAACCGAGAAAGTCAGGCTTGAGCTCCGATGGGAAATAATGGAAACAGCTGTAGCCTGGGCTATTGGGAGTTGTTCACCCAAGGAGATCGATGAGATTAATATCCTTAAGGCCTCATTCGAAGCAATGCACCGGGCTATAACGCAACTCAAACTAAAACCTCAATTACTTCTCATCGATGGCAACCGCTTTACCCCCTATGCAGGAATTGATCATCAGTGTATAATTGGCGGAGATGCGAAATACCTGAGTATTGCTGCAGCATCTATTCTGGCAAAAACAGAAAGGGATATGATCATGGAAAAACTCCACGAAGAACATCCTCTCTACCACTGGAACCAGAACAAAGGATACCCGACTACACAGCATCGAAAAGCTATTGAGCAATTTGGGAGTACCATTCATCACAGAAAGAGCTTTACGTTGCTACCTCCTCAAATGAAGCTGGAATTTTGACCTGCTAACATTACTTTGTTTATACTCTCCCCTGTTCTCTCCCCTACATGCGTGACGGAATCCTAATTTTGATCCCAGATCGCCATGCTCAGAAAAATTCTCAATATTTTCGCCATCACCCTGCTCCTCATGTTTACCATTTGGCTGGGCATCCGTTTATTTCATCGCATCGCCAATCCGCAAGCAGATCTTTCACATGCGGTTCCCAATGATGCAGCGCTCGTCATCCGCCTCAGCGATCCGATTTTGTTATGTAATCAGTTAAACGGCTCCAGCTTGCTTTGGTCAGAATTGAAATCCGTTCATCCCTTCCGTCAAACACATATTGCACTTGCTTTTTGCGATTCGCTCATCTCTGCCGATGCTGAATTCAGAGCATCTTTCTCCGGTAAATCCGTGTTACTTTCAATTCACCCGACCGGAAATAAGGGTATTGAAACCATGCTTGCCATTGAACTTCCTTCCGGTGGAGAGAAAAAATGCCTCTCCTTGCTAGAGCGAGTACTTAAACAAACTTTTTCGGTTCGCGAATTCAAATCAGAATCCATTTACAATCTGACGCTCGAAAATGCTCCTTGGCAAATATTAATCAAAGAGAATTTTCTGACGATAAGCTCAAGCGCAACACTGGCTGAACGTATTTCCATGCAACTGGATCAAGATATCTCCATTGCTACCGAAGCCGGTTGGAAAGAAGTATATACCACTGTCGATATCGGCGCACAGGCCAATATCTTTATCCACCATCAGAATTTCCCCAAACTGATTCATACTCTGGTACAAGAGGAACAAAACGACGCATTAACAGGAATTTATCCTTATGCCTATTTTACAGAATTCGATTTGAGTCTTCGTTCGGGGACTGTTTCTCTCAATGGTTTCTCCTTTGCTCCTGACAGTTTAGGATCTATGCTTAATATTTTTTCAAAACACGAACCTCAACCTTTTGAAGTTGCACGCTATTTACCGGATAATACGGCTGCATTTTTGTGGTTGGGAATTAACGATGGGGAAAGTTTCAGAACTTCAATTGATGCATATCGCCAATCAAAAGGGACCTTACAGCAATACCGAAAGGAAATAAATAGTTTCAATGCCGATAAAGATTGCAATTTAGAGCGCCAGCTGGTTTCATGGATAGGTAATGAGATCGTTCTCTTTAGCAATGGAAAAGCAGATAGCAGTGATAAAAAAGAAAACCTTTTCCTTGCCATTCGCATCAATGATGTGGCAGATCCTATAAGCGAATTGAATGCACTTGCAGACAAACTCGACACCACTGCTTCACGCATTCGGGATCAGGATGGAATGCAAATGCGCAGATTGCTTGCCGACGATCTTTTTTCCATATTGTTCGGGCCTGCCTTTGATGGCATCGATAATCCCTGGTACATTAGGATTGAAGACTATATGATCTTTGCAAATTCGGGAGATGCTTTAAAGCAATATTTAGGGGATATCAGCTCCGATCGCACCCTTGGAAAAAACATCACTTATTACAACTTCGTATCTGAAAACCTTTCTGACCGCGCCAATCTTTCGGTGTATGTTAACCCCTCGAAATTCAAATCTTTATTACCTCAGTTCTTTAATACCTCAACCAGTGAAGAACTCGGTAATCCGAATTCTTTACTCTTGAAATTTGATGCACTTGCATGGCAGTTCAGTAATTCCGGCAAAGGAATGTTCTATAATAACCTTTATCTGAAATACAACGGGACAGGTAAACAAGATTCAAAATCACTTTGGGAAGTAGCTTTAGACACCACCGTAAACATGCAACCACTTCTGGTGAAAAATCATATTACCGGAACAATGGATGTTGTTGTACAGGATGAGAATTACAGCTTTTATCTGATTTCCAGCAAAGGAGAAATTCTCTGGAAAAAACAACTTGAAGAACGCCTGACAGGTGATGTGCGTCAGATCGACTTCTTTGGTAATGGTAAATTACAATTGCTCTTTGCAACCACCACTTCAATTCACCTGATCGATCTCAAAGGAAATTACCTTAAAGGTTTTCCCTACCGTTTGAAAGAAGAAGTAAG
>JBKBUQ010000007.1:36477-36850 GCA_046289975.1 Flavobacteriales bacterium | reverse complement strand
AGTGGTCCTCTTGGCGTATTCGATTACGAATCGAACAACAATTACCGTATTCTCATACCGTGCGGAAAGAATATTGTAAACATCGATAAAGAAGCTAAAGTCACAACAGGATGGGAACCTGAAAAATTCTCCTCCAATATTAACCAGGCTCCTGTTTTCTTCCGTTGCGACAATAAAGATTATTTGTTTGTAATTGATAAACAAGGGGAGATTCGCATCATAGATCGTAAAGGAAAACCCCGCTACAACCTGAGCTTTGGTTTGGAAAATCGTTCGTCCAACAAAGTGTTACTCGAACAAGCATCCAGTATTGAAGGTACGTCCCTCATTTACTCCGACACCAGCGGAAGAATCATTCGCACTTTCCTTAACG
>JBKBUQ010000007.1:0-36467 GCA_046289975.1 Flavobacteriales bacterium | reverse complement strand
CGATACAGCACGTACAGGATTAAAAAGTTCAAGTCACCGCTTCGCATATATCGATGCCAATGAAGATGGAAAAAAAGATATTGTGCTACTTGACTCCAATAAAATTGACATCATTGAATGGTCCGGAAAAAAAATTGGTGCGTATCATTTCCCTGAGCGAGTGAGTTCCCACTTAATGGTATTTGCCTTAAAAGACGGATCGATTCGAATTGGAGCTGTTGCCCCGGGTGTTGGAGAAATCTATTTATTGTTAAGTAATGGACAACTTCTCAGCAAGTTTCCTCTTACCGGAACCACTGCTTTTCCCTTAAGTGACATCAACGGAGACGGGAGCCTTGAGGTAGTTTCAGGTACCGGATCGAGGCGAATAGTCTGTTATTCAGTTAATTAAATCGAAAAAAACCGTAACTTAATTTCCGGCCGCAACGAATATGCCATTACGAAGGGATTACCTATTTTTGGTTAACTCTTTCGATATGAAAAAAATACTAGTTACACTTTTCGTTGTGCTTAGCGTTATATCTGTTTCAGCACAGGATTTCCTTGGTTTTGTTAATAGTAATTTCGCCGGTGTCAGCGGGATTGATCTGCAACCCGCATCCGTGGTGGACAACCGACTAAAAACAGATGTTTCCTTGTTTGGCTTTAATGTTTCTGCCTACAACAATTATATCGGATTAAAGCCGGGGGCCTTGGTAAACAACGGAAGTTTATTCAAACCGGATATGCCTGCATTTAACGATACTGCATTTCAGGCAAATTATTTAAGTGAGCGTTATAATGATATTCCTAAGGCTATATATTTCAGCACGCAATTGCAATTGCCTTCATTCATGTTTCAGATCGACCGCAAATCTGCTTTTGCGTTCACCTGGAGAGTACGCACAATGATGAATGTAGATGGTTTAAGCAAAGAACTTGCGCGTCTTGCCTATAATGGATTGGATTACCCCTCACTATGGAACACTTTCCACACCTCGCAAAATGTATCCATCCAGGCTATGAGCTGGGCTGAATATGGTGCAACATATGGACGCGTTCTGATGGACAAGGGCGATCACTTTTTAAAAGCAGCTCTTCGTGTAAAAGTATTACAAGGTTTAGGTGCTGCATACATGTATATGGACAATGTGCAGTTTCAGGCATTAAATTCAGATACGATTCAGATTACAAGTAATGGCAGAGTCGGATATGGTCACTCTACCAACTTTGAACTTGACAACGAAAGTGTGAAGTATAAATTCATTTCCAATTTCTCTATGGGGTTCGATCTTGGCGCGGTTTACGAATACCGTCCCAAAATCAAAGATTACCTCTACGATATGGATGGAGAAAAAGACTTGCGCAGAAGAGACCAGAACAAGTACAAACTGCGCGCCGGACTTTCTGTAATTGATTTAGGAGCAATTCGGTATAAAAAAGGATTACGTTCCAACGATTTCAATACCAATGCAGCACTATGGGATTTGAGTGCACTTAAATTCGACACCCTCCGTCCAATACAATCATTCGACGATACCCTGATCAACCGATTTGGAACTGCAAGTGGTGCAAAAGATTATTTCTCAATGAATCTTCCAACAGCAATCTCAATGCAGGTTGACTACAACATTTGGAAAGATTTCTACATCAATCACACCACATATCTTGCTTTCCAATTTAAAAACAACGAAAATAAAGTTCACGATATTTCAACATTCTCGCTTACTCCCAGATACGATTCAAAATGGTTTGGCCTGTTTGTTCCGGTAAGCTACAACCTGATGGGGAATTTTGCTGTTGGAACAGGTGTTCGTCTTGGTCCTGTGATTTTTGGAACAACTAATTTAAGCCCCATCATTCAGTATATGAAAGGTGATGGCTCAGGGAAAAAAGATACGTATGGAATGGATTTCCATATAGTGATGAAAATTCCTATCCCTTATGGTAAACCGAAAGACAAGGACGGAGATAATGTATCCGATAAAAAAGATAAGTGTCAGGGAGAACGTGGTATTTGGGAATTTGCAGGTTGTGCCGACAGAGACGGAGACCACATTCAGGATTCAAAAGACGATTGTCCGGATGAACCGGGATTACCACAATTCAATGGTTGTCCTGATAAAGACGGCGATGGAATCATTGACAAAAATGACCACTGTCCGGATGAAGCAGGTACACTCGAATTCAACGGATGTCCGGATCGTGATGGTGATAAGATCATTGACAAAGAAGATGAATGCCCCGATCAGGCAGGACCGATTGCATTCAAAGGATGTCCGGATACTGATAACGACGGCATACCTGATCCGAAAGATGATTGTCCGAACGATCGTGGTTTAAGCGAGTTCAACGGATGTCCGGATACGGATGGTGATGGCGTTCGTGATATCGAAGACAAGTGCCCGCTTATTCCCGGACCAATCCTGAACTTTGGTTGTCCTGATAAAAAACTTCAGAAACTTACCCTTGCAGGTAGTGTGCTTGAAGAAGTGACAATGGAAGATGGCAAGTTCAACTTTAAGCAGGATATTGACAAAAAGGGGCATAAATTCCGCTTACTGGGAACAGCTATCGATACTATCAGTGAAGTATACGTAACAGGACCAAACCTTCGTGGTAAATTCGCTAAGAAAAATGGTTCTTTCTTCCAATTCCCTCAGGAAGCAGAAGCAGTTGAACTTACACCTGAAGAACAAGCCGTGGTGAAAAAAGCATTTGACAATCTTGAATTTGCGACCGGAAAAGATATTATCAAACCTGAATCACTTGCTTCGCTTGATGAACTTGCGCAGTTGATGAAGAAGTATCCCGGATGGAAACTAAAAATCGAAGGTCACACCGACAATGTTGGAGTTCGCTCCAAGAATGTTGAACTATCTAAAAAACGTGCAGAGGCCGTTAAGAAATACCTCTCATCCAAAGGCATCAGCCCAACCCGTTTTGAGGTGAAATGGTTTGGTCCCGATCGTCCTGTTGCTCCGAACGACACTGAAGAAGGTCGTCAGAAAAACAGAAGAGTAGAGATGACCATCGTCGAATAATTGAAAAGTCCCGATCCACGAGTCGGGACTTTTTTTTTGTTACCTTTCTACTGTTTCCTAATTCTATTTTCATGAACAGAATCATTCTAATCAGTCTCGGTCTTTTGATGATCACTTCCTGCGGAACATCGTCCGAAAAAAGTGATCAAGTCAATGATAATTCCATTACAACTTCAAACGCAAAAAAATACGACACGCGTCAGCTTGAAGGAATGTATATGGGGCAATTTGGAAAGGCCACATTAATGTTGCAGATAAATTATGTAAAAGGAAAAAACGCATCTGGATTTAATATTCTTCGGGGAAATCGCCGAAACATTAAAGGCACCGTTGAGAATAAAGGGGATCGTTACTTTTTTATTCTTGATGAACCCGGAAATGACAAATACGACGGCAAATTTGAATTTGAAATTGATACAACGCAATACAACCTTGTTGGCAAGTGGATTCCCAATGATCCCAAATCAGCTCAATTGCGGGAGTTCACTTTAAAACGCGTTGAACAAAAAGATGCTGATCCGAACATAGTTGGCGACTGGCAGGCAGGATTATGGTCGGTACACGGAATTATGACGTTTAAAAAAGACGGTACATTGGTTTTTGACGGTTACAACTATAATGAAGAAAGTTCTGAAAGTGAAAATGTAAGGGTTAACGGGACATGGTTGGAAGACGGTGAAATAATCCGCCTTGAGATCGGGAAACATCCACTATTGAAAAAACAACTTATCGAATTGAAAAAAGCCAGTGAAGAAGGTTTTGGCGATATGTTCCTTCTCAAGAGTGGTGAAGATGTTACGCTGTATCCCTACGGAATGTATTTCTGATGAAAATTCTTCCCACAAGTTTAAAGGGCTGGACAGGCGTTCTCATTATTATTGCATTTAGTATAATGATGTTTTCGATCTCGCTGCCCTATTTTGCAATGGATAAGAAAGCAGATATTGATTTTCTAAAGCAGAAACTCAATGTTTACCATATCGATTCCTGGCGTATTGGTTTCTACACACACGTTTTTACCAGTGTATTATTACTCATCGCAGGAATTACACAATTCAGTTCACGCATCATTAAAGGATTTCCGCGCTTGCACCGAAGAATGGGAATGACCTACCTGATTGTATTGATATTTTTTAGCGGTCCCGGAGCATTTGTAATGGGAATTTACGCCAATGGTGGTCCGGCTGCAAGAGTAAGTTTTGTATTTCTTACCCTGATCTGGATGGCTTTTACAATTTTTGCATGGTATTATGTCAGGAAAAAGGATTACATCGCCCACGGTGAATTTATGATCCGCAGCTATGCACTTACTTTATCGGCTATCACATTACGCTTATACCTTTATTTCATTCATCATTTTCATTTCGGTTTAAAACCACTCGATAAATACATCATTGTAGCATGGCTGAGCTGGGTTCCCAATCTCATCATCGCAGAGATCCTCATTCGCAGAGGAATGGCAGCCAAACTGATGAAAAAACAGTGATTTCACCGATTTTTCACACAGGCTGAATACGAAGTCCCTATTTTTGCCCAACTAGATTCTTACCATGAAACGCATCACACTTCTTTTTTTGTTCCTTTTTAGTCTGATCAACACTCAGGCTGCACAACCCAAATTAATTGTGGGATTGGTTATTGACCAGATGCGTTACGATTATCTTGTGCGATTTGCATCCAAATACAGCAAAAACGGATTTGCGCGTCTAATGAATCAGGGAGTACACTGCACAAATGCGCATTACGGATACGTACCAACCTATACCGGACCGGGACATGCATCCATTTACACCGGAACCACACCTTCTGTGCATGGTATCATTGCCAATGATTGGTTTGACCGAAAAGAAGGAGCAATGGTATATTGTTCGGAAGACAAAAATGTAAGAACAATTGGCAGCGACTCCAAAGCCGGAGAAATGTCGCCCAAACGCATGCAAACTTCAACTATTGGTGACGAACTCAAATTGTTTACCCATGGTAAGTCGAAAGTAATTGGATTGGCATTAAAAGACAGAGGAGCAATTTTACCCGCCGGACATTCGGCTGATGGTGCATATTGGTTTGATGATGCAAGCGGTAATTTTATTACAAGTTCATTTTACAGAAATGATCTTCCGCAATGGCTGATTGAATTCAATGGTAAAAAACGAACAACTCACTTCCTTTCGCAGGTCTGGAATACTCTTTTACCCATTGCCAGTTATACAGAATCCTTACCCGACAACAACGCCTATGAGTTTGTTGCCAAGAGTGAAACAGAACCTGTATTTCCGCACAATCTTCCTGAAATTGTAAAAGCCAATGATAACAGATTGAGTATTATTAAATCAACTCCATTTGGAAATACACTTACCAAAGAATTGATGTTCGCTGCCATAGAGGGGGAACAACTGGGAAAAGATAATATAACTGATTTGCTTTGTGTTAGTTTTTCAAGTCCCGATTACATCGGTCACGCATATGGTCCGCGTTCAGTAGAAACACAGGATTGCTATTTACGATTGGATCTGGAGATTGCAGAGATTTTAAATTACCTCGATAAAAATATTGGTAAAGGTCAATACCTTCTCTTTCTAACTGCTGATCATGCGGCGAGCGATAATCCGAATCATCTCAAAAGCATGCGCATTCCATCAGGGTATCTTGATCTTTCGAAGTACAAGGATTCACTCAATAATTATTTGCTGGATTTTTTTCCGCTGAATGATCCCTCAGAACGATTTGTTCGCGCCATTGTTAACGAACAGGTTTACCTTAACACCGATCTCATTCGGAGAAAGGGATTCGACAAGGAGGCAATTGAACAAAAAACAGCTGAGTTCATGCGTAATATTCAAGGTGTGGGGAATGTAATTACACGCAGTGACATGCTTCGCACCTGTTTCCAGCATGGCGTGGGAAAATTATTGCAGGCCGGCTTCAACGAATTACGTTCGGGTGATGTCATTATTAGTTTATTGCCCGCATGGATGGATTATGGACCGAAAGGAACCACTCACGGTACTGCTTATAGTTATGATACGCATGTTCCTATTTTGATTCACGGTCAGGGAATTCTTCCACAAAGAATTACCGGTAGAATTGATATCACACAGATTGCTCCCGGGCTTTGCCGTTATCTCGATATTCCTTTTCCTAATGGATGCTTTTCCGATCCGATACAGGAAATGCTAAAAGGAAAAAAGTAGATCAGTAACGGACGAATTTTGAGGTATAACTTTTGCCATTACAATTTACAATAATGACATAAGTACCCGCAGGTAATTGTTCTGCATGGAATCGGGCAAGATGAGCAGATTCAAACGATTGAGAAAAAACAAGTTTGCCGGAGATATCGTAAATGTAAATCCCCTGGATCTGCTGCGAAACGTTTTCTGAGATCAGACTTACTTCTCCATTAAAAGAATTTACAAAAACATAAAATGCTGCTGCATTTGCGTTTGAAAAATCAACAGGAACAATTGCCGAGTAATTAACATTAGCGTCCTGATCTACCATTTTCAATCGGTAATAATTCGTACCGGAAACCGGCTGAAGATCCAGTGAAAAATAATTCTGTTGTACAATCGAATTACCCTGAGCATGAACATGTGCAATTTCAGCCCAAGTAGTTCCATTCACTGATCGTTCTACCTTAAAATGATCGCTATTCGATTCACTTGCGGTGCTCCAACGAACACGAACATGCTGATCTTCCTTGATTGCGGAAAACAAAAGTAATTCAACAGGAAGAGGAGTTTGGCTGACATTGATTGAACCAAGTGTAAAGCGATCGCCAGATGTAAAATCGACATTTGTAAATGTGATGATATTACCTGCAAAACTTCCACTTTGTGGTGCAATATCATTATCAAAAAAACCATCACCATCACGGTCTATCAATAAACGCAAATCACTTCCGGTAACTGCAGTAAAGCCACTCACATCGAACGAAACAGTAACAGTACCTACATCACCGGTTTCTGTCAATCTCCAAATACGGTTTAACCTCGATTGAATGATCGTACCGTCTACATCAACGGTATTATTGGTAGTCATGGTTCCATTATCATGCCCCCAAAACAAGTATTCATTATTGCTTAATGCGGATGGATTATTAATGCGAACAATGGACGTTCCCTGAGCATCGTTATGAAACTCTGCAGGAATTCTTTGTCCCATACCTGCCACTTCATGATCGAAATTTCCGTTCGCTGGTGTATCCATTGAGTGGTAATCGTTTCCGCTAAGGGTAATATTGTACTTGGAAGAAAGATAATTATCTACAATGACACGCTCCGTATCATTCAATGCACGGCGAAAAATGATAATTTCTGCTATATAACCACCAAACGGACGATTATCGCCAACGTGAGTTGCGCCAATAACTAAAGGCGAGGCATAATCAGGCAATGTTGCTGCAGTTTCAGTGGAAGTAACTCTTAATGCTTGAGCATCATAAACCTTGCATCGATTTGGCGCAGGCAAAGACCCATCATATAGCAAAGACAGCATATAATTAGTATTTATTGCATATGCCGTTGGGTTTGTTGAAAAGCGATTATCGTTACTGACAACATCAATAAAAAGATAATTGGAAGTATACAGGAAAAACATATAGGCTTGATTAACGCCGACATTGGTACGCTTTGCCACGATTGAACGTGCATCACCAAGATTTGTCATCCGTATTACCGTAATGATGGTAAGTCCATTTGTATTATCTAGAGTAGGTGAATCTGCACCTTCCATAAAATCGTTATTTCCTGCGGTATTCACATTATCAAATTGAATAGCAGGATAACCATTCATAATATTCGTTCGGAAAATTGGACGCTGGTTCACCGCTGCCTGAGACACATTATTCCCATTGCCCGACATGTCGTTCCAGGTTTGTAAGGCAGTTCCCGCAGTTGTGGTGCTTGTACCCGAATTAGCACGCAACCACAGGGCATTATCAGTTGAACTTCCAACCCCGCCCGGACCGGTCTGACTGAATAAAATAACGCTGTAAAACGAAAACAAGAAGAGAAACAGTAACCTCATGGTTTCAAAAATAGCTACTTAAGTCCGCGTTTCCAATTCTCATCTGGCCTTTAAACTCACATAAGGTATAATCATCTCCTCCATTGATATACCACCGTGTTGAAAGGTGCCTTGGTAGAAATTAACGAACTGATTGTAATTGTTGGGGTACACAAAGAATTTATAGTCTTTGGCGAACACATAAGTGGTACTCACATTCACCTTAGGCAAAAATGCATCTGCAGGATTTTTCACCTCAAAAACATCTTTACTGTTATAATTCAGGTTTTTACCTTGCTTGTAGCGCAAATTGGTATTAGTATTTCGATCCCCTACAATCTTACTGGGCTCCTGCACATGCACGGTGCCGTGGTCGGTGGTTATCACCAAACGGAGTTTTTTCTCTGCTACTTTTCTGCACAATTCAAAAAGCGGAGAGTGTTCGAACCAGCTGCGGGTGATGCTTCTGTACGAAACCTCGTTGTCCGCAAGCTCACGAATTACTTCCATATCCGTACGTGCATGTGAAAGCATATCCACAAAATTGTAAACGATAACATTGAGCTGATTGCCAAGCAAATTATTGAATTGATCCACCACTTTTTTACCTGCATTAAGGTTAGTGATTTTATTATAGGAAAACTTTACATTTTTTCCCTGCATTTTTAAAAGCCCTTCAAGAAATTCTTTCTCAAAATTATTTTTACTGCCTTCATCATCATCATTCATCCACATGGAAGGATACTTCTTTTGAATCTCCGAAGGCATCAAACCTGCGAACAATGCGTTACGTGCATATTGAGTTGCTGTGGGTAGAATTGAAAAATAGAGATCCTCTTCTTCCTCAGTAAAGAACTCCATTAAAAACGGACGAATAATTTTCCATTGATCGAAACGCAGATTATCGACAACCAGAAGGAATACCGGCTCCTTTTCAAGATCGGGTAAAAGTTTTTTACGCAAGAGCTGGTGCGACATCAAGGGAATATCGTCTGCCTTCCCGTTTACCCAATCCAGGTAATTATCACCTACAAAGCGGGAGAAAAGATTATTTGCTTCCACCTTTTGCATTTGAAGAATCTGATGCAATCCGGGATCTGCAATTTTTTCCAGCTCAATCTCCCAATACACCAGCTTGCGAAACATCTCTTTCCACTCTTCCACCGTACGTAAATCACCGAGCTGCATTCCGATCTGACGGAATTCCTGCTGGTAATTCATGGTCGTTTTTTCGGTTACCAATCTTTTCGAATCAAGATTCTTTTTTAACGTTAACAGAATCTGATTCGGATTGACAGGCTTTATCAGGTAATCGGCTATTTTTCCTCCGATAGCGCTATCCATTATGGACTCTTCTTCACTCTTGGTGATCATCACAACGGGAACTCCGGGTTTAAAGGCCTTGATACGCTCAAGCGTTTCCAGTCCACTAAGTCCGGGCATATTTTCATCCAGAAATACAATGGAAAACTCAATCGATCGGGCTTTATCTACTGCATCAGCGCCGTTGTTTACGGTTGTAACCTGATAGCCCTTTTGCTCAAGAAACATGACATGCGGTTTAAGCAAGTCAATTTCATCGTCGGCCCAGAGGATATTTATATTTTCCATGAAAATGTATTTGAGTAGCTAAGATAACTATATACGCAATGCTGAAAGGATTATTATCCAATTCCTCTATCTTTGTTAACCATCATTAACAAAAAGATGTCTTCTCCCAAACACAAAATCTTTAACGACCCTGTTTACGGTTTTATAACGCTGCCCAACAATCTGGCGCTTGATATCATCGATCATCCCTGGTTTCAGCGTCTCCGACGTATTCGTCAGTTGGGAATGTCGCACCTGGTATATCCAGGAGCATTACACACCCGTTTTCACCACGCTATGGGCGCAATGCATCTTATGTCTCAGGCCATCGAAACATTACGTAGTAAGGGGCATGCGATCAGCGAGGAAGAAGCTGAGGCGGTTACTATCGCGATCTTATTGCATGATATTGGTCACGGACCATTCTCCCATGCCCTTGAAAACACAATCGTTGAGGGAGTACATCATGAGGAGATTTCCTTATTGTTCATGGAACGACTCAATCAGGAATTCAAAGGGAAACTGGAACTCACCATCAAAATTTTCAATAACACCTACAAAAAGAAATTCCTGCATCAACTTGTTAGTTCACAGCTCGACATGGACCGGTTGGATTACCTTAACCGCGACAGCTTTTTTACCGGAGTTTCAGAAGGCGTAGTCGGTAGCGAGCGAATCATCAAAATGCTGGATGTGGTAAAAGACCATCTTGTAGTGGAAGAAAAAGGAATATATTCCATCGAAAAGTTCATTGTTGCACGGCGACTGATGTATTGGCAGGTTTATCTGCACAAAACAGTTGTTGCGGCAGAACTCATGCTCATCAATATTCTCAAGCGCGCCAAAGAATTGGCCATGAAAGGAAAGAAGCTTTGGTGTACGCCTTCACTCGAAGTTTTCCTTTATGGAAAGTTCAATCGCATCGATTTTGATATGGATCAAAGTCTGCTCGAAACCTTCGCCCGCCTCGACGATTACGATATCATCAGTTCTGTAAAAGCATGGATGGATGGAGATGATAAGATCCTTAAAAAACTTTGCACGGATTTCATCAACCGGAAAATCTACAAGATCAAACTCGACAGATCGGCTATCAGCAAAGACGTTATCCAGCAACAAAAACAGCTAGCCATGAAACGCTTTCATGTGAGTGAAAAGGAAGCCGATTATTTTGTTTGTACTACCGGACTCACCAATAATGCCTACAATCCGAAAAACGACAAAATCAATATCCTGTTTAAAACCGGAGAAGTAATGGACATAACAGAAGCGTCCGACAATCTGAATATCTCAGCGCTGGCTAAACCGGTAAAAAAACATGTTCTGGCAGTGATCCGTTAGTTAACGAAGTGATCCGGTCATTCTCCGAAACCGTATTTTCTGAGAAGAATTACGATCTGATCTTTCTTCTGGGTTCCGATCAATATTTTCCCTCCGTTTTTAAGTTCCAGCTGAACTCCGGTATCGCCGGATACATTGTACGCACCAAACCTACCCAGAACACGCAAACCCCATCCCCCGTATTCTGCAATGGGACGGTACTGCCGGATGTAAGCTCTGTTTATGTCGGTCCAGAGAAAGGATCTTTCTTTTCGGTGAAAAGGAAAAAAACGAACATGCATCCCCTTCTCATCGATCCGGGTTCGCATACTCAGGAAAATAAAAAAGAAAGTAAAGAGGTTCACCAAAATAAAAATGACGACCAATCCCGTATTGGGAACAGGCTTGTTTCCAAAAGGGATTCCGTACCCGATCTGTTGAACAATTCCCCAGATGACCAATCCATTGATACCCAGCAACAGCAACCAAATCCAAATCTGGGTGAAATGCTGACGTTCGGCAAATTCGATCTTCTCCATAGAATTCTTTTTCCAATACTAACCAATTCGCGGGACATTGTCAAGCCACGCTTACTCAACAAGTTCAAACGGATAATCAATTTGCATGCAATCACACCTTTATATTGACGAGGTTTAAGTATGAAATTCTTATTCCCTCTCACCATAACCGGCATTTTACTGATTTTCTCAGGATGCTTTTCAAATAAAAAAGACAATCCGGATCCTGCTTTTTATTATTGGAAAACAGCCTTTAATTTCTCCGAGGAGGATGCGCAATTCTGTAATGAAAACAAGATAAAAGAATTGTATGTCCGTTTTTTTGATCTGGAATACAACTGGGAACATACCAGCCTGATTCCCTTTGCCCGGCTCCAGAATAAAACGCCATTTCCCAGCCATTTTTCGGTTGTTCCTGTGATCTATATTGATAATGAATCACTGCTGCAGGTTAATAAAAACAAAATAGAAGAAGTAGCTCGTAAAACCTGGGCGAAAATTAACAGAATGCATCACCGCTATGCAAAAACACCGCTTCGGGAAATTCAATTCGACTGCGACTGGAACGAAAGCACAAAGGAACTTTTCTTCTATTTTCTTAAGGCATTCCGGAAGTACTCCGGCACTACTCAAATCAGCTCAACCATTAGGCTGTACCAATACAAATATTATGAAAAAGCCGGAGTTCCTCCGGTAGATAAAGGAGTGCTGATGTATTACAACATGAGCGATATCCGCGATGAATCAATCGACAATTATATTTTCGATCACAAGGAAGGTTCCAAATACCTGGAGTCGGCAGAACATTACCCTCTGATGCTGGATGTAGCATTGCCTATTTACAAACAGGGAGTTGAATACAATGCGCATGGAGAAATTGTGCGCCTGATTCAACATGAAAAAATGCAGGAAATGATTTCATCCGGAGAAGCGCGGCTTTTGGATTATAATAGATACACAGTAGATCGGTCCGATTACTATTCAGGACACTCCTTTTTCGGTGATGCTTATGTAGAACATATTATTCGGTATGAAGAGGTCAGCAAAAATGATTTGATAAATGCAGCAGATGAACTTGCACTCCATTTTCCGGGTGCGCGGGTATTGTTATTTGATCTGCAGCAAACCTATTATAAAAACTACCCCAAACACTTTTTTCATGAACTCAAGGATCGTTTTTAGTCTGATCGCCGTCATATACACTCTACCCGTAATAAGCTGCGGTTGGTGGCCTATGCCTGAACAATACAGATTTGCATTGTTTCAGCCGCATGATAATTACCACAAGGAAATGTACGGTCTCGGATTCACCACGGAATTATGGCGCGACAGAAGTAATATTCACGGAATTGGATACGATAGAGAAATCAATTTAAAAGAATGGGAAAAGGAAAGCGGGATCAAAGCAGCATTCATTCTGGAGATCATTTACCATCATTCAGCATATGCGCTTACGGAACCCACAACAACTATTCGAAAAAATCCCTTTTACCGATGGCTTGTAAAAAAAGAAAACAAGCTCTATTTCGATTACCTGATTTTTGCCAAAGAAAACGAAAACTATTATGAAATAGCAATCGATCCTTGGGAAGAAGACAAAATGGAAGACCAAACAAGTGATTCATTTCATCTCGACAGCTTATTGGAGTATCGCTTCAGGCAACACCCTTTTATCAGCAAAAGATTCCATTTTATTCAATTACGTACTCTTTTCTATCTTGGAAATAAATCAGAAGTTGTATCGCTTTACGAGAAGACTTTTCAGCATTCACCGGCGACAAGCATCATCGATTACTGGGCAGCTTATTATGCAGGAGTAAGCTATATGAGAATGGAAGAAAAAGAAAAAGGCGCTGTTTTACTGGCGAAAAGTTTTCTTCATTCGGCAGACAAGCGAATTGCAGCCATGGAAAAAATTTCCCGCGATGATTTAAGGCAAATTCTTCAGAACAATTTCAGTCCCTCCGATAAATTCGGGCTACAATGCATGCTTTTGGCAAAGGAACCCTATTTGAATTCCGGTTTATTGCGACAAATTCTTGAATTCGATCCGATACATCCTGTTGCTGAATTACTCACCGCCCGAGAGGTCAACAAATTAGAAGACATTCTGCTGACTACCCCAATTTCCGGATACGCTTCGTTTAGTTCAGATATTCGGAACGGTTACAATTGGGGTGAAAAAAAAGAAGAAGATCAAAAAGAAGAAGCTCGGTTTATCAATCGCGAATTTGAGCAGACACTGGCAACGATAAATTCCCTTTGCAGAAAAGATCATTCGGTGTTTTACGATATCGCTCAGATTCATCTTCACGCAGTTGGAAATCGTCCGCAAAAGATTTTCTGCCTTAGCACAAAAAAAATCCCAAAAGAACTTCAGCTTCAGGCAGAACTCAGCGTGTGGTTTGCAGCTACACGAAATTCGGTCAATTCAGAAGAAATGATGGAGCAATTGTTTCCGTTGATTACCAAAATGGAGAAGGATGAAAGGGAATCCTATTCACCCGGAATTTTTGAACGATCGCTGGCGTGGATGTATAACCATGCCCATGAGAATAAAAACAAAGCACTTGCTGCCCTCATCCTTCATCAGATCGAAGAAAATTATCATATCATCTTCGAAAAATCAGTATCCATTCCACTTTACGGAGCGATGGTACACACCTATCTCTACCAGGAAATGAATGCTGATGATGCCAAAAAACTTGCGGATCTTATCGATGACGACCGTTTGGCAACGAAATCCATTCAATGGCTTTGTCGCGAAATAAAAAAAGACAAAGAAAATGTTTACCAATTGAAAGACTGGTGTGGAACGGTTGTGTTACGCGATAAAAAAATGGAATTAGCCCTTAAAATCTGGAAAGGAATACCAAAAAGTCATTGGAAGGAATATCCATACACCGATTATCTTGATGCCAATCCCTTTTCAGCACATTCGGGAAACATGCATAAAACAATCAAAAAAGTGAATTTCAGTAAACCGGAAATTGCAAAAAAACTACTATTGTACGACTCCCTCTACACTTACGGATCGCCGGAGGAGCAATTAAAAGCCTTAAAAAGGAAGGCGGCCTATGCTTATAACACCACCTACTTTGGCAATTCATGGATCATGAACCGCGCCTGGTGGTCGGACGGTGACGAACCGATGGTGAACAATGAAGCAGGCAAAAATTACTACGGTTGTTATGAAGCAAAAGCCTTATACCTCGAATTACTAAAAAAAAGCAAAGATGCTGAAGAAAAGGCCCATGCGTTGAGTATGCTTGCCCGGTGCCACAAGAACGAAATGATCTGGAAAAGTTACAATCCCCGGGCATATTACCACGAACGGGAAGAGATGGATTATGCAGAAAACAACCCATGGGTGCAGCAATTGGAGCGGGACTATTCCCATACCGCCTATGTACGCAACCTGTTCAGTTCCTGAGGCGGACGGGAAGAATACTGGTGGTGGTTCAATCGGATCGAATACTAAATTTTCCCTTTATTTTCTTCTCATAAGCAGTATACTTCACCGATTCTTGTTATTTTTACGCATCGCCCTCGAAAAGCAAGGGTGTTAACTATCAAGAGTTTAGAATGCAATTTACTGCACAACAAATAGCCGGCATCCTGGAAGGAACTGTAGAGGGGAATCCAGAGGCAACAGTAAGCAATCTTGCAAAGATTGAAGAAGGCACTCCGGGCACACTTACATTTCTCGCCAATCCCAAATACGCTGAGTTCATTTATTCTACGGGAGCATCTGTTGCAATTGTGGGAAATGATTTCAAAGCGGAGAAAGCACTTCCTGATCAGCTTACTCTTATTCGCGTTGCCGAACCTTATTCCAGTTTCGCAAAATTACTCGAAGCTTACAATCAGTTCCGCGGAGATAAAAAAGGAATTGAACAACCTAGTTTTATTGATGAGCAAGCATCCGTTGGGGAAGATGTTTACATTGGCGCATTTGCCTATGTAGGGAAGAATGCCCGCATTGGGAAAGGAGCAAAAATTTATCCGCATTGCTATATCGGTGATAATGTCCTCATTGGAGAAAACACCACGATTTTTCCCGGTGTAAAAATCTATCACGATTGCGTTATTGGAGCCAACACTACCATTCACGCATCATCAGTGATTGGTGCAGATGGATTTGGCTTTGCTCCTAACAGCGAAAACAATTATGCCAAAGTCCCTCAGATCGGGAATGTGGTGATCGAAGATCATGTTGAAATCGGTTCCAATGTTTCCATCGACAGAGCAACACTTGGTTCTACAGTTATACGGAGAGGAGTTAAGATCGACAATCTTATTCAGATCGCACACAATGTTGAGATTGGTGAGAATACTGTAATCGCAGCACAAACCGGAGTAGCGGGAAGCACCAAGCTCGGTAAAAACATGATGGTGGGCGGACAAGTTGGAATTGTTGGTCACTTACGAATTGCCGATGGTGTAAAAATCGCTGCACAATCCGGTATTGGCCAAAACATCGAAGAAAAAGACGCCATTGTTCAAGGCTCACCTGCCTTTGGAATTGGTGATTACAAACGGTCCTACGTTCTGTTTCGTTCCCTGCCACAGCTTCGCGAACAAATCAATACTTTAGCCAAGGAAATCAAATCGCTTAAACAAGATCCGAATTCATGAAAGAATTCCAACGCACACTGAAAGCACCTGCAAAACTATCCGGAATCGGATTGCATACCGGCGCTCCCGTTAATATCGCCATACTTCCTGCAGCAGACAACCACGGCTATAAATTCCAGCGAATGGACGTGGAGGGTCAACCTATCATAAAAGCAGATGCCGATCTGGTGATTTCTACGGAGAGAGGTACTACACTTGAACACAATGGGGTTCGAGTACACACAACCGAACATTTGCTTGCTGCACTATACGGAATGCAGGTTGATAATGCGCTCATACAAATTGATGGCCCTGAAATTCCCATTATGGATGGTTCTTCAAAACCATTTGTTGCAGCCATCGAAGCAGTGGGATACGAACAACAAAAAGCAGAACGCGAATACTTTGAATTCAAAGAAAATCTCCCTTGGGAAGATCTCGAAAAAGGAATTGAAATGCTGGCAGTACCGGCTCAGGATTTTCGACTCACTGTAATGGTCGATTACAATTCTCCTGTTCTGGGAACACAGCACGCCACCATGTATAACCTTAACGAGTTTAAAGATAATATTGCTTCCTGCAGAACATTCGTATTTCTGCGCGAACTCGAATACCTTGCAAAAAAGGGACTCATCAAAGGTGGTGCACCCGATAATGCCATTGTTTTGGTGGATCGTGAAGAAGTTAATGAAAATGAATTGAAAGAGCTTGCTTCATTGCTTGGAAAAGAAGATCTGAAAATCCAATTCAAAGGCATTGGCATTCTCAACAATACAAAAATGCAGTACGAAAACGAACCGGCGCGACATAAGCTGCTGGACATCGTTGGCGATCTTGCGTTGGTGGGTAAACCAATAAAAGGACATATTCTCGCTGCCCGTCCCGGTCATAGTGGCAATATTTCATTTGCAAAAATCATCAAGGACATCATGCGCGCTGAGAAAAAAGCCGGCGTTGTGAAACATTTTGATCTCACAAAAGAGCCTTTGCATGATATCTACAAGATTGAAAAAATGTTGCCGCACCGATATCCCTTCCTGCTCGTCGATAAAATCATGTCGATGACAGAAAACGGAATTGTGGGTGTGAAAAATGTAACCATGAATGAACCCTATTTCATGGGACACTTTCCCGGCAACCCTGTTATGCCCGGAGTTCTGCAGGTTGAAGCGATGGCTCAGTGTGGAGGAATTTTCGCATTAAGTTCTGTCCCCGATCCAGAGAACTGGTCGACCTATTTTATGAAGATCGATGGCGTTAAATTCAAACGCAAAGTCATTCCCGGCGATTCAATTGTATTCGATCTTGAACTCATAACTCCGATTCGAAGAGGAATTGTACACATGAAAGGAACAGCCTACGTTAACGGACAAGTTGCTTCGGAAGCTGAAATGATGGCACAGATTGTCAAAGAAAGAAATTTATGAATCAGCCAACGGCAAATATTCATCCTGACGCCAAGATTGGCAAAGGCACAGTAATTGAACCATTCGCAACGATCATGAATGATGTTGTGATTGGCGACAATTGCCATATTGGTCCAAACGTTGTGATCTATCCTGCAACACGCATCGGTAACAATGTGAAAATTTTCCCTGGAGCGATTATTGGTCCCGACTCACAGGATCTTAAATATGCTGGTGAATACACCACAACTGAAGTTGGCGACAACAGCGTGATCCGCGAATATGTTACCATCCATCGCGGAACAAAAGACAGAATGAAAACGGTAGTGGGGAGCAATTGCCTTCTTATGGCTTATGTACACGTTGCGCACGACTGTATTGTTGGCAACAACGTGATCATTGCAAACAGTGTAGGATTATCCGGACACGTTACCATCGACGATCATGCAATCATTGAAGGAATGGCTGCAGTACAGCAGTTCATTCATATTGGTGCGCATTCCTTCATTGGTGGGGGAACGATGGTTCGTAAGAATGTACCCCCATTTGTAAAAGCAGCACGAGAACCCATCTCTTTTATAGGAGTGAACACAGTTGGACTTCGTCGAAGAGGATATTCTGATTTCCAGATTACGCAGATCGAAGATATTTACCGGATAATTTACGTTCAGAACAGCAATGTAACCACTGCATTGAAAATTGTAGAATTCGAATTACCTGCAAGTGAAGAAAAAGATCAGATCGTCAATTTCATCAAGAATTCCACCAAAGGCATCATGCGCGGAATTTCCTGAGCGCAGTTTCACCTATGCAAATCACCCTTAACACAGCTGGAAGACGATTCAACAAGGAGTGGATCTTCCGTAATTTGTCACGGACTTTAAGCAGCGGAGAGAGCATTGGTATTATTGGCGGAAACGGATCCGGAAAATCGACAATGCTTCAGGTAGTCAGTGGTTTTTTAATTCCTTCTGAAGGCAGTATCACTTACAATCATGAAACAAAACAAATCGATAACGAATCGATTTATCGGTATGTCTCCATGGCTTCACCCTTTCTCGAGCTTTATGAAGAATATACAGCTTCAGAATTGTTTGCCTTTCATTCCGCGTTAAAACCCATGCGGGATAAAATAGATGTAGCACTGTTTCTTGAAATACTTCAGTTGGATAATATTCGCATTAAGGCCTTAAAAAATTATTCGTCAGGAATGAAACAAAGGGTGAAACTCGCGCTTGCGATTCTATCTGACACACCCCTCCTACTTCTCGATGAGCCCTGTACGAATCTTGACAAAAAAGCCATCTCCTGGTACCAATCATTACTCTTTGCCCATTCAGAAAACCGCATCGTATTGGTTTCATCCAACAGCGATGAAAATGAACTTTTCAATTGCACTGAACGGCTTTCGGTGGAGGATTATAAACGCTGAAAGGTGGAAGAAGATAATCCCAAAAAAAAACGCTACACTCCACAGCAAGCCTGGCCGCTGATTCAAAACTTCTGTGCTTACAGAGAACGTTGTCATCAGGAAATCCGCGATAAGCTCTACTCCTATTCATTAACTTCCGATGACGTTGAGAATATCATTGTGAAACTAATTGAGGAAAAATACCTCGATGAAGAACGATATGCAAGAGCATTTGTGAGTGGAAAATACCGCATTAAAAAATGGGGTCGAAGCCGGATTGTACGCGAACTAAAAATGAGAAAGATCAGTGAGTACTGCATCAAAAAAGGACTCGAAGAAATTGATCCGGATGAATACTACGAGAATTTAAAACACCTTGTAGAAAAAAAATACAATTCCATAAAAGGTGATCATTCTGCCATTAAACGAAAAAAAACGGCGCATTATCTCATAACAAAAGGGTATGAAGGCGATCTGGTGTGGGATGTGGTGAAGGAGATGTGAGGAAAATACCTTCAGTGAAGAATGGGAGTTTTACATTTTCTTTTTTTCGACTCATGCAGCGGCAATGAATTGGGAAAAATTATTCAACTGTTTCAACTTTGTATATTTACAAGAGCACACAACGCGAAATTCAATAACTTACGGCATGAAAAAAATAATTCTATTCTGCATTATAGTAAAGACCCAATTTGCTTTTGGTCAAAATAAATCAGAAATCAGCTTTGGAATTTCAAATCCGGGGCAAGTAGAAAAAACGCTCGAAGACTTTTATTTTATTGCCCACCCAACTGCATTTCAGGATGACGCACATTTTGGAAATGAAAAACGGATAAAATTCAATCTCGGTTTCAGCTTTCATTTGCGCGACAGTCTTGAACTACGTTTGCGTGTGGGATATTCCAAAAAAGTGAACCATTATTCACAGGCATTTTCCAACACCCATTGGTCGGTCAATGATTTGCAATCGGTCTTTGATATCAGTCCCTCCTTTGGTTTTTCGAAACGTTTTGGTAGATTTTGCTTTTCGACTGGAGTTGAAATTCCTGTTTATATTATCGGAAAGCTAAAAGAAGATCTCTGGTACCAAACCTATACATCTTCAGGAACGATAGACATGGCATCAACCTCTGAAATAAGCATGCCAGGCGGTACTATTATTGGTTTGAATAATTACGTTAGAATTAGCACATTTCTTTCAAAGCAATTGTTCCTCTATTCGGAAGTCAATTACGGTCTATTATTCGCAAGCATAGGTGGAAATTACCACAGCGTAATGAAATCAACATTCCCCGTTGAAGAAACATTAATTAACGAATTCGAAAAAACCTATACGAAATGGTATTTTTCACCTGCTCAGATCCAATTTGGGGTAGGATTAAAGTTTTGAATTGAACACTTTCCGTTCAACTATTTCTTTATGAAAGGTGCGCGAATGCTACGTAAGCCATAACCACCGCTACCATCTCCGGAGAAAATTAATTCAATTTGTCCGGGAATGAGAACTGAATACACATGGGTTTCCCCTTCCGGAATGAGCTCAGAAATTCCGGTTATTTTGGTAACGCTTTCAATTTCTCCGGTCCAGTTCTTAAGCACAGTACGGACTTCTTCCATTGCTCCAGATCGGATCACATAAGGTTTTACATTGGTGGTGTTTCCGATCATTTCATTAAACGCAGCTACATCACCCAGAAGAATTCCCGAAATAATGGTGCGCGTATAGGAGATGATGTGTTTGTTATCCCTACGGTTAAACCAGGTAGAATACAAATCACCAACTTTTCCGTTAACGACCATATAGGTAACAGTAATTCCCTCGGTTTCGAGTCGGAGAAAACCATTGCTTTTGTTTTTCACTACCACATCCACAGGAACACCGGTCATTAAATCATATGAACCGATGATTTCACCGCGCAGGTTATTGTAATTCTTTTCTCCTTCAAGCGCCACATCACCAAAAGAAATATCGAACCAGGTTGCAGAAAGCAGTGCCTTTTCCTTTACAACACCTACAGGAACAAAGCGAAAACTACCTTCTGTTTTTGCAACACCTTCTTTAGGAAGAAAATCTTCGATAGCGCGATTGGATGAAAGTAGTTGAACATAGGGTTTCATCCTGAATTGTTCACCTGCAGTATATCCACTATTATGTGTTACAGCCACATTTTGCGGAGCAGCAAGGTAGTAAGCCGAACGGAGAGGATCCTCTCCATTGAGTCCATCGATCCAGCACACATCCACTATCCGATCCTCTCCGTTCAGTCGTACTACATTCCACATGTGACCCTCTCCTCCTGTGGCCAAAGCCAGGGCTACATGATTTGGAACGTTACCTGTTTCTTTTCTCACTTCAATTCCGTTAGCAACTGCCAACTGAAAAAATACTTCTGCATACCCCATACAAATCAGACGAGGTTCCTGCTGCGCCAAAATTTTACGTACATCTTTTTGTTCACCTTCACCGTATTTAAATTGTCCGCACATAAACTGAACAATGGCTGCTATTTTTTCTTCTTTCGATTCAGCACCTTCGGTAATGGCCAGCGCAAGTTCATCCACTTCCAGCTGAGCAGCAAAATCTTTATCGCGTATTACAGTATTTGTTAGCGGATCGATATAACATACCTTGCGAAAACGGCTATCCTCATTCGCTTCTATATCGGCTTCTTCACCCCGAATAGCGTCTACCATGTTGTAGTGCAATCCGTTTTTACTTTTATAGAGTTTCGAAGGAAAAAAATTGATTTCAGAAGTATTCTTCCATTGAAATGAAATAGACCGGCGCTTATCGCGGTATTTCCCGGTAACCTGACGGAATGCCGGTTTTTTGCCGTTAGTATATTTGTTGAGTTCCACTGTTCCACTCTCATGCAGCCGCATCACATAAGTTGCATGCACACGCGGGTTCTCCAGAACAAATACTTTAATTATTGCATCTCCCTTAAACGTTGAAAACGTCAGCTCTTTCTTTTTTGAAAAAGCAGCAAGAGGTAAAAACAGGAAAAAAATAAGAATACGCATAAAAGACCCTCCGTTAAATTGTACCAGATAATAAATCAAAAGCGTAGCGTATTCCCATGGCTTGGTTTTGGGGAGTAGAACGCAGAAAAGAGAAACAGGTTACAATTATTTCGTAAAATTCTTGAAATCCCTTATTTCACAAAAGGAGATTTGGCACTTAAAGCAGGATCAAATACTTTATTTGGTTTCCAGAACTGTGGATTTGGTCTGCCTGAAAACAAAAATAAGGATGGCAAAACCAACGAGGATACCGGATGCCAAAAACGAAACCCCGGGAAAGTGGACCGGAGCCGTCGGGGATGTAAAATAGGAAAACAGCCAGGTCATTAGCAAAGGAGAAACCACCGTAGCGAGACTCATCAAACTTGTGAGCATACCCTGCAATTCGCCTTGTTCATTTGCGGAAACCTGCGAACTGATGATGCCTTGCATGGATGGTGGACCAATTCCACCTAAAGCATAAATAAATGTCCAGGCATACATCATCCACTCCTGATCTGCAAAAGCAAATAACAACAGCCCCGTGATATACAACCCAAGACCTAAATAAATGGATCTTACGGCTCCAAATGCTTTTTGCGACCAACCGATCAATCCACCTTGTACGATGGAAACCATTACACCTACAAATGCGAGTGAATAGCCAACCGCCTTATCACTCCAATTGAACATGTATTTGGTATAAAATGTCCAGATAGCAGGCATTACCTGTCCGGCAAGATAAAGGAGAAACATACAGGCAACAAGCAAGCGCACACCTCTCATTTTCTTCAATTGAAAAAACGCACCAAATGGATTAGCGCGACGGATATCGAATGGCCTACGGTTTTCTTTTGCCAATGATTCAGGAAGAACAAATAGTCCGTACAGAAAATTGAGCAAGGATAAAACCGCTGCAGCAACAAACGGGGCTCTTGAACCGAGATCACTGAACAAACCACCTACAAATGGTCCAACAATAAAACCAAGTCCAAACGCAGCTCCCATCAAACCAAAAGCCTGAGCACGCTTTTCAGGTGCAGTAACATCGGCGATATATGCATAAGCAGTGGTAAAACTTCCACCACACAAACCTGCAATGGCACGACCAACAATCAACCAGGTGTAGGAGTCTGCGAAACAAAGAATAAAATAATCGATTCCTAAGCCAAGCAAGGAAAGCAACAACACAGGTTGACGGCCATAGCGATCACTTAATCCGCCCAAAACAGGAGCAAAAACAAACTGCATCCCTGCATAAATTGCCATAAGCAATCCCCCTTCCGCTGCCGCATCGTTAATGGATTCACCGGTGATTTCTGAGAGAATGGTTGCCATAACAGGAAAGATGATTCCGATTCCAAGGCTATCAATCAGCAGCGTAAGAAAAATAAAATAAACGGGACGCATGGAATTTGAATGAGGATACAAACATAGGGTTTTTACTCCCGGAATTCCACTCCATTCGTTATACGAATGGAGACTCCTCCACTTAAGAAAACCATACAAAACCGTGCGTAATCAACGATTTACCTGAAATATTTTTCCTGTTTTCACATCCCCATAAGCATATGTACCATCGGAAAGCTTCATGGATACTTGTCCGCCAGGCAGCACACGCACACAAGTACAATCAGAGCTAAACAATTCTTCACCTGTAAATCTTCGAACACCTGATTTCTTTTCGTTTTGCCAGAGATATACACCAAACTCTGAATAAAATTCTATCTTATCAAGCCAAGTTTGCGCACTCTGATTTTCCGCATCCACATCCATTATTCGGAACTTCCCATTTTCCTTAATTAGTACATAACGATCAAAAGCTGAATTGACCGCATCTGCGTTTTCTAATTGATAAACAACAGAGGATCTTGCATCAATCAAAACATTCTTTCCGGAAGAGGAAATTGCAAAGAATCGCTTACCTAAGGGCATGCTTGAATAGCCTTTAACAGATAGTGAAAAAGAACTCATAATTCGATTCTCATTTACATTATAAGTCCATACGCTATCATTAATTACGTTTTGAATCAGGAATACGCCATTTGAATTTGAAGAAAGAACATGGCTGGCAGCAAATGTTCGAACCACCTTCATATTTTGATCATGCAAGGTTAGAATGTCTTTCATGTTTCCGGTAAAAAAATAACCCTCTTCATACGCTAGAATATATTTCATATGATTGGGAAAAACCATCTTTCCCTTGGCATCGATGAAGTTATTGTATTCGGAAGACAAAAATACATATCCGGCAACCTTCTCCTCTTTTGGCTCGATCATTACAGGTAAATATCCATGAACGAACCCCCTCTGAGGCTGGACCTTTGTTGGCAACGAAATAGATTTCCCATCATTAAAAATCATGAATTTACCACCCACTACCACGCCATTTCGGCCCTTCTGCTTACCGTTCTCATTAAATAAGTTGCGCAGAGGAATTCACAGAAGGATAATACCATTTCCCGTCTTTGAGCTTGGCTTCCTGATTTGATAAATTAGTATCGGAATTTTCTTCCTGCTGATCCACCATTTTAGGTGCGGTTAGCAGAAAAAATTTCTTCGTTAAATTTCCTTTTCGATCTGCCAGATAAACTTCAACCCAACCCTCCTTATTTGGGAAAACATCCTTAGGAATTCTCGAGTGAGAAACGCCCAACGGACCTGATTCGATCCACTTTCCGTCCAAGGAAATGTAACCCCAAGTACCCCCTGAACCACTTTCGCTCTCCTTGAAAACCAATGCATAGCTGTTGTAAAAAGGAAATGCTACATGGAATTGAGGAACAAGCACCTCCTTACCATTTCTATCGCAATACCCCCATAATTGATCTTTTTTGAAAGGAACAAGATCTTGCTGGGAAAATCCGGAGAATGAAAACCCAATAGCCAGTAGCAAAAAAAATATCCAACGCATAAAACACATTTTATTTAACAACAGTTACCCTTGTAGAGGTTGAGCTTGCACTTAAGGGAATCATCAATCCAAAGCTAAAATACCCCATGGTATGCTTCGTGCCTTCGGGAATGATTGGAAGCACCATGGAACTATAATTCCCATTATTGAATACATTCCCACTTTCTTCAATACTGAACTTTCGTTGCATAAACGTATACTTTACATACAAACCAACATCTCCTGAGGTAAGGTAAAATCCATGCTCCATTTTCCATCCGCTGGCCTTAGCTTCATAGGATGCGCGCTGTTCAGTTGCGGGATGATCTGTGATAACATACGACACATTGGATCTCCAGGCCATATTGTCGTTAAAATTCCAGACTACATTGGCATCAAGACCTAATGCATGTCGCGGAAGGAGATTTATTTTAAATGTCCCGGTACTGTTATAGGTAGGAACAGCGGTATCCGCCGGATTTGCCGGTTCAATAGAACTTCCGTAAAACGTATAACTTGCTCCAAAGAACAAACCCAATTTCTCTTTGATCCAACCTCCTCTTGCCATACCAAAATTAAAAATATAGGAAGAGCGGCTACTTCCAATGGAGGTTGTTCGTTTGCGCGGATAATTCAAATCGAAATCGACCAGCCATTTTTTACCAAAGGACTCTACCGTTAGCCCCATCGAATGAGCACCGTGTTTACCGGGTGATAGTGAATCGAACGTAACAACCGGACCTGTTGGCGTATCCTGATAATCGCGGTAATAGGAATAATTATTTACAGTACCGCTTCCGGCATGGTAGGCAAATCCGGCAACAAACCGTTTTTGCGCTATGCCGTTTAATCCAGTCAGTAAAATGAAAAAAGAGAAAGTTAAACGCCTCATAATTTTTTTAAAATTTCTTATTTCAATTCAGCTACTTTTTTTCCGCTTACAGCATCGAGAACAATAGTCGGAAAATCATCATTTCCTTTATCGCCAAATCCGGTAGCTATAGCAAGATATCGACCGTCGGCTGAAACCTCCATCCACTGAATAAAACGATCAATAGAAGCCAGTTTTTTCACTTTGCCTTCTGTGTCGTACATCACGTAAATTTTCTTCTTGAGCGTTGCTACAAATACAGCTTGTAAAGCTTGAGAGTAGGCCATTGCGGTAATTCCCTCATCGAGTTTACTGACTCCAAAACCCATTAATGATTTTTCTGATAGGTAACGACTGATTTCTTTCCCTGAACTTCCAATCTTACAATTGCTTCCTAAATACAAATATTCTTTCCCCGCCGCCAAGGCATTTGCCCGGAGAATTTCCGTGTGTACTTTATCCACCGTGAATTCGCCCACTGTCTTTGAATCAGCAATTGAAAATTGCTGAAGGATAAAACCACCTGTAAGCATATACAGAAAACGGTTATCGGAAGAAACTGTGAACCGAACATCATCATTGAATAACTTCTTATTCTGTGAACTCACTGCCTCAAACGATTTTAAAGTAGAAAGGTCAATAGCATGCAGAAAGCTTTCTTTTGGTCCACGGGTTTTTCTGCAAAACAAATAGTTACCGTTTGTGGTGACAACATAAGGCCCCGTAAGTTGTGAGACAGCTCCCTGTACACTATCGATCAAAGACAAGTTTTCCGAACTGTATAAACGAATACCCTGACTTCCGGCAACAACAACCTTATTTCCGGGAATTATACTAACATAGGTTGCCTTAAATGACTCTCGGGCTATTTCTTTTTTCGCTGCCATATCCCACAAAATCACTTCATTTGGGGAAGCAGAAACAACCCTCTTTCCATCAGTACTGATGGATACACTGGTCATTTTCTGGGTATTTCCGGCATGAGAAATAAATTGCACCTGCAGAAGACAGGCTGATAATATGATGCTTATCCGCATAAGATTCCGTTTTGAGAGCAAAGATATAGAAATGAACCAAGGTCTAAAATACGGTAAACTCCGTAATTGCCTTTTCATACCTTTTTCTCATTTTTGCAAAAAAAACGGACATTTTGAAATCGATAATTACCTGCGCAATTTTTCAGGTACTCGTTTTAGGAATCAACGCCCAATCCATCATTGAATGCGATAATTATTTCGATAAATGGTGTCTGTTCCTGGAAAAAGGCAAAACAGGCATTGCCGATAAAAAGAAGATCATTGTTCCGCCACAATACGATTCTGTTTGGAACATGAGTAATGTTTCCGGAAGAACTGATTATTTTCTGGCAGCCTATTCCAATGGGAATGTCACCATCTATACTTCTAAATTAAAAGTAGTACCCCTAAAGAACAAATACTCTGAAATTCGCCTGGCTGAGGATTTCATGGGCAGCCTCGAACAACACCTCCTTCTGGTAAAGGGAGAAGAGGAATTCATTTATATGGATGAAAGCCGGTTTTTTCTCAGGGGCACAGTAACTGTCAATGACCGTATCCGTGTTTCGCAATATGAGGTCAGCATGCGGGATTACTTTTTATTCATGACAGAATCACGCTTCCGGGGACCTGCGGGATTTGCTAAAACAATGCCGGATACGCTGGCTATGAATCCAAAGACCATTCCCTATCTGAGAGCCTACCTTAACTTTATCGGCGATGAAAACAATGATAATGGTCCGGGGTTTGCCAACCTGATACAGTTTTACGGTCACACTTCCAAACCCTATTTTCTGTTCAACCCGGAGTTGGATAAAAACAAAATCTGGAAGTTGCTTGGACAAATGCCTATAAACGGAATTAGTCATGAACAAGCTGTTTTGTTTACACAATGGATGAGTCAATTGTACAATGAGGAGCTGATGTTAGACGAAGATGTTCGCGTCCGATTTCGATTACCTACCACAGCCGAATGGGAAGAAATGGCTACCCAGGCTCTCCGTGATGACATGAAAAAGAAGCAACTTTGGGACAGCATTAACCCAAAAAACTGTTTTCTGTACAATTACAACATGTTGAACACCTGTAGTGGTTATGAGTCTTTCATTCAAAAATTTCAGGGAAAAGGACTTGCAACCGTAGATGCCTTTTATCCGGCAATGAACGGTACCTTCAATGTCTTTGGAAATGTATCAGAAATGGTTGCCGAAAAAGGAATATCCAAAGGAGGAAATTATACCGTATACGCGAACCAGTGCCGCATTCCACTCTCACAAAACTACACCAAACCTGAACCTTGGTTGGGATTCCGATGGGTATTGGAGATCATAGAATTTAGGAACTAGGATTTAGAGCTGCCTAAGCCATTTCATTGCTATTGCAGTGAACTCCTTTGGATGCGTTTCCATCGGACAATGTCCGGCATCAGGGATGAAATGTCCCTCCACATCCGGATTCTGTTTCAAAAAATTCCTTGCGCCTTCAGCAGGTATCCATGTATCCTTTTCACCCCAAATCAATAAACGGGGAAACTGTTTTAGTACACGTCCATCCACCTTGGCGTAACCGGTATTGGCAGCAAATCGAAACACTGCCGAGGCGCTCGTTCTAAATTGAAAGGGCTCCATGTATCCACGTACCACCTCTTTAGCAGGTTCAGTTTGATATGCCGATCGCAGCAATTCGGTAAATCGTTTTTCGCTGTATATAAAATTTTCCATCATCACATCTGCCCACCGTTGGATAAAGCCCATTCGCAACACCGCTTCGGATGCTCGCAAAGAAAAGGGACGTTTTCCATCTGAATTTGGCGAAGTTCCATCCACATATACCAGTCCCTTGCATCGTTCAGGATATTCAGTAGCGAAAGAACCGATGACCATACCTCCCATGGAATGTCCAAAGAGCACCCATTTTTTTTCCGGAACGAATTGTTCTGCAGTGAGGGTATTGATAACTCCGTGGATCAAATCTGCCCAAATGGAATCACTTACACTGGCACTTTTGCGTTTATCACTAAATCCAAAAGGAGGAAGATCGATTGCAACAACCGGATAACCATTTTTCGTTAATACAGGGATTAGAAATCGCCAGGAGAATGTCGATCCGGAGAAGCCGTGTACAAGCATCACAGGAGATCGAAAGGAATCTCCTTCTGCAGGAAACGGACGGAAATGCACCCATGTTCCCTCGATTTTAACATATCGGCTTTCAGGGAAAGGTGCGTTGGAGAAAGTTTGGGAAATAGCTTTCAGAGGCACAACATAAGGTAGGAGCATCACCATCCAGCAAAATACAAAAGCAATCATCAACAGCCACCTGACAGAGCGCAGAAGCAAATGATAAAGAGACAAAGTGTATTTTTGAATCATGATACCTACCGGACATCTTCTGCTGCCCTCACCGGTGGAGCGCATTGAACATCCCTTATTGAAAAGCAAATCTATTGAACTTTTCATAAAACGTGATGACCTAATGCATACGGAAATATCAGGTAACAAATACCGCAAACTTCATTACAATCTTGCACAGGCAGAATTACTAAAAAAAGAGACCATTCTGACTTTTGGCGGAGCCTTCAGCAACCATATTGCAGCAACCGCATCCGCATGTGCGTTGGCAGGCATAAAAAGTATTGGCATCATACGCGGAGAAGAAGCGGATCTTGAAAACCCCACTCTTAAAAGGGCTCATGAAAACGGAATGATTATTCACCCGATTACCAGAGAACGATACGACCAAAAGGAAGAGCCCTTGTTCCATGAAGAATTGCGTGAACTATTTGGAAATATTTACATCATTCCGGAAGGTGGCAAAAACTATTATGGTGTAAATGGCTGCATTGAAATATTGCAGGAAGTCAAGGAAGAATTCGACCTGGTATGTTGCGCCGTTGGAACGGGAACAACACTAAGCGGACTTTCAATCGGATTAAACGAACAGCAACGCATTATTGGTTTTCCGGCAATTAAAAGCGGAGAATACCTTCTGGAAGAGGTAAAATCATTATTACACTGGAGTCTGTTCGATGAAGAATGGGTAGAGAGTATTGTAAAAAAAATCTCCTTGCAATGTGATTTTCATTTTGGGGGATTTGCAAAAAGCAATCCGAAATTACTACAATTCATCAGCGATTTCGAAAGCATCACAGGAATCCCACTTGACAAAGTATATACCGGTAAAATGATGTTTGGGCTGATGGAAATGATTCGGAACGGCTCCATTACCGGAGGAACCCGCATTCTTATTTATCATTCGGGTGGATTACAGGGGAATTGATTGAGAAGTTTTAATTCAACTGTATTCGCTGATGAAATAATTTAAATATTGAAAAACTTTCATCTCCGATCTTTCTTTTTTCAATCCCGTTTTTGATTGTTACATGTTCAAACAAAAACGTAATCTCTGTATACTTTTCAAGATCAAGATCGAAAAAACTATTTCGGCTAAAAACGAAAGCTTCGACAAATACACCTTTGCTACATACAATAACAGCTTCTGATACTATTGATTCACCGGCATCGCTAAAGGAAATAGCAAGATTAAAGGGTTCACCCATCAATGAGGAGGCAGTTTTATCGTACACAAAACCTTCCACTTCGGCAGCATAGCATTCGAATGGATTCTGGAAAATCAACAAATCGAATCGATCATCAAGAAAAATTCTCCCATTGTATAAAAAGGATCGGAATGACAATCGTGGTTTTGTTCAAAAAACGCATTTAACTTATCAGGAAGAAAAGGTGGTTCATCTTTACCTTTAAAATCTCTTGGATACTTGACATTAACAAAAACAGAATCGTGCTCCAAAAGAGGAAATGACTCATTTATCATTGAAGCAATTGACTGTTCATCGATTTCTACAGTATCCAGCTTGTCCTCCTCAGGTGTTTCCGAAGAAATAGTCGCTTGCTCATTAGAGGTTGAACTACATGAATACAAAACTGACACAGCAAACAGTAGAACAACAATATGTCTCATAATCGCTTGTTCGAGGATAAGTAATTACAAACATAATCCTTCACTCCTTCTTCAAGCGTATGAAATGGCTTTTCATATCCAATAGCGATCAACTTACTCATATCTGCCTCCGTGAAATACTGGTACTTGTCGCGGATGTCGGCCGGAGTATCTACAAATTCGATGGACTCGTTTTTCTCCATCGCTGAAAAAGTATTCTTAACCAAATCGAGAAATGTACGCGCCTTTCCTGAACCTAAATTGTAAATCCCGCTGTTTTTTCGGTGATGCATCAGGAACAAACAAACTTCTACCAAATCCTTTACATAAATAAAATCACGTAATTGTTCTCCGTCCTTAAAATCAGGATTATGCGATCGAAATAATTTCATCTTCCCGGTTGCATTGATCTGATTAAAAGCATGAAAAATAACGGATGCCATTCTCCCCTTATGATACTCATTTGGACCGTAAACATTAAAAAATTTCAATCCTGCCCAGAAATAAGGCTTTTTTTCCTGCGTGAGGGCCCACTTGTCGAAATCATTCTTTGAATCACCATATGGGTTAAGTGGTTTAAGTTTAAACGATAATTCGTGATCGTCCTTGTACCCGAATTCACCCAAACCATAAGTAGCTGCCGAAGATGCATAGACGAGTGGAATACCATATTTCACACAACTGTTCCACATATTTTGGGAATACCTGACATTGAGTTCATCAAAAATCGCCATATTGAATTCGGTAGTATCTGTTCGGGCTCCTATATGAAAAACAAACTGCACCGTGCGGTAATGCGTATCGAGCCATGAAAAAAAATCGCTACGTTCAACCCGATGGGATATTGTTTTCCCTTCCAGATTCTTATTCTTTTCCGGAAAAGAAAAATCATCAACCGCAACGACATCAGTATACCCTTCCGAGTTAAGTTTACCAATGAGTACACTTCCAATAAAACCTGCAGCACCTGTAACTATGATCATGTTCGAAGTATTAATTAATTCTAACGTTTACTATCAGAAGATTTCATTATAAATTGCATGAAGTTTTTAACAACTTGATCAAAATAAAATCTCCTTGTAAAAAAACTCCTTTTCATTTTTCAATTAAAAACTGATTCAACAATCTTTTTCGTTGCACCTATATGTTGCTGAACAAATTTCCTTGCGCTATTCGACATACTCTGCAATTGCCATTGATCCTTAAACAACACATCAAGGCGTTCTGCAAGATCGTGATTGAATTCAATTGCACCACCTGCCGTAATCATTTCCCTTGCCTCGTGAAAGCGATGATGTTTTGGTCCAAACAACACTGGAACACCAAATGCTGCGGGCTCTAGAATATTATGCAATTTTCCGGTAAATCCTCCACCAATAATGGCAACATCTGCCAGGCGATACAATGACATCAACATTCCGATGTTATCGATAATCATCACTGATGCATCAAGCTCCGGTTGAAATTTTGAATACCGTACATGGCGCACCTGCAATTCTTCTTCAAGATTGGATAAGTGTGCCGGGGAAATATCATGAGGAGCAAAAATCCAGCAAACATTCTTTAGTCTATTATCATTGATCACTCTTGTGATTCGCTCTTCTTCGGGCGACCAGCTGCTACCCGCAATGATAATCCTGCGTCCTGCTGCAAAATTTCTGATTTCAGGAAAATCAATCGCCTGCTCCGCCAATACAGCAACCCTGTCGAACCGGGTATCTCCTGCCACTTCACTTTCTATCCCAATTGTATTCAACAGATCTTTCGAATGCGAATCCTGAACAAAAATTCTGTCCAAACACATTAAATCCTTTCGAAAAAATCCACCATACCATTTAAAAAACCGATGTGATTCACGAAAAACGGAAGAAACGGCATACTGTCGCGCGCCGTTCGTTTTGAATGCCTGGATGAAATAATGCCAGAACTCGTATTTGGCGTAAACTACAATATCCGGACGCAGTAGTTCTGCAAAATTCCGCGCATTGGAAGGTGTGTCTGCCGGAAGGTAACATACATAATCAGCCAGAGCATAATCCTTTCGCACTTCGTAACCAGAAGGCGAAAAAAAACTGAGAACAATTTTGTAAGCAGGTCGTTCACGTTTCACCCACTCCATCAGTGGCCTTGCCATTTCAAATTCACCAAGTGATGCACAATGAAACAGAATCACCGGATGCCCTGAAACCCCGCTATTTTTTAGTCTCAAATTCCAATCCTTCCTGCCTTTCACCCACAACGCGGCCTTGGCATTAAACAAGGAAGCAATGCGAATAGCTGCCACATAAAGCGCAATTGAAAAACGATAGAGCAGAATCATCAACCAAAGATAATCCAAAAAACGAGCTTGATTCTGAACTGAAAAACGGATCAGTTGAAATACATTGCCTTTGCAGGACGGGGATAAAGAGGCAATATCCATCCGGCGCGAATCCCTGTAAGGATGTCTGTCCGCATTGAATGATCTGCCTGAACCTGGTCGAAATTATACGCTCTCCTGTTTTTGGTAAAGCCTTCAAATATTTCAAAACCAAAGAAAAAATTAATCATCCTTCTGTTATTCAGATACTGATAGCCAACAAACTGCTGCAGCGTAAGCCCATAGGTTAATCGGTCGTAGCCTTTCAGGTATTCACCCGTGAGTTGTGGAACGGGATTCTTTTCTGTCCCAATACGAATTTTGTGCGACATGAATCCGGCTCCGAACTTTAACAGTATTCCTGAATTAGGATTTGGACTCAACACAGGAATCAGATATCCGAATTGCCCGGTAATGGTAAATCCCCTTTCCTGAAGCAAAACCCTCGCGTACTCACCATTAAGATCGATGATTTGTCCATTGGAATCCCTTAATCCGTCAAGAATGGAGGTTTCCTTAACATTATTCCCAAAAATAAATGTTCCCTGAAGACCAAACCCCAGTTGCGACGGCGTTTTCACATAAACTTCGAGTCCGATGGACGCGTTGGTGCTAAAGCGCTGCGCGAGTTGACCCACAGGGACTTGTGCGGCTCCACTCATCTTGATTTCGGTAACCAAAATAGAAGAATCCTTGATGCTGGCCTGGGAAAAGCATGAAGACGACAAAATTAGGGCATGTAGGAGCAGTAGGAATCTCATTGGTCAAAAGTAACGCAAAAACTGAATGCATAGTATCCCTTTCTACAGTAGATTTTACCTTTTAACGGTTCTGTTTTTGAGTATATTCGCAACCTATACTTTTCGAACATGAAAAAGATACAAATGGTTGATCTTCTCTCCCAGTATGAGAAAGTTCAGGGAGAAATTGATACAGCGGTACTGAATGTATTGCGGTCTTCGGCCTATATCAACGGACCGGAGGTCAAGGAATTTCAGAAGGAGCTCGAAACCTATCTTGGGGTGAAGCATGTTATTCCCTGTGCAAACGGAACCGATGCACTTCAGATAGCGATGATGGCACTTGGCCTGCAACCGGGAGATGAAGTGATTACCGCCTCGTTTACTTATGTAGCCACTGCAGAAGTGATCGCATTGTTACGCCTCACCCCGGTATTGGTGGATGTTGATCCAAATACCTTTCAGATTGACCCTGAAAAAGTAAAAAAGGCAATAACACCGAAAACAAAAGCTATTGTTCCGGTACATCTTTTCGGGCAATGTTCCGATATGGAAGCCATCATTAAAATTGCTAGCGAACATAACTTATATGTGGTGGAAGATAATGCACAGGCAATAGGAGCAGAATACATATACAGCGATGGTAATCGAAAAAAAGCAGGAACTATTGGTACCATAGGTTGTACCTCCTTTTTTCCATCAAAAAACCTTGGATGCTTTGGAGATGGTGGTGCAATTTTTACCAACGATGATGATCTGGCAGGAAAACTCCGCATGATTGCAAATCATGGTCAAAGCGTACAGTACGTGCACGATTCAATTGGTGTGAATTCACGTCTGGACAGCATTCAGGCGGCAATACTTCGAATTAAGCTACGCTCACTCGATAACTATTGCAAAGCGAGAAACAAAGCTGCGGATTATTACGACAAAGCATTTTCTTCGAATTCAAAAATCATCACTCCCGTACGTTCAAAAAATTCGACGCATGTTTTTCACCAATATACGCTGTTACTTGAAGATAGTGTTGACCGCAATGCGCTACGAGAATTTCTTGCTGCAAAAGGAATTCCGGCAATGATCTACTACCCTATTGCTCTTCACATGCAGAAAGCATACACAGATCCACGTTATAAGGAAGGCGATTTTCCGGTTACGGAGAATTTATGCAAGCGTGTAATTTCATTACCCATGCATACGGAACTTGATGAGGCGCAGTTAAAATTCATTACAGATGCTGTAAATGAATTTGTACGATAAGAATAGCAATAAAAAGAATTTTTAATCTATCTATTATGAAAATTGCAGTTGTTGGAACAGGATATGTCGGATTGGTTACCGGAACTTGTTTTGCAGAGACAGGCAACGATGTTATTTGCGTCGACATCGATAAAGAAAAAGTTGAGAAGATGCGCAATGGGATTGTCCCCATTTACGAACCCCACCTAGACGTCTTATTCGAAAGAAATATTAAAGCAGGACGATTAAAATTCACCACAGATCTTGCTGAGGCCATTCATCCTGCACAGATTATTTTTCTTGCATTACCCACTCCTCCCGGAGAAGATGGCTCTGCGGATCTTTCTTATGTACTTGGAGTTGCAGAACAACTGGGAAAAATGATCAAGGATTATAAAGTGATCGTTGACAAAAGTACAGTACCCGTTGGAACAGCAGAAAAAGTGAAGGAAGCTGTTGCTAAAAATGCGTTGGTTGATTTCGATATTGTCTCCAATCCGGAATTTTTGCGTGAAGGATTTGCAGTGGATGACTTTTTAAAACCAGACCGTGTTGTTGTTGGCACATCTACTGCACGTGCAAGAACGTTAATGGAAGAGTTGTATAAGCCCTTTGTGCGGTCCGGGAATCCCATCATTTTCATGGATGAAAAATCTGCTGAGCTTACAAAATATGCTGCAAATGCATTTCTCGCTACAAAAATTACTTTCATGAATGAGATTGCTAATTTTTGTGAGCGTGTTGGTGCAGATGTGGATATGGTGCGAATTGGGATTGGTTCAGATTCACGAATTGGTAAGCGCTTTCTTTTTCCCGGAATCGGTTACGGTGGCAGCTGCTTTCCAAAGGATGTCTCTGCCCTTGCGAAATCAGGTAAAGAAGCCAATTTCGAATTCAAGATCATTAGTGCTGTAATGGAGGTAAACGAACGGCAGAAACTTCGTTTGATCGATAAGATTCGTACCTATTACAAAAATGATCTAAGCGGAAAAACGTTTGCGTTGTGGGGACTTTCATTTAAACCCGATACCGATGACATCCGCGAAGCACCGGCATTGTACATGATCACCGATCTTCTTGCTGCCGGAGCCAAAGTCCGTGCTTTCGACCCTGAAGCGATGGAGAATGTTAAGAAAATATTTGGTGATAAAATAGAGTTGACGAACGATGAATACGAAGCCATTCATGGAGCCGATGCTTTGCTCATAGCAACAGAATGGTCAGAATTCCGCAATCCTGACTTCGATCGAATTGGAAAATCCCTCAAAGAAAAAGTAATCTTTGACGGTCGAAATCTTTACGATCTTGGTCAGATGCGCAAAATGGGATTCTACTACGAAAGTATCGGTCGCGAAACCGTGCAATAAATCTTACTGATCCATAAACGGCCGAACCGTAATCGAACAACTACATTTGGCATTTTTTGGCTTGATTCTAAATTTCAAACCCAATAACTTTGCCCAGACCTCCGGGATTTTAAAAATCCCGGAGGTC
>JBKBUQ010000079.1:0-13353 GCA_046289975.1 Flavobacteriales bacterium | reverse complement strand
GGCGATTGATGAATTGGATGATGATATTCTACAGCGCCTTGCAGCACGTATGCAGATTGCAGAAAAAATAGGAGAATACAAGCGCGATAATCAGGTCACCATTCTGCAGGTTCAGCGTTGGGATGAGATCATCGGGAAACGTTTGTTCCAGGGTAAGGCGATGGGATTGAGCGAAGAGTTTGTGCGGAAGTTGCTGGAGCTTGTTCACCAAGAATCCATTCGCAGACAAACCGGCGTGATGAATTCAAAGCTTACGGAATAAGCTTCGGAATAAGTACAAAGGGGAAATAAGGAATTCCTGCCCGGAACAGAAAAGAAGGTTATTGCTCGCTGATCGTAAAGCGATAGCTTTCCATAATTGGGTTATGGAGTAGTTTTTTACACGCTTCATACACCAGTTTACCCGCTTCTTCCTTGTTGCTTGCATCAACGTGGAGTGTCATGTGTTTACCTATACGCACATTGGTGATTTGCGAAAGGTTGAGGTTTTTCATGCTGTTGCTTACTGCCTTTCCTTGTGGGTCAAGAAGAGCATCGTGGGGCATTACGTCGATTTCAGCTTTGAATTTCATGACTTTTGATTGTATTGTTGAGTATGGAAATAAGGATGTACAAAACTACAATAATGGGAATTGCGAGGAACTTAAATATTATCAACAGCGCAACAGCCATAATTACCAGCGACCAGCGCCATTCGTTGCCTTTCCAGCCGAACTGTTTGAATTTTAGAGCAAGGAGAGGGATTTCTGAAATGAGCAACACCGAAAAAAGGACAGTCAGAGCCGTTAATAAAACCGGGTTAAGAAGGAAGGAAAAGGGCTGGTCTGTAGGAGGGGAAAAGGGGAGGGGATGGTCCGGAAAGCTAAGAACATAGCTTAATGAACGTTCGTAGGATATGTAATGGGCCGAATTCCATTCGAGAATGAGCGGAAAGGAAGAAAAAAACAAAGCATTTGCCGGGGTAGGAAGTCCAATGAATCGATCACTTTGGCGGGTGTCGATGTTGAATTTGGCCAGACGATAGGCAGAAAAGAGGGGAATTAGAAAGGCGATGAATGCAATTGGATGATACAACTCATCCATTTTCAACCCATCTCCCCATTGAGAGACTCTGAGCATTTGAAAGACAATCATTCCCGGGGCTACACCAAAGGTTACCATGTCCGCCAAAGAGTCGAGTTGTTTCCCTATTTCGCCACTAACTTTCAGTAGACGAGCGATAAATCCATCAAAAAAATCAAGGAAAGCACCAAAAAGAATGAGGTAAGTCGCAAACTGTAACTCCCATCGAAATGCAGCCACCACTGATAGACAACCACAAAGCAGGTTGCCCAGAGTGAATAGGTTTGGGATATGCTTTTTTAGTTGCATGTGCAAATAAAGCGAAAAGGACACAATTTTGACTCTGATTTTGAGTTTTAATGCGAACTTCTGAACTCCTTTTTTGTTTATTTTTAGCGTGTATTCTATGCGACACTTACTTCTCTCTTTCATACTTCTCTTCTCTTCGTCTGTGCTTTTTGCTCAGGCTCCCAAATATTCCAACGAATTTTTGTCGATCGGTGTGGGTGCGCGTTCGCTGGGGATGTCGGGCTCTGTGGTGGGTTCAACCGAAGATGTTACCAGCGGATACTGGAATCCTGCCGGACTGAACGGAATTCACAGCGATATGCAGGTGGGCTTGATGCACTCCGAATATTTTGCAGGTATTGCCAAGTTCGATTACGGAAGCATGGCTAAGCGCATCGATTCTTCCTCTGTGTTTGGCGTTTCCCTTGTTCGTTTTGGTATTGATGATATTCCGAATACCATCGAATTGATCGATCCTTCGGGGAATATCAATTACGACCGTATCTCTACCTTTTCTGCTGCCGATTATGCCTTCATGTTTCACTACGCACGTAAAACCTCCATTCCCGGATTGCAATTGGGTGCTACCGCAAAAATCGTTCACCGCCGCATTGGTGATTTTGCACGATCTTGGGGCTTTGGAATAGATGTCGCTGCGCAATACCGCAAAGGCAATTGGCGCTTTGGTGCAGTGGCCAGAGATATTACCACCACCTTCAACGCCTGGAGTTATTCGCTCAGCGATGAAATGATCACCACTTTCCTGCAGACGGGTAATGAAATTCCTACGAACTCCATTGAGCTTACATTGCCAAAATTATTATTGGGAGCAGGTCGGGTGTTCCGTATCAAAGAGAATTTTTCTGTGTTGGGCGAGTTTGGTTTCGATTGCAGTTTCGATGGCAAACGCAATACCCTGATCAAATCTAATTTCGTCAGTATCGATCCGCATTTCGGATTCGAAGCAGGGTACAAAAATATCGTATTTCTCCGCGGAGGAATGGGGAATGTACAACGCAGCATGCGAATTGATCAGAGCGGAAATGAAACCACTTTTCAGCCCAATATCGGTATCGGTGTCCGTATTAAACGTTTCGCCATCGATTATGCACTTACCGATATCGGTGATCAGTCAGTTGCACAATACTCCAACGTGTTTTCATTACGATTCGATATTCACAAAGCCGGATCATGAAAAAAATCCTACTGCTGCTACTGATGGTATGGAGCGGATTGTCCGTCTTGGGTCAGTCGGCAGGTAACGAATGGATACAGTTTGGCGGACCCGGAAAGTATTTTTTTATTCCCGTTACACAAAGCGGAATCCATCGTATCGACTACAGCACACTTCAGAACGCAGGATTGCCGCTGGGTACGATCGATCCGCGTAATTTTCAGGTTTTCGGAAGGGAAAAAGAACAATTTATTTTTGTCGAGGGCGAATCAGACGGAAGCTTTGATCCGGGAGATTTTATTGAATTCTACGCCGAGAAGAATGATGGTTCCGTCGATTCACTGCTCTACGTAGGAGGACGATCATCCATGCCGGATACGTATTACAGTTTGTACAATGATACCATTTGCTATTACCTCACCTGGAATTCTTCACTGGCGAACAGACGAATGCCTCAATTGAATTCTGCTGCGTATGCTTCTTTTACACCTTCCGATTGGTTCTGGTCGGAAGTTTACAAAAAAGTGGCGCTGCGGTATTATCAGGGTCCGCAAATAGTTGGCGCATCTTCCAGTCATTTTTTATCGGGTGAAGGCTGGTACAATGATCTTTTGTATGCTTCATCCGGAAGTTCTCAAATCGATCTCTTGCCGACATCCTTTCCCTATCAGGGAGCAGGTGCACCGGATGCATTTGCGAAATTTGTTTTTTCCGGAAATTCGAATGCTACAACATTTCCACCTTTGCAGCCCAATCACCATATGCGGGTGGGATTTGGTCCTGCCAATACCTTGTTCCTCGATACCACTTACATCGGATATCGGATGATTCGCTCAGAAGGTGTGTTTCCCAATGCTTTGCTCTCCGGTGCAGGATCGCGTATTCAGTTCCAAACCATAAATGATCTCGGTGTTCCTTCCGATATACAACAGGTCGCATTTTCATCGATCAGGTATCCGCGTATTCCTGATTTAAATTCAGGAACATCCCTTGAATTTTTTGTTCCTGATCATGGATCGCAAAACCATACCCGTATCGATTTTCAGAATTCTCCAACGGGGAATTCTTTTGTGTATGTGTTGGGTGATACACTAAAACGTATTGCTCCGGAAGTGAATGGTGCATTTTCCTCCGTTTTAATTCCCAATCATTATTCGGGCTCAGAACAACGCTTGTGGTTTTCTGCAGAATCAGCTGCAATTTCCGTCACACAAATTTTCCCGGTGAACGGAACAGGTGATTTTACGGATTATGCGCAACTGAATCCCGATTCGGTGTTTTTGATCATTACACATACCTCACTGATAGGTGCTGCACAACAATATGCACTTTACCGATCTTCACCTGCAGGTGGTTCTTACCAGACACTGGTAGTGGACGCGGATGAATTGTATCACCAATACGGTTGTGGTATTCCGAAACATATTTTAGGTGTGCGCCGCTTTTTGGCGGATATCACCAATGAATGGTCAACTGCTCCTTCTCATTTGTTTCTGATTGGAAAAGGAATACGTGAAGCAACGGAATCCTCTAACGGAACATTTCCAGGATCACGGCAATCACTTGCGGCTTATCAGCAGAACCTAGTTCCGTCCTACGGTTATCCTTCTTCCGATCAGCTGATCTCTGCCGGATTGAATGGTGTCTTCACTACTCTTCCTTCTATTCCCACCGGAAGATTGTCTGCATCCGATCCGCAAACGGTGCTGAATTACTTAAGTAAAATGCAACAATACGAAGCCGCCCAATCGCCTTTTTCTTCTTACACGATTCCCGATAAAGAATGGCAAAAACAAATCATGCATTTCGGAGGAGGAACAACAGCTTCGGAACAAGCTGATTTTTCCTATTGCCTTTCTGTATACGAAGCATTACTCGAAGGCGTGAAATTCGGCGGGAATGTTCAGACTTTTCTGAAACAATCTTCAGATCCAATCGATCCCATCGAGTACGCTGAAGTGATGCAACAAATTCAGGATGGTGTTTCCATTATGACATTCTTCGGTCACTCTACCATAAACGGATTTGATCAGAACATTGATGAACCCTCTAACTGGAACAATACCGGTAAATATCCTTTTCTCGTTGGTAACGCATGTTATTCAGGCGATATTTTTCAGCCGGGTATTATCAGTGCTTCCGAAGAATTTGTGTTTGAACACCAGAAGGGAACTATAGCTTTCCTTTCGACTTCAAAACTCGGATTCGTTCCAAATCTTCATTCCTTCTCAACCGTTTTTTTTACAAGAGTTGCCAACGTAGATTATGGATTATCGGTTGGATACATTCTTCGGCAGACCATTGGTCAGATTCAACCCTCAACTGTTGGCGCAAACCTGTTGCAGGAAAATGTGTGCACGCAAATGACACTTCATGGCGATCCTGCCTTAAAGATCAATTATCATCAGGCACCAGAGCTGGTTGTTCGTCAGCAGGATGTTTTTTTCAATCCTTCAACAGTAACCCTTGCCGATGATTCGATCAATGTAAATGTGGTGGTGACCAACATCGGACGTGCAACAGCAGATACAGTAATCGTTGAATTGCGACGGCATTTCCCCAATGGGTCCGATTCTATTTATTTCAAAACGCTGAACGGTTCATTCTTTAAAGACACGCTTACTTTCAGAATTCCTGTTCTTCACAATATTGCAGTTGGTATCAATCAGTTCGAAGTCCTGGTGGATATTCCGAGTTTTGTAACGGAACATGCCGACGAAACGGGTAACAATCAGGTGATGGTTCCCTTGTTTATCAGTTCGAACGGAATCATTCCGGTTTGGCCTTATGAATATGCAATTGTTCCGGATAGTGTAATGGATTTAAAAGCATCCACCTACAATCCACTGCTTGGTACACGAACCTATCGTTTCGAAATTGATACAACCGATCAGTTCAATAGTCCTGTACGAAGGTACCAGCAGGTAACAGCTCCCGGCGGTGTGATCATTGCGCGTTCAACAAACTGGTTGAATTCCATGTCGGGCATTGCTTCTCCATTGGAGTTTGCCGACAGTACTGTTTATTTTTGGCGTGTAAGTCCGGATAGTTCCGTTTATTCCTGGCATGAAAGTTCTTTCCAATACATCTCCGGATTAAACGGTTGGGGGCAGGCGCATTTTTATCAGTTTGAAGCGAATCATCATCAAACGATGAATTACAGTCGTGCCAGCCGCTCTTGGTACTGGGATCCGAATCTTCGCCGAATTGGTTGTGATGTTTATTCTTTCGCTGCAAATTCTTCTGAGTTTTTTGGAACACTTTGGACACTCGACGGAAATCAGCAGGATTACAGTGGTTGTGGTGTTGATCCTGCAATTCACGTTGCCGTCATTGATCCTGTTACCATGGAACCATGGGGAACTTACGGTTGCGATCCGGTTACAGGAGGATCATGTCCAACTTGCATCATGGTGAATCAGGATCGTCAGTACGGAAATGTAAACGATGGTTGTGCCTGCAGAAATCGCGTTGAGTTTTATTTCTCCTTTAGAAATACGAATCCCGTAGAAATGGATTCTTTGCTCAGTATGGTGAATAACCATATTCCCGACGGACATTATGTGTTGTTGTACACCTGGCGGTTTAACGATTATAGTACGTGGACACCCGCTCATTATGCGATGATGAGTGCATTGGGTGCAGGCGACAGTATTTATCCAGGTAGACCAAATGAATCATGGATCGTGCTTGCGCGTAAGGGAGATCCCTCGTTTACCAAAGTGGTAATGGGACAAACAGGTCCCGGATTTGTTACCATGAACGATACGATTGTCGGATTTGATTTTACCGGGGCAATGACATCCGTTCGTGTAGGACCATCTTCCAATTGGGGTTCATTATACTGGAAATACAAATCACTCGAAAGCCCATCGCGCGATTCTGCACGTATTTCGGTTATTGGAATAACGTCATCCGGAAGCGAAACACTTTTATTCGATACCTTATTTACGCCTTACGATTCCATTCTCAACTTAGGAAGTCTGGTGGATGCAACGGTGTATCCTTACCTGCGATTGCGCGGATGGTTTACGGATACAACTTTTTTCACTCCCGCACAGGTGCAGCGCTGGCAGTTGGTGTACACTCCTGTTCCCGAAGCTGCAGTGAACGGTGCGGCAGGATTTTATTTTACACCCGGCGCAGATACAATTCCCGAAGGGAAACCGTTTGAGCTTGCCATTGCCATTGAAAACATCAGCAACCAAACAATGGATTCCCTGCTCGTTCATTATTGGATTGAAGATGCAAACCGGATCAGGCATTATTTGACTTACGATCGCCAAGATTCCCTGCGTCCGGGACAGATTTTATTGGATACCATTCAGATCGATACCAGGGGATTTTCCGGATTGAATAGCATTTGGATGGAAGTAAATCCGATTCCACTGTTGTCGGTGAACAATACTTACGATCAGCTGGAGCAATTGCATGTCAACAATTTTGCACAGATTCCTTTTTTCGTGCAGCGGGATATTACCAATCCTATTTTGGATGTGACTTTTGATGGAATGCATATTCTCAATGGAGATATTGTGAGTGCAAAACCGTTTATTCTTGTTTCACTTAAAGATGAAAATCCCTGGATGGTGATGAATCAGGAATCGGATACTTCGTTTTTTGCAGTTTATCTCACCGATCCCTCCGGTAATCAGCGCAGAATTTATTTCAGAGAAAATGGTCAGCCTGTTCTCTTGTGGTATCCTTCATCCGGTGCGGGTGGAAAATTCAGAATTGAATACCAGCCACAATTGTTCCTGGATGGAAAATACACCTTGTTGATCCAGTCGAGCGATAAATCCGGTAACAATTCCGGTAGCAACGATTTCCGTATTCAGTTCGAGGTAGTGAACCGACAAACAATCACTGAAGTATTGAATTATCCCAATCCCTTTACCACGCGCACTCATTTTGTGTTTACGCTCACAGGTAGTGAATTGCCCGATCAGATGAAAATTCAGATCATGACCATCAGCGGAAAGGTTGTGCGTGAAATCACCATGGATGAATTAGGTCCCATTCGTATCGGAAGAAACATCACCGAATTTTATTGGGATGGTACCGATCAGTTTGGTGATCGTCTCGCAAATGGAGTTTATCTTTACAGAGTTGTTACCCGTTACCGCGGACAAGATGTTGAAAAGCGGGAATCGGGTGCCGATGAATATTTCACAAAAGGCATTGGTAAAATGGTACTGATGCGCTAAACCAAAATGTATGATCCGAATTGAATATATTCTTTTACAAAACGACGCAGCATTTCCGCCTGAGCAGGAATTTTCTGCGCTTTTTATGCCCGGGTTCTGGAAAGATGAAAACAAAATCAGTGTAGACAGCGATGCTTCCGTTCAGTTCGAACAGCCTGGTAAATGGAATTACCTGGATATTGAATTGCTGGATGACGACAGAATCACGCAGGCAACATTCAGAATAGATGTATTCCGCGAAAGTAATTATCCCCGTTCTGCGATGTTTACCGATGCGGATATTGAAAGCCTGGTACGCGAATACCGTCAGGGCCGCTTTAATGGTTCAGCAGAAATAAAAAATATTGCCGGATGGTGTTTCACTTCATTAATGCTCGAAACAGAAGATCCACGCATGCGCAAGGAGTTTATCCAATCGGTTGACCGTTTTCTCAAGGCAGCAGGTGGTATTGTGGTGTATCCCGAATTGATGAGTCCCGAAACGTTTCGCAGTTTTCATTCGCTCGTTCAGGATGTACCCGAACCGGAAATTGAACCTGAAAATGATGATTATTTGAGCAATTGAAAAAAGGTGAACTTGGCCATCGACCAGGTTTTATCCATTTTGCGCAACTTTTTTTCGAAGAATTCAAAAGCCTCCGGCCAGCTTTCTTTTTCAAATAAATTGGCTTCGGGAAGCTCCGCATAAATGCGCGAAATTTCCAGCCCGTCCTCGGTATGATGATCTTTCAGCCAATACATCTCGCCAACGTGTTGGTGCAGGACGGTTTTCATTTCCAGAAATTGATTGTAAACTAATTCCCGCACTCCGGGATCGCGGTGCTGAATATCGATGCAGAAACGCGCACTGCTGCGGTCGATCTCGCAACGGAAATACAAATCATCAACACCGGTTTTATATTTCATCCAATTGATACGCACCTTCTCCGAAGAAAGTCGTCGTGACATTTTCAGTTTCAGAAATTCAAAGAATTCCTGCCGGTATTGGGAGGCGTAACCTTTTGGATACATGCTTTATTTTTTTTTCCAACGTTCCAAACGCGGAATATAGGAGGTGTAGAACCAGCGACGTAAAGGACCAAATCCTTGTTCCTTGAATTTCTTTCTCAAAAATTGCTGCATCTCTTTTGCAGTGGTGAAATTATCGATGAATTTACCGTTCTGAAAACAATAACTGCAATACATCTTGCTTTTACTACCATCGGCATTGGTTCCTCCGCGCTGAGGATCTTTTGCCATTGGCATGCTGCAGCTTTGACAAAAGTCATTCATTGTAGCCATAAACTTCTTTTTTTGTAAAGATAAGGGTTTCTGAGCATTCGCTACCTGAGCGGCCTTCAGTAAAATACGGTATTTCACGGAGGACAGTTTCCGGAATTTTGACATACTTTCATTTTCTATGATCCGATCACTTATCCTGTTTTTTCTCCTCCTTGTTTCGCAAACAAAAGTACTAAGCGAACTGCATGCACAAACCTATCTTGTAATCCGTCCGCAGGGACATAAAGTACAGACAAGGGAGTTGTGCATTAGCAATGATGGTAAAACCATTTTTACCGGCGATTTTGATAAAACCATCCTAGCATGGGATGCTGCAACCGGAATGCCGATACGTGAATACTTGGGGCAGATTGGTCCCGGTAACGAGGGGATGGTTTATGCTCTGGCTTTGTCGCCGGATAATTTATCCCTGGCCGCAGGAGGATGGTTCGGCAAAGACGATGAATCGGAAAACTTGGGAGACATTCGAATCTATGATGTAGCAAGCGGAAAAATTAAAAAAGTAATTCATGGACATGCCAATGTGATCAATGATCTCGCTTTTACTTCCGATAGTAAAAATTTAATTGCAGTAGATGCCGACGGGCGAATAGTTCAATGGAATTGTTCAAAAGGCGCTTTGGTTCGCGAATACAACTACGCGAAGGATGTGGATGTGAAAGATGTGTTTGTAAATGGATCGAATTTTGTAACCGGCGATGATAAGGGAAATCTGGTATTGTGGTCGACCGAAAACAGTAAACCCATTAAGAAAGATGCATTTTACAAAGGATTTCAGATCCGCGATGTGGTAATTTCTCCAGATGGAAAATGGATCGCCTGTTCTGGAGAACGATTTATTTCGGTGTACAATGAAAAACTGAAACGCATAGCTGATATCGACAATGAAGTGGTCGCATCCTTTCTACGTTTTTCGCCCGACTCCAAAAAAATTCTTGCAGGATGCTCAACTACCGGAAAAGAACACCATTGCAATGTGTTTGCACTCGAAAACAATGCCTGGGTTGAATATGGAAGTTACGATGGTCATACCAGTTCAGTGATCTGTGGTGGATTCATTAACGATCAAACGATGGTCACTTCCGGAGGAGAAAGCAATGAGATTGTAGTTTGGACCATCAAAGAGAAATCGGAAAAGGCAAAAGTAATGCGAACAATGCGTGGAGTAGGGCAGTCCTTTTTCGCTGCGGCACTTGCGGATAAACAAATCGCTTATACCACCACATGGACAGAAAATTTTGGTCTCTCACACTTTACGCGGCAATTTGATCTCGTGGGACGTAAAGACGGAAAAATTGATTCCAAAGCAATTTGGAACAGACCACTTACACAAATGGAAATGTATTCTCTTGTACGCGCACGAGGCGGTGTGGAGATGGAGCAACTGAATTCCAAATTGCTTATTCAGCGCGATCGTAAAATTGTCGATTCTATTGTGCGAGAATACTGGAATGGTTCAAGGCACAACGTATTTGGTTTTCTCCCCGAAAAATGGATCGTATCCGGAGGTTCCTACGGAATTTTAAGTGCTTACGATCTTACAGGAAATGAAGTCTCACGTTTTGTCGGACATGAAGGAGATGTATGGAGTTTGTCGGTTTCTTCTGATGGTAAACGCATGATCACTGCATCTTCTGATCAAACCATTCGCGTCTGGCCGCTGCATGAAGTTGGAAAACCAAGCACCACTTCTTTGCCGCTTTCACCAATGGAATATTCCAATGAACTTGAAGTAGGGACTACCTTTAAAAAAGTATTTCAGCAATTGGGGGTTATGCGTGAGGCAGAAGGTAAAAGTATCGCGGATTGGAGAAAAGTGATTCAGGTCTTGAATCAAAACGATTTTTCCTGTCAGTTTCTCGAGAATAAATTATCGGAATCAACACGGAATTTTATTTATCCGGTTTACTCCATTTTCATTTCCACCGAAGGAGAATGGGTCGTATGGAATCAGGAAGGTTATTTTACCTCCTCCCGCCGCGGATCGAAATACGTAGGTTACCACATCAATCAGGGAACTGAAAAAGAAGCGCGATTTTATCCTTTCGAACAATTTGATCTCAAATACAATCGTCCGGATATCCTTCTCAAAGATATTGGCGGTGTAGCTCCTGAAATCATTGAAGGCTATCAGCTGGCTTATAAAAAACGATTGCGCAAAATGGGATTCAAAGAGGAACAGTTGGGTGTCCAAATTCATATTCCGGAGATTGAAATCGTGCAGCATTCAGTAAATTCCGGAAAAGCGAAAATTGCATTTCGTGCAAGTGATTCAGAGTTTCAGCTCGAACGTTTAGCGCTTAGCATTAACGATGTTCCCCTTTACGGATCGAAAGGAAAAAAAATTGAAGGCGCAATACTTGAATCGGAATTGGAAATCGAATTGATGCCCGGAAGAAACAAAGTGCAGCTAAGCGTGATCAATAGCAGGGGAGCAGAATCAATGCGCGAAACCTTTGTGCTGCATTCGGGTCAGGAGCAATTGCCTGAGTTGTATTTGCTTTCTATCGGTGTAAGCGAGTACAAAGACCAAAAATTCAATCTGCGTTATGCTGCTAAAGATGCAAATGATATTTCCGAAATGGCATCACGAAGCACGGTCTTTTCTAAAGTAAATCAGCTTGTGCTTGTCAATGAAAAAGTAGATCTGCAGACATTGGAAAAAGCAAAGACTGAGTTTTTATCCAAAGCAAAACGCAATGACGTAGTGATGGTATTTGTAGCGGGACACGGAGTTTTGGATAAGGATCTCAATTATTTTTTCGCATCTTACACCATCGATTTCAACCATCCTTCAAAAAATGGAATTCCCTATGAGAAATTGGAAGAATTGCTGGATGGTTTAACTGCAATCCGTAAAATATTACTGATGGATACCTGTCATTCCGGAGAGTTGGATAAGGAAGAAAATGAGGCAGGAACATCAACAGCCGAAGTGCAATCGGAGATTAGTTTTAGAAATGCAGGAACCATTGGTGTTGTCAGTAAAAACGGATTCGGAATCAAACAAAGCAGTCAGCTCGCTACAGAATTGTTTACCGATTTGCGAAGGGGAACAGGTGCATTGGTAATCAGTTCTTCGGGAGGATCAGAATACGCGATGGAAAGTGCACAATGGAAAAACGGATTGTTTACCTATTGTCTGCTCAATGGAATTGCTTCCGGTAAGGCTGATGTCAACCATGATCAACAAATCACAATTGGCGAACTGCAGGTATATGTTGCAGAACAAGTGCAATCATTATCCGGAGGAGCACAACAACCTGCATTCCGAAGGGAAAATCTTGAGTTTGATGTGAGGATTTGGTGATTTGTTCGTCCGGGAATACGTGTTTTCTGAAATTTAACAGGAGTGCAGCAGCAAAACTGTTTTTTATATCGGATTTTTTTTGAATGTTTGACCATGAACTTGATTCAGGATCCTAGCGGAATTCAATGGTATCAATGCGGACTCATCGCTGTTCCTCATGCATTTTTTCTTCGTCACGGTGGTGTTTCTCCTTCGCCGTGCGATGCGTTAAATTTTAGCGGATCCCTGGATGTGAAAGAAAACGTAATGGAAAACCGACGACGTGCGTTTGATGCGCTTCGTTTGGATCTTTCCAGAGTTGCTTACCTGAAACAGATTCACAGCACCATCGTTTGTGATGCAATACCCGGTCAGCAGGAGGGCGATGCATTGGTGACCAATAAAAAAGGTATTCCAATTGCGGTAAGCGGAGCAGATTGTTTTCCAGTCTTATTTCACGATCCGGTGGCATCTGTAATCGGTGCCGCACATTGTGGCTGGAAAGGGACCATCAACCGTTTGGCGGAAAAAGTTATTATTCGCATGCAGGATTCAGGTTGCAAGCCGAAGCATATCCGCGTTGCCATCGGACCGGGAATTTCCCGGATGGCCTATGAAGTCAGTCCGGAGCTGATCGAACAGTTTCGTGAAGCCGGATTTTCGGATCATTGCTTTTCAGTCCGAAACCTCGACCTGGCACAATGCATCCGCCAGAACCTGCTGGAATCCGGTATTTCTGAAGCTCATATCCAGACGCTTCCTCGTTGCACTACCGATGCTGATTTCTTCTCCCATCGCCGTGATAAAGGCCAAACAGGACGTTTATGGTCAGTTATTTGTCTATGATCCGATTTTTTTTCACCCGAAACTTGCAGGTTGAGTAAAAACCCTTATTTTTGCCGTCCCTAAATCATTGGTTCGGTAGTTCAGTTGGTTAGAATACAGCACTGTCACTGCTGGGGTCGCGGGTTCGAGTCCCGTCCGGACCGCAAAAAGTCTCTCAGAAACGAGGGACTTTTTCGTTTTAAGAAATTAAGTAACCCCGTTGCCAA
>JBKBUQ010000078.1:0-13386 GCA_046289975.1 Flavobacteriales bacterium | reverse complement strand
ACGGTTCCAGTAATCCCTCCTGAACTGACCCTTGCATGACTTATAACAACATTCGCACGATTGAGGTAAATCACATAGAATTCTTCGTGGCTAAGATCACTTAACAAGGGTTCGATATACTGAAAAGCGTCTTTACTCCCCGAAATAGTTGGACGTATTTCTTTTTCTGCTTCTCTCCGGCGAACGCTCAATTCAAGCGCAGCAATTATGGTGATCGCTTTTGCTTCTCCTATCCCACGGAATTTTTGAAGATCGCCAACACTTAATCGCGCAAGACGATTCAAGCTGTTTCCTGCGGCCTCTGATAACAACCTGCGGGAGAGATCCAGTGCTGTTTCACGTTCATTTCCCGAGGAAATCAGTATGGCCAGCAATTCAGCATCCGAAAGCGCTCTGCGTCCCAAACGAATTAGCTTCTCACGGGGACGGTCGTCTTCTGCCCACTGGCGAATGGTGTTTTTCCGTTCTTCCATTTCACAAACCACGTAAAAGAAATGGACAGATGCAGACCGATTTTGGTGTTAAGTGAGTGGTTGGGCCGGGAGTAAAAAACAATAGGGCTCCGTTTCGGGAGCCCTATCATTCTCAAACAATGTATTGGAATTATGCCAATGCGTTCACGTGGTGGTGAATGCTGGACTTGATGTTCGCTGCTTTATTCTTGTGGATGACATTGCGCTTTGCCAGCTTATCGAGCATGGAAAATACTGCGCTTACCATACCAAGAGCTTCTTTCTTATTATTAGAAGTACGAATTGCCTTAACAGCATTACGTGTTGTGCGGTGGTAATAACGATTACGAACACGCTTGGCGTCGTTTGAACGAATACGCTTGATTGCTGACTTGTGGTTTGCCATTGTCTTTTCTTTAAATGTTCACCCGGTTGCCCGGAAGATTTTTAGTAGCCCGTAGGGGAATCGAACCCCTGTTCCAAGAATGAAAATCTTGTGTCCTAACCCCTAGACGAACGGGCCATCCCTTCATTTTGGGAGTGCAAATGTATGTAAAAAGAAAATTAACCGCGAAGAAATCGGTGAAAAAAATGTGGAGAAATTAAAAATCATCTGAGTCGGCCTGAAATTTAAAGCCAAGACGTTTTCCTGTCTTCATTTGCAAGGTATCACTCAACTCCTTGATCTCCATTAAACTAACCTCCTTAATCAGGTCGTATGGAGGGGTAAACAAATCAAAATCGATGGTATACAATACAATTGACTCAACAACAGCCTTCATTTGCTCCGGACTGAATTCGGAATTAATGAAATCGTTGTACAAAAAGCCCAATTGCCGTTTTCCTTGTACCATAAAATGGTTTTCACGATTCACAAAAACCCGGGCAACCAGGTACCCTAAATCTCCTAACCTGTTGTATTTAAACGAATCAGAAAGAAAATTATATACATGAATTATCCCGCAATATCCTCTGCTAGCATCCTCTTTGAGATAGGATGTCTTCCAAAGTGAATGATCGCTATCGAACAAAAAGACATTGGTATGCAAATGGAAAACCAAAACATCTCCCGCAACCTGCAATTGTGCTTCGTATTCACCTTTATCCGTAAAGACAACTTTTAATCGCTCATCGATTTTAGAGGCCTCTTTGCCTACAAGATTCGCGAATTCTGCCAGAATTTTTTTGAACTCGGAAAACCGGGCTTTCGACAAATAGAACACATCCTGCTTAACCGAAGACTTCTCCTTCAGTGATTTCAGTATCAGATCGTTGGCAGTTTGCGAAGCGTTTTCCATAATAATATCAATATGCTCGTGCAAATACTACTCTTCCGGTTGAAGGTTTGCCTGTTACCATACATTTCCCATCTTCTTTTTCCTGATCCAATGGGATACAACGGATAGTTGCTTTGGTCTCTTCTTTTATGCGTTCTTCCGTTTCAGGAGTGCCGTCCCAATGTGCAAGAATAAATCCACCCTCTTCATCAAGCATTTTTTTGAAAGCATCGTAAGAATCTGCCTTACGTGTATTCGCAACTAAACGGGATTTCGCTTTATCAAACAAACTTTGCTGGATTTCTTCAAGCATTTTCTCAATACGATCTGCCAAGCCTTCGTGTGAAACTACTTCCTTAGTTAATGTATCACGACGAGCTATTTCAACTGTACCATTTTGGAAATCTCGTGGTCCAATTGCAATGCGAACAGGCACTCCTTTTAGTTCGTACTCTGCAAATTTCCAACCTGAACGTTGCTTATCGGAATCATCGTATTTTACACTGATACCTTTTTTCTGAAGCGCGGATTTAAATTCCAATGCTCTTTCAGAAATTTTTGCAAGTTCTTCTTCGCCCTTATAAATCGGTACAATTACAACCTGTAAAGGGGCCAATCGAGGAGGTAATACAAGTCCTTTGTCATCTGAATGTGTCATGATTAATGCTCCCATTAATCGTGTAGAAACACCCCATGATGTTGCCCAAACAAAATCAAGTTTACCTTCTTTGTTGGCAAATTTCACATCAAACGCTTTTGCAAAATTTTGCCCAAGAAAATGGGATGTTCCGGCTTGAAGTGCTTTGCCGTCTTGCATTAAAGCCTCGATGCAATACGTTTCTTCTGCACCTGCAAATCGTTCGGATGCCGTTTTAATTCCCTTTATCACAGGCATTGCCAAATAATTTTCAGCAAAATCAGCATACACATTCAGCATTTTTTCAGCTTCTTCGATTGCTTCTTCTCTTGTTGCATGCGCTGTGTGGCCTTCTTGCCAGAGAAACTCAGCGGTGCGCAAAAACAAACGTGTACGCATTTCCCAGCGAACCACATTTGCCCATTGGTTAATAAGCAGAGGCAAGTCGCGGTACGATTGAATCCATCCTTTGTATGTGTTCCATATAATGGTTTCGGAGGTGGGGCGTACAATCAGTTCTTCCTCCAGTTTGGCCTCCGGATCAACAACAACACCACTTCCATCTTCCGCATTTTTAAGTCTGTAATGGGTAACAACTGCACATTCCTTGGCAAAACCCTCAACGTGTGCTGCTTCTTTACTCAGATAACTCTTTGGTATAAAAAGCGGAAAATAAGCGTTCACGTGTCCAGTATCCTTGAACATCTTATCCAGAGTGGCCTGCATTTTTTCCCAAATAGCATATCCGTGAGGCTTTATAACCATACATCCGCGTACATCCGAATGCTCGGCCATATCTGCTTCTACTACGAGGTCATTGTACCAATCGGAGTAATTCTTTTCTTTTGAGGTAATCGCCTTGCTCATCTGACAATTCTGTGACGTTAAAATGGTACATTTTTTGTACTTTGCAAAAGTAACAATTAATCGTTCCACACGTTTTAACAGAAAGGATGGTTCCTATGGCAACAAAGAATTCAAATTTCAGGATAATCGCTGCGGTTGCAGGGTTTTCGCTGACTGCTATGAGCTGGATGTCCTGCGGATTATCGGGGAAATCAGATCTGTATGCCGACCACGATGATGTGTACACCCAGAGAGGTAGATATGTGCAGGGTGGAACTGTGGCAACAACCTCAAACACAATAAGCACTATCGATACTACAGAGCAGGATTATTATGACCCTTCCTATTCAGGGGCTACTGCAGCAACTAACACCAGAAGCACATACGACGAGGACGATTACTATTATTCCAACCGAATGCGCAGATCCGGTTCTTGCGGAAACTACGGGTACTACAGTCCGCATTACTACACTTCACCCTGTTACAGCTACGGAGGATACGGATACAATCCCTATGGGAATGGGTACAACAACTGGGGGTACAATAACTGGGGGTACAATCCTTACGGGTATAACAATTGGGGATACAACAATTACAATAACTGGGGATATGGCTTATATGGCTACAACAGTTGGGGTAATGGATACGCTTACAACCCTTATGGATATGGCTACAATCCTTATGGATACGGTTATAACCCATACGGATATGGATATAACCCATACGGATATAGCTCATATGGGAACAGTTATGGAGGCTGGGGAGGTTCAGAGATGGGCTCCAATAATTATTATGGACACCGTAATGGAATCGGAACAGGTTCTAGTTCTTCCGGATCTTATTCCGCAAGGCCACGCACTCGTGAGGGCGTAGAATCAACTAGTCCTGAACTTGCAAACGGCTACCAAACCAAAAGCGCGGAGCGCAATTCCGTTTATTCAGAAGCTCAAAAAGGATCTTTTGTCAGCCGTTCTGCTACCACCTCAACCAACAACGGAACAGCAGTGCAGTCGCGACCGGTTGATCGCACGAACATGATGCCTTCTTCGAGTGGTACAGTGAGTAGAACACAGCCATCCGGTTCTGCAACTAATTACAACTCCTCCAACACGGGAGTTAGTCGTTCTACCAACTCAGGTAACACTACCAATTCATCTGCCTGGAGCGGAACACGGTCAGGTGGAAGCACCTCCGGTACATCAACTTCAAGCGGAGTTTCACGATCAGGGTCTTCCGGAACTTCAGGGTCATACGGTACTCCAACTCGCACAACACGTTCAGAATCTTCAGGATCTTACCAATCTTCCCCAACTCGCTCAACAGGCGGATCTGGAAGTAGTGGCGGAGGAAGCCGCAGCTCAGGATCATCTTCTGGAGGTTCTTCCGGAGGAGGCGGTAGTCACAGTACCGGTGGTGGGGGAACACGTGGTCCACGTTAACATCGTTTGAATAGTGATGCGCTACATCTTTGCACTTGCTTTTTCTTTCATTTTTTGTTCGGGTTTCTCCCAGAATGAAAATGATGCATTGCGGTATTCCATGATTCAGTTTGGAGGTACCGCCCGTTTCGTGGGAATGGCTGGTTCAATGGGCGCTCTCGGTGCAGATGCTTCCTGTGCCTCCACGAATCCTGCCGGTTACGGACGTTTTACCCGATCAGAATTTTCATTAGGATTTAACTATTTGGATGCCGGCTCTAAAGTCAGTTTTAACGGAACAGAATCGCAAGCAGGTAGAGGGAACTTTAATGTTTCCCAATTTGCTTTGATAGGTGCGTTTAAACCCAGCTATTCCGAAGACTGGAAACAGATTCAGTTTGGAGTTTCGTATGAACGGTATGCCTTGTTTCACAATAGAATTTCCATAAAAGGAGAAAACAACAGTTCATTACTGGATGCATTTGTAGGAGAAGCGAACGGAGTTGCTGAACAATACCTGTTAGCAGATCGCCCCTTTTACTCTGGTCCAGCTTATTGGGCCTATCTTATCGATCCGCTCGATACTATTGCAAACACCTACATTTCTGCAATTCCTGACGGACGTGTTGAACAAACAAGAACGATCGATCGAAAAGGATCCATTGGTGAAACCAACTTTACTTTATCAGGGAATTATCTCGACAAACTCTATTTTGGAGGATCTTTGGGTTTCCCAAAAATACGCTACACTGAAAAATACGACCACGAAGAACGTCCCCTCGACACTTCCAATGCGCTTAATAGTTTTACATTTTCTGAGTCCTTGGTCACTGGCGGTCTTGGTATAAATTTCAAAGTTGGAATGATCTTTCAACCTGTAGAATGGTTGCGTTTAGGACTTGCTTTACATACAGCCTCTGCATTTGGATTATCCGATCGCTGGAGCACTTCTGTATCCTCTGATTATAAGGGGGGAGAGAATCCGGATTACCAAGAATATTCAGTCCTTGGATCATATAATTACCGCCTAAGAACACCTGGCAGAGCCATCTTTTCCCTAGGAATAATCCTTTTTAAGCAGGGGTCCATTTCTGTTGATTACGAAAGAGTGAACTATTCCAATTCAAAAATGCGTCCTGATCGGTTTGATCTTGCAGGTTACTCCTTCAACGAGGAAAATCAGGCAATAAAAAACAGTTTCCGATCAGCATCAAATTTAAGAATAGGTGCCGAATGGAGGATTAAGCCCATTTATCTTAGAGCAGGATACGCCATGTATGGTCAACCCTACAAATCAGGAATTGTGCTCACAGAACCACAACGAACCTTAATTACCGGTGGAATAGGTTACAGAAACAGGATTTTTTATGTTGATCTCGCATATATGAATATGCAATGGAAAGAAGATTACTTCATGTATAATCCAGATCTAACCAATGCAGCAATCGTTCATTCCACCATTCATTCATTTGTTCTTTCCGGTGGAATCAACTTCTAAGACCAATCTTCATGTCATAAAAAAAGCCCCGGAAAATCCGGGGCTTTTTTCAAAAAAGAAATTTCAATTATGCTTCAACTGTTTCTGCACTGATTGCCTTATCAACAAGAATCCTTCCGCAGTGTTCGCAAACTATTACTTTCTTGTGCATACGAATGTCTAACTGACGCTGTGGTGGAATGTGGTTAAAACAACCACCGCAAGAATCACGCTCTACGGCAACCACAGCAAGACCATTTCGGGCATTACCACGCAGACGGCTGTACGCAGCCAAAAGACGGGCGTCAATCATCTCTTCGGCTTTTCTCGCCTTCTCGAGTAAATCCTCTTCCTCTTTTTGTGTTTCGTCGGTAATTTCTTTCAGCTCCGACTTTTTAGCGTCCAGATCCTTTATACGTTCTTCCAATACAAGACGTGATGAATTCACAAACTCCTGTTTGGCAATATAAGAGGTTTTAAACTCTTTTATTTTCTTCTCAGAAAGCTGAATCTCGAGGTTCTGGAATTCTATCTCTTTTGAGATAGAATCATATTCGCGATTGTTACGCACTTTAGCCTGTTGCTCTTCATATTTACGAATAGCGGCTTGTGCGTCCTTAATTGCATTTTTACGATCGGAAATTGCGGTCTCCACTTCGTTTGCTTCCTCTTCAAGACGGTGAATACGTGTTTCCAATCCTGCGATTTCATCTTCAAGATCCTGAACCTCCAATGGAAGTTCACCACGAACGGTGCGGATTTTGTCGATCTGCGAATGAAGCTGCTGGAGATTAAAAAGCGCACGGAGTTTCTCTTCTACCGGAACGTCCTTGTCGACTGATGCTTTAGCCATATTTAAAAATAATTGATTGGATTCGTATTGGTTTCCGTTAAACGGACGGCAAATGTAGGAAATTTTTCGCTTATCCACTCCCCTAAAAGATCGATTGTAAACCGCTCACTTTCAAAGTGACCAATGTCGGCAATAACCAATTTGCCCTCAGCATCAAAAAACTCGTGATACTTCACGTCGGAAGTGACATAAAAATCTGAATCAGAGCGAATTGCGGATCCTATTAAAAAAGATCCTGATCCACCACAAACGGCTACTTTTTTTACTTTTTTGCCACTTAAAGGAGTGTGACGAATCACTTTGAGGTTCATTTTTTGTTTCAAGTGACTCAGAAATTCGGCTTCCGTCATACTCTCAGACAGTTCACCTACCATTCCCGCTCCAACCGTCTGCAGGTTGTTTTTCAATTGAATCAAATCATATGCTACCTCTTCGTAAGGATGTGATTTACGAAGTTGATTTAATACCGTCTTTTCCAACCAAAATGGAAAAACAACTTCAATTCGAATCTCTGTTTCTGAATGTCTTTTGCCAATTTCGCCAACGAAAGGATCTGCGCCTTCTGTTGCCTTAAACGTGCCTTCCCCAATAAAGTTAAAACTGCAATCTGAATAATTTCCAATCCGTCCGGCGCCGGCAACAAAAAGCGAGGAACGCACTACTTCTGCATGATCAGCGGGTACATATACTCCCAATTTTAATAATTGTTCGGTTTTCGGTTCAAGAATACGTTGATTATCCAAGCCAATCTTATCGCAAATCCTGCGATTTACACCATGATGTACATGATCGAGATTGGTATGAATAGCATAGATCGCAATATCATTTTTAATTGCTGAAATGATCGTCCGTTCCACATAATTCGATCCTGTAATTCTCTTAAGCCCCTTAAAAACAATTGGGTGATGACTGATTACCATTCCACAGCCTTTTTTCCGGGCTTCTTCAATGATTTCTTCCGTGCAATCCAGCGCAATTAAAACACTTTCGATTTCTGAATCGGGATTTCCGCAAATTAGTCCGCTGTTATCGTACGCTTCCTGTAAATGTAAAGGTGCCTTTTCTTCAAGGAAGTCAATGAGTGCTGATATCTTCATAATAGCTTGTTGTCGGGACAAAGGTAAACCTCTTATTTTTGTAAACTACGATGGTCATCCTCCGCTTCCTTTTTTTTCCTTTTACCTTTTTGTTTGTCCTGATTACTGAAATCAGGAATTTCCTCTATTTGCGCGGGATTTTAAAATCGAGCAGTTTTGGTATTCCGGTAATAGTAATAGGCAATTTATCGGTTGGCGGTACCGGAAAATCGCCTATGACCGACTATTTGGTGGAGTGGTTGAAAAAGCAGCATTCTCTGGCCGTGCTTAGCAGGGGATATAAACGGAAAACAAAGGGTTACTATGAAGTAGGCACAAAGGACTCCAGCGAACAGTGTGGAGACGAACCTTTACAACTAAAAAAGAGGCATCCGGAAATTACTGTTGCAGTTGAATCGAACCGCGTTCAGGGAATCATTCAAATTGTCAACAACCACCCCGACATGGATTTGATTTTACTCGACGATGCCTATCAGCACAGAGCACTTAAGGCAGGAATGAACCTGGTTTTAACCGATTTTAAAAAACCATTTTTCACCGATTTTGTTTTACCTACCGGTAATTTGCGCGAATTGCGAAAAAACATCCAACGTGCTGATGCCGTTATCGTAACAAAATCACCCTCATCCCTCGGCGATGAAAGCAAAGATTTGTTTTTAAAATCGCTAAGAAAATACTTTGAAAAACCTGTTTTCTTTTCCTCCATCAGCTATCTGCCACCAGTTACCCTAATGGACTCTGATCTGCGAAATTTTAAGGGCAAAACTGTCCTTCTCGTAACTGGCATTGCAGATCCAACACCTTTGGAAGATCATTTGAGTACCTTAGCACAAAAAGTGGTTTCCCTCCGTTTTCCTGACCACTATTCGTTTCAACCGGCTGATTTAATTAAGATTGAAAAAGCGTATCTTGGTCTAGGTGATAAGGATGCATTGATCTGCACCACCGAAAAAGACAGTATGCGATTTTTATCAATGGATTCACAATCGCTGGAAATACTAAAAAAACTTCCATTTTGTGTGCAGAAGATCTCAATCCATATTCACGAAGAAGAACAATTCAAAAAATTAATAGATGAATATCTCAACTCAAACGCAGGATACCGTAGCATTTCTCAAGAGCAAGACGAAACTAAATCCTGATACGGGAATCATTCTTGGCACTGGACTTGGCGGTTTAGTTAATGAAATTGAAGTAGAAACCTCAATCCCCTACTCAGAAATCCCTCATTTCCCTGTATCTACCGTCCAAGGTCATTCAGGAAAGTTGCTTATTGGAATGCTTGGCGGCAAAGCTGTCGTTGCGATGCAGGGCCGTTTCCATTTTTATGAAGGTTACGACATGAAACAGGTTACGTATCCAGTTCGAGTTATGAAAGCATTTGGCATCTCGACCTTGCTATTGTCCAATGCTGCAGGAGGAATGAATCCTGATTTCCGCATTGGAGAGATTATGTTCATTAACGATCACATCAACCTTTTTCCAACAAATCCACTTATCGGTAAAAACGATGAAAATTTAGGTCCTCGTTTTCCTGACATGTCGGAGCCATATGATAAATCGCTTCTCAAAAACGCATTGGAAATTGCTAAAAAGCATTCGATCCGTGTGAAGCAAGGGGTATATGCAGGTTTAAGTGGTCCGTGCTATGAAACACCTGCAGAGTACCGTTATCTGCGCATCATTGGGGCAGACGCTGTTGGAATGAGTACTGTTCCCGAAGTAATAGTTGCCCGGCATTCCGGCATGAAGTGTTTTGCGGTCTCAATAATTACTGACCTGGGAATTGATGGTAAGATTGTGGAAGTGAGCCATGAAGAGGTCCAGAAAGTGGCAGCAGAATCGGAGCCGCTAATGACTCTCATTATACGTGAACTACTCGGCTCACTCTGAATAATCAGGGTTTTATTTTTCGTACCTTTAGCCGGTCAATTTCCCTATGAGTAGCATTTACGATAATTACGAAGCAGTAATCGGGCTTGAGGTGCATGCACAACTGCTCACCAAAAGCAAAAATTTTTCTCCCGATCGAAATGAATACGGCGCTATGCCTAACACCAATGTGAGCGTAATCTCTATTGGACATCCCGGAACGCTACCCAAGCTCAACAAACGCAGTATTGAATTTGCAGTTCGTTTGGGTCTGGCATGCAAATCAACCATCCGCTCTGAAATGCATTTTGCCCGGAAGAATTATTTCTACGCAGACTTACCAAAAGGATATCAGATCACACAGGACAATACCCCCATTTGTACCGAGGGTGAAATCATAATCAAGGATGATCAGGGAAACGACAAACGCATTGGTTTGATACGGATACACATCGAAGAAGATGCTGGTAAAAGCATTCACGATGTTGATCCGTTCGATACATTAGTTGATCTCAACCGTGCAGGCGTTCCCTTATTGGAAATTGTTTCAGCACCCGATATGCGCACAGGAAAAGAAGCTTATAATTACCTCACAGAAGTAAGAAAGCTTGTTCGTTACCTTGATATATGCGATGGCAATATGGAAGAAGGTTCGATGCGTTGTGATGCGAATATTTCTGTAAGAAAAAAAGGAAGTAAAGAATTTGGAACACGCACTGAGACGAAAAACATCAATTCTATACGTAATGTTCAACGCGCCATTGAATTCGAAATAAAACGTCAGATCGATGTATTGGAAGCCGGTGGTACAATCGTACAAGAGACTCGGTCATTTGATGCTCCAACAGGCGGAACCATAAGTATGCGAAGCAAGGAAATGGCGCATGACTATCGCTATTTCCCTGAACCAGATCTACCACCGGTAAAAGTCTCACAAGAGTATATTTCAAATGTAAAGGCGGCGCTTCCTCCTCTTCCTGCAGAACTATTTTTGCGCTACACAAGGGAACTTGGATTACCCGAATACGATGCTTATCAGCTTACAGATCACAAACCCATTGCTTTGTTTTTTGAAGAACTAATAAAACACACAGGCAATTACAAATCAGCCGCAAACTGGATAATGGGAGAAGTTCGGTCATGGCTCAATGAGAACGGTCTGGAAATTGAAGATTTCCCTCTTCCCGCATCACGAATTGCCGAAATTATTGCGCTGATTGATGCATCAAAAGTCAGTCATACCGTTGCTTCACAAACCATTTTCCCTGCTCTGATTGCATACCCTGAAAAAACAGCATTGCAAATTGCCGAAGAGAAAAATCTTATTCAGGAAAGTGATTCAGGCGCGTTGATAGAATTTATTCATGAAGCGATAAAAAATATTGGTCCCGATAAACTTGCTGAATACAAAGGTGGAAAAAAAGGACTGATAGGTCTTTACATGGGAGAGGTAATGAAACTTTCCAAGGGAAAAGCAGACCCAAAAAGCACCAATCAATTATTGGTAAAAACACTCGACGAAACTACATTATGAAAGTGAAACAAGTATTTACCTTGCTGATTATTGCCACAGTAATGATCTCCTGTAGTGGAGGCGGTAATCAGATTTCAGGAGCATTCACAAATGGATCCGGAAAAACGATTTATCTGGAACGCTTTGAAAAATCAATGCCCGTTGTTGTTGATTCTGCAAAGCTTGCTGACGACGGAAGTTTCAGCCTTACATTTCCCAATAAAACAGAACTTTATCGTCTGCGTATACAACCTAACGACTTTGCGGTATTGATTCTAGACAGCACCGACAAGCCTGAGATAAAAGGAGATGCCAATCAGATTTATGCTACTTATACGATTTCAGGAGCACGAAACAGTGAACTGATTCAATCTTTCTTTAAGCGCACCAATGAATACATGATAGAGCGTGAAACGCTTCGACAAAAATTAATGGCGGTTGCCATTGATGATTCTGTTAACAGAAATAAAATTCTTGCGGAGGTAGAAATTGCAAAAACAAACTTTAACAATTTCAAATACGATTTCGTCGACAAAAACCCAAATTCACCTGCGTTGGTTACCACAATGAACCAATTTGATCCAGTTGGAGAAATCGACTATTTCAAAAAAATTGAGTCTGCTCTTTCAGTATCCATGCCCAATAGCGAATACCATCTTGCCGTAAAACAAACCATCGAACAAGCTCAGTTTCAAAAGCAGATGATGGAAATGCAAAAGGCCGAAGAAGAACGATTAGCCAACATTCTCAAGCCCGGTACTGCTGCCCCTGAAATAGATTTACCGGGTGTAGATGGAAAAAACAAAAAGCTTTCATCTCTCCGTGGAAAATATGTACTCATTGATTTCTGGGCTTCATGGTGCGCTCCCTGCAGAAGAGAAAATCCAACTGTTGTAGCACTTTACAATAAATACAAGAATCGTGGATTTGAGATCTTTTCGGTTTCGCTCGACAAAGAAAAAGACAAATGGATCAATGCTATTCGTGAAGATGGGCTCATTTGGCCATCGCATGTCAGCGATTTAAAGCAATGGGAAACATCTGTAATTGGAACCTACCAATTCAGCTCAATTCCTTTTACCGTGCTCATTGATAAACAAGGAAATGTTATTTCCACCAATCTTCGTGGCACGCAACTTGAAGATAAACTAAGAGAACTTTTTGCCTCATGAAAAATCTATTTTCACTAATCCTATTTATTTGGTGTACTGCACTTCAAGCTCAGCAACCGGCAAAATCAGTACTTAAAGAAACAACTGTATCCGGCACTATTACCAGCGCGCCGGGGAAAAAACTGTATCTCGAAAATTTCGAGCGTAGCGGGTTTGCATCGCGGATGGACAGTACGATAATCAATAAAAAAGGAAAGTTCGCTTTCAAGATGAAAATTGATAAAACTAACTATTACCGTTTTGCATTTCAGTCGAATGATTTTTTTGTACTCATCCTCCAACCCGGAGAAAAAGTTACAGTGATTGCAGATGGAAACCGAATGAACCAATCGTATAAGGTGGTAGGTTCCGAGCATTCGGTAAAATTGCAAGATTTTGTAAAACTCGTAAACGATTATATTCAGGAACGAGATTCAATACAGGCAAAAGTGAAAGAATTTGCCCAACAAGGTGATCAGAACAATGCCAACATCGCAAACACTGAGTTAAACAATGCCTATACCCGCTTTCTTGGTTACCGCGACAAATTTTTGAATGATAATCCAACTTCACCTGCTCTTCTTGGTGTTTTGAATCATCTTAACCAGAATCAGGATATCGACCAGATGCGCAAAATTGAAAATGCACTCGGCGCTTCAATGCCGGGATCTGCGTTTCATGAATCTGTGAAATCCATGCGTATGAACCTTGAAGCTAAACTTGCGGAAGAGGAACGCAAACGTAAAGAACAGGAGGAATTTGCAAATCGACTCGCCCCCGGAAAACCCGCCCC
>JBKBUQ010000077.1:0-13417 GCA_046289975.1 Flavobacteriales bacterium | reverse complement strand
TGGTCCGTGTCTCAGTACCAGTGTGGGGGATCTCCCTCTCAGGACCCCTACCTATCGTAGCCATGGTAAGCCGTTACCTTACCATCTAGCTAATAGGACGCATGCTCATCTTATACCGTTGGAACTTTAGTTATTAAACCATGCGATTCAATAACACTATGGGGCATTAATCCAAATTTCTCTGGGCTATTCCCCTGTATAAGGTAGATTGCATACGCGTTACGCACCCGTGCGCCGGTCTCAAACACCGAAGTGTTCTACCCCTCGACTTGCATGTGTTAGGCCTGCCGCTAGCGTTCATCCTGAGCCAGGATCAAACTCTCCATTGTAAAAAAACTTGAATTATACGAATGGAATCCTCAAAGCTGAATTTTCAGGTTTGTGCTATTAATTCTCTGTCTCTTAACTTATCTTCAAATCTTCAAAGAACGTAAGATATCTATTGCCTCACGGCTGTATCTTTCTTGTTATCGTTGTATTAATTCTTCCTTCCTTTTCGAAAGGGGCTGCAAAAATAGACACCCTTTTCAAATCTCCAAAACTTTTTTCATTTTTTTTCTGAAAAAATTTTTGTGTCAGTACTAAAAGAACTCCCTTTTCTCGAACGGGGCTGCAAAGATACGAGCGTTTTCGATTCCTGCAACTTTTTCTCTTATTTTTTCTGAACAAGAGCGCCTTTCGATCAAAGCGGGTGCAAATGTATGCGGATTTCTGACATACTTGCTATTTATCGTCAAAAAAATAATTCACAATGGTCTAATAACTATCTAAGGTGTTGAAATAGAGACGGGTAAAACTTTACCATTGAAGAATTTTCCGGCCTCTAAGGCGAACCAAGCGACCCATTCTCCCATTTCCAATGCCGAATGCGGGGCTTTAAATTCAGGAAATGCGGCTTGTTTCATCTCGGTTTCGACCGCTCCGAGGGCCAAACAATTAATATGGATCGGTTCTTTTTCGAATTCCACAGCCATACATTCAGTCATACATGCCAATGCGGATTTTGAAGAACTGTAAAAAACCATACCCGGAAACTTTAATGTCCCTCCTACTCCGCCCATACTGCCTATTGTTACTATATGAGCAAAATTTGCCGAAAGAAACGGCTTAATCAGGCGAATTGAGTCAAATACTGCATACACATTAGTAATGAATAAGGAAGTAAAATCATCCTGATTCAATTCCTCGTATGGTTTCTTAATTAATTGACCAGCTGTAATAATGACGGCAGAAAAGGACAGACCCGTACCCGCAATACCCTCTACCATAGAAGCCCTGGACTCAGCATCAGCAATATCTGCTTCTATACAATGCAAATTGGGGTGTCCCAGATTCAATAATGAATTGACTGATCGGGAAACGGCACAAACCTTAAGCCCCTTTCCAAGGAGTGATTTTACGGTTTCAAAGCCTATTCCCTTACCGGCACCAATTACCAATGCATCCATTATCAATGATTTTTTTGCCCAAAGTTAAGGGTGATCCTCAAACTGTCAATAAACCGGGCATTTATCAACAAAAATCTAATCCGGGCAATGGATTCCGTAATTTTCGAGTCTAATTTCCAATTCCCACGCTGCATGTTCCTCATATTTGATACCGAAACTACAGGATTACCACAGGATTATAATGCTCCGATTGAAAACACTTCCAATTGGCCACGTGTCGTTCAGATCGCATGGCAATTACACGATGAAAAGGGTGCATTACTTGAGGTAAAGAATTTTATAATAAAACCTGTTGGTTATTCCATTCCCTATAATTCAGAAAAAATTCACGGTATAAGTACAGAAAGAGCGCTTAAACACGGAGTAGATATTGCATTTGCATTTGAAGAATTTCAGAAAGCGCTTGAGCGTACAACTTTTATTGCAGGCCACAACATTGAATTCGATATTAAAGTCTGGGGAGCAGAATATGTGCGTTCAGGTTTACCTCTTGAATTACTAAAAAAGAAAACCCTTGATACAAAGGAAGAGGCAACCGATTTCTGTGCAATCCCGGGAGGAAAGGGTGGTCGCTTTAAATGGCCAACACTAACAGAACTGCACAAAAAATTATTCGGTACCGGCTTTGAAGCTGCGCACAACGCATCTGCTGATGTGGAAGCAACGACCCGATGTTTTCTTGAGTTGATCCGCCTCAATGTAATCACTCCCAATCGAATGGGTTTGAGTACGAATTTTCTTCATGCTTTTCTCCAGAATAATCCTGGTCCTATTCAAGCAATCGGACTCAACATCCAGCCTTATGAGCCTATTCAGAGTGATGCAAAGGATTTGTTTCAGCAAGAAGATACAATCAGCAATTCAACTGTTGCCGATCACAGGGATTTATTAAAGGAAATTCCATTTTCCCACCTGCACAATCATACACAATATTCTATTCTTCAGTCGACCACTGACGTTGGGAAACTGGTAAAAAAAGCCGGTCTGTCCGGAATGCCGGGATTAGGTCTGACTGATACCGGGAATATGATGGCTGCATTCGACTTTGTGAAGGAAGTTTTTTCCTATAACAAAGGTGTAGAAGCACGCAAAAAAGAATCAGAAGCCAAAGGTGAAACCAATACAGAAACCACCCTTAAACCGATTGTGGGTTGTGAATTCAACGTTTGCAGAAACCATTTGGATAAATCAGTAAAAGATAATGGTAGTCACGTGGTGCTTCTGGCAAAAAATGAAGCCGGATATAGGAATCTTGCAAAGATGTCGTCGATTGCTTTTGTAGACGGATTCTATTACGTACCGAGAGTCGACAAATCGATTATCCTTAATTATAAGGAACATTTAATTGCGACCACAGGAGGGATTTTTGGAGAAGTACCCAATCTCATATTGAATGTTGGAGAAGAACAAGCTGAGGAAGCATTTATATGGTGGAAAGAGCAATTCGGGGATGATTTTTACGCCGAGTTAATGCGTCATGGGCAGGATGAAGAAGAAAAAGTAAACCAGGTACTCTTACGCTTTTGCGAAAAGCACGGTGTAAAATATTTTGCATCAAACAATACCTTTTATCTCGACCAGACCGATGCCAAAGCGCATGATATTTTGCTCTGTGTAAAGGATGGTGAAAAAGCTGATACTCCCATTGGAAAAGGACGTGGATTCCGCTATGGATTTCCGAACGATCAGTATTATTTTAAAAGTCAGGATGAAATGAAGGCGTTGTTTGCCGATTTACCTGATGCGATTATTACTACAAATGAAATTGTAGACAAAGTAGAAGCCTTCAAACTAGAGCGAAATGTCTTGCTACCCAAGTTTGAAATTCCCCATGAATTTCGTCACCCCGAAGATGAGACTGACGGAGGAAAAAGGGGTGAGAATGCTTTTTTACGTCATCTTACCTACGAAGGAGCTAAAAAGCGTTACGGTGAGATCACTCCTGAAATTCAGGAAAGGCTGGATTTTGAATTAGCCACAATTGAAAATACGGGTTATCCGGGTTACTTTCTGATTGTACAGGATTTTACAACAGAAGCACGAAATATGGGTGTGAGTGTTGGTCCCGGCCGTGGTTCTGCTGCAGGATCTGCAGTTGCGTATTGTATTGGAATCACCAATGTTGATCCCATTAAGTACGATCTCCTTTTTGAGCGTTTTCTGAATCCGGAGCGGGTTTCACTCCCCGATATCGATATCGACTTTGATGATGAGGGTCGTGATAAGGTCATTCAGTATGTGGTAAACAAATATGGCGCCTCGCAGGTAGCACAGATCATTACATACGGAACCATGGCTGCAAAATCTGCAATACGCGATACAGCCAGGGTACTTGATTTACCGCTTGCCGATGCAGACCGTATAGCAAAGCTTGTACCTGATCTTTCGTTGGCAAAACTGCTGGAATTAAAAGATGATGAGCTAAAGGAAAAATTATCCGGCGAAGACCTTGAGATGGGTCTTCAACTTAGAAAAATCGCCAAGGCAGATGATATATCCGGGCAAACCTTGCGTCAGGCGCGAATGCTGGAGGGCTCTCTCAGGAATACCGGTATTCATGCCTGTGGTGTTATTATTACCCCGGAAGACATCACCCATATTGTTCCGGTAGCAACAGCAAAGGATTCGGATTTGTATGTTACGCAATTTGACAACTCTGTTGTTGAAAGTGCGGGATTGCTGAAAATGGACTTTTTGGGGTTAAAAACCCTGACTATCATTAAGGATGCCTGTCGGATTGTTAAAGAACGTCACGGAATATCACTCGATCCGGATGAGTTTCCATTGGATGATGCCAAAACCTATGAGCTTTATCAGCGTGGAGAAACCAACGGAACCTTCCAGTTTGAAAGTCCGGGAATGCAAAAATACCTACGCGAACTCAAGCCAGATACGTTTGCGGACCTTATCGCCATGAATGCGCTTTACCGACCTGGTCCGTTGGAATATATACCGAATTTTATCCGACGTAAGCACGGAATAGAACCCATCTCCTACGACCTTCCGGAAATGGAAGAATACCTCAAGGAGACCTACGGAATTACGGTTTACCAGGAGCAGGTGATGTTGCTTTCTCAAAAGCTAGCAGATTTTTCGAAGGGAAAAGCGGATGAGCTGCGTAAGGCGATGGGGAAAAAGATTCGAGCCAAACTGGATGAATTAAAGCCATTGTTTGTAGAAAAGGCCAAAGAAAAAGGTCACCCTGAAGATAAGCTCAATAAGATCTGGACCGACTGGGAAGCCTTTGCATCTTATGCTTTCAACAAATCGCATTCCACCTGTTATGCCTATGTAGCCTACCAAACCGCTTATTTAAAGGCTCATTATCCTGGCGAATACATGGCATCGGTACTTACCCATAACATGAGTGATATTAAGAAGGTCACTTTCTTTATGGAAGAGTGTAAGCGAATGAAAATACCAGTATTAGGACCAAGTGTAAATGAGTCGGAACTTAAGTTTACGGTTAATACGCAAGGTGCGGTTCGTTTTGGATTAGGAGCAATTAAAGGTGTTGGTGAAAATGCGGTTGAAGCCATTGTTCGGGAGCGAAAAGAAAATGGAAAATATCTCTCCATTTTTGATTTTACCCGAAGAATAGATCTTCGTTCTGCCAATAAAAAAACGCTGGAAAATCTTGCATTGGCAGGAGCATTTGATGATTTTGGCATTTACCGATCTGTTTATTTCCACGACGATGGCGATAACAATACCTTCTTATCGAAAGCGATCCGTTTTGGAACTTCACTGCAGGAAGGAGCACAATCATCGCAAGTTAGTTTGTTTGGAGAAGAGAGCGCAGAAATGACTCCCGAGCCCAATATTCCCAAGAGCGAACCATGGCCAACATTGTATCAGCTGAACAGGGAAAAAGAAGTGGTAGGAATTTACATTTCAGGTCATCCACTGGATGATTTCCGTTACGATCTCGATAATCTCTGCACACCAGGTGCTCATTGCGGAATGCTTGGCATTTTAGGCAAGGATCAATTGCACCGCGAATTAAGGATTGCCGGAATTGTAACAAAGATTGAACACCGTCAGACCAAAACAGGAAAACCATTCGGATCTTTCGAAATGGAAGATTACGAAGGGACTGCACGCCTCATGTTGTTTGGTGACGATTACATGAAATTCAGACAATATCTTGTAGAGAACACATTCATTTTCATTCGCGGAAAAGTACAGAACCGACGATTCGGAAACGAGATCAAGGAAGATGAGTTTGAGTTTAAAGTAGGAATGATCGATTTGCTGGCCGATGCCAGGGAGAGATATGTTAAAGGCATCAACCTGAGCATTAATCCTTACCGCGTGGACGAACGATTTGTTGATGAGTTGGATGGTCTTTTACAACGTTACAAGGGGAAAACCAGATACCGGGTAACGCTGCAGGACAGTCTTGAAAAAATAAGGATTGATATGCCCAGTAAAAATGTTGGTGTTGAAATCAGCAATGAGTTTCTTGACGAATTGAAATCGCTCGAACATCTTGAATTCGAGTTTTTACTTTAACTAATTAAACCGAATGCTGCTATGCGTATTGTATTCACATTATTTCTTTCGTTTGTATTTCTATCATCGTCAGCCCAGGTAAGAAAGGTTGTCATCAAAACTTTCCCGAGTGGTCAACCGGAAGTGATTTACCACTTGAAAGGAAAAGAGATGAATGCCGAAAAAATAAAGGAAGAAGTCTATTATGAAAATGGCAAACTGGAATATACCGGAGAATTTAAAAACGGAACAGAACACGGAGAATGGGTGTACTACTATCTATCAGGTAATATAAAAGCGAAGGAATATTGGAAAAACGGTGTTGAACACGGCACATGGAAAGAATACCATCCCGATGGTCAACTTGCCCGAGAGATCGTTTATAAGGATGGAAAAGTCGTTGATACAGTCGTAAAAAAACGACAGTAATTACACCAATATTCCCTCTGCACAGCGAAGTTCTTTTACTTTCGGATCTGCCAGGTATTCATCGTAAGTCAGTTTCTTATCAATGATTCCTCCCGGGGTAATTTCGATGATCCTGTTTGCTGCAGTCTGAACAAACTCATGGTCATGCGAGGTAAACATCACCATTCCTTTAAAATCAATCAATGCATTGTTAAATGCTGTAATAGATTCGAGATCGAGGTGGTTGGTTGGTTCATCCAGCAAAAGGAAATTACCTTGCATAAGCATCAAACGTGAAGTCATACAGCGCACTTTTTCGCCTCCCGACAATACTTTCACTGACTTAAGCGCTTCTTGTCCTGAAAACAACATTTTACCTAGGAAACCGCGGATATAATCTTCGTCCTTATTTACGGAATACTGACGTAACCAGTCGACCAAAGAAAGGTCTTCCTGAAAATAGTGTGAGTTTTCATTAGGAAGATATGCGCGTTTAATGGTAATACCCCATTCCATACTACCGGATTGTGGTTCGCGTTCGCGGGCAAGTACTTCGAGTAAGGCAGTAATTGCTGTTGAGTTTTTTGAGAGAATGGCGATTTTATCTCCTTTGTCTACTTTAAAGCTGATATCATTGACAAGAACACCTTCTTCGTTGCTGATGGTAAGGTGCTCTACTCTTAGAATCTGATCACCCGCTTCACGTTCCTGATTAAGTATAATGGCAGGATACTTTCTTGAAGAAGGTCGGATATCATCGATTTGCAGTTTCTCGAGTAATTTTTTTCTGCTGGTTGCTTGTTTGCTTTTTGCTGCATTGGCACTAAACCGCGCAACAAACTCCTGCAATTCCTTTCGTTTATCTTCTACTTTCTTGTTTTGTTCTGTTCGCTGCTTGAGTGCAAGCTGAGAAGCCTGATACCAGAATGTGTAGTTACCGGTATAAAGTGTAATTTTTCCAAAGTCGATATCTGCGATATGGGTACAAACCGTGTCGAGGAAGTGACGGTCGTGCGAAACCACGATTACCGTATTTCTGAAATCAGCCAGGAAGTCTTCCAGCCAGGAAATGGTTTCAACATCAAGGTCGTTGGTTGGCTCATCGAGAATCAGAATATCCGGGTTTCCGAATAAAGCCTGTGCAAGCAGAATTCGAACCTTTAAGTTACCTGCAATATCTTTCATTTGCTGGTGGTGATATTCTTCTTTTACCCCGAGATTTGACAACATTTCGGCAGCATCCGTTTCGGCATTCCATCCATCCATTTCTGCAAACTCCGATTCCAGTTCAGCGGCGCGGTTGCCATCTGCTTCTGTCATTTCAGGTTTTGCATAAATGCTTTCTTTTTCCATTGAAATAGCCCATAATTTTTTATGTCCCATTATGACAGTATCCAGTACTCTGCATTCATCAAATTCGAAGTGGTCCTGTTTCAGGACAGCCATTCGTTTTCCGGGAAGGATGTTTACTTGTCCTTTGGTTGGATCGACCTCACCGGAGAGTATTTTCAGGAAAGTAGATTTCCCAGCTCCGTTGGCTCCGATTACACCGTAACAGTTCCCTTCGGTAAACTGAACATCTACTTCATCAAATAAAATTCGTTTTCCGAACTGCAGGGTTAAATTGGAGGTACTGATCATATCATCAAATATTGTAAAACAGGCCGCAAAGGTAGGCTTTATCAGGCTTTCCGCGGCTATATCATTAGGAAGAAGGCTTAAAATGCCCGATTTTATTCGCTTTTTTTTAACAATGGCTTGCGTAGTAAGTAAAAACCTCCGATATTCGCGCCGTATTCATTCACAGAAAACCAAAAAAAAACCAAAACAATGAAAATTAAAGTTTTAGCTCTTTCTGCAGTTGCCGCTATCATGGTAGCTTGCGGTGGCGGGTCAACCCCCGAAGATGTTGCAAAAAAATTCCACACAGCTATCACCACCCAAGATTGGGGTACTGCTAAGGATCTTGCAACTACAAAAGGTAAGGAACAAGTAGATGCTGCCAAAGGTATGGCAGAATCAATGGGTGCTCTTGGTGGTGCTGAAAAGCCTGCTGCTCCTGAAATCGAAGAAGTTAAGTGTGAGACTAAAGAAGCTGAGTCTACATGTACTTGTAAGGAAAAAGGCGGAAAAGAAACCGTTTACAACCTGAAGAAAGAAAACGACAAGTGGGTTGTTGACTACAGCAAAATGGGTAACATGGGCGGTGGAGACATGGAGCCAATGCCTGAGCCTGAGCCAGAACCAGAGTCAACTGACGTTGAAGGTGAAGCTACTGAAGGTGAAGTTGCTCCAGTTGAATAATAGCTTTTGAGAATACAAATTCTTGCTATATTTCTATTAATTATCCCCGTTTCAGGTTGCAACCTGAGCGGGGATAATTCTTTAGAGCCGGTGGCAAAAGCGCCACTAGTCCCCGATTCTGTTGTGTTTTCCGTTAAGGAAGGCGATTTCATCCTCCGTCAGGGCGGTGGTGCTTTCAGTGAAAAGATCATCGAATTTATGGGTGAACAACGCCATTTCTCACATGTTGGAATGGTAGGCGTAATTAATGGTAAACTACGTGTCATCCATTCCGTTTCCGAAGAGATGTCGGGACGAGATGGTGTTCAGACCCAATCCCTGCGTGCATTTGCAAATGATGTAGCCGACAGCAACTATTGCATTGTTCGTCCTAAAATGACAAAAGAAGAGATCCATAAAATGATGGACCTTGCCCAACTCTACCTGAAAGAGCGTCGTACGTTTGATTACGATTACAATACGGATGACTCCTCGCAATTGTATTGTATTGAATTAGCCTATTTCACCTACGGAACGGTGATGGGAAAAGATCGATTTGATATCAAGCAATGTGCAGATGGAATTTATATTCCCTTATTCAGCACTTTCTTTAAACCTGAATTTTTCGAGACCATCTATTGTCTGAAAAACAATTAAGGGCTTAACAGGGATTTATCTCCCCTCTTCCAATCCAACATGAAACAATGCATCTCCCTGGTGGACTACGGGATTATTGTTCATTCCGATGATATGTCCACTGTACTTTGAAAGGACTTTAATTTCATACTGTCCGAAGGGATCGTTGATAACCCCAACCGGTTGATTTTTTTGAACGGGATCACCGGAATCCACAAATGGTTTAAATAATCCTGCGCGGTTAGCTCTGATCCATGAGCTATCCATCAGAAGAATTCCTTTTCGTTCTTCGTAATTCTCGTTGATCATACCCAAATAGCAGAGTAAACGCTTAGTGCCATCGATTGCTTCGCTGATGGATAACTCATCAAAGCGCATGGATTCTCCTCCTTCGAAGACGATAATTGGTTTACCCATTTTCGATCCCTGGTGGCGGATTGACTTGGGAATTAATCCTGAATTGAGGGTGAAAGGAGCAGCAAAGGCTTTGGCAATGAGCTCAGAGTTTTTATCGACCAGTGAATAACGCATTTGCGGATAGTTGGTACGTTGTGCACCACCGGTATGAAAATCCACTCCATAATCGATGAGTGGTAAAATGTTTTTTGTGAGATGCCACGCAACTCGACTTGCCAAGGAGCCATTCGAATCGCCCGGAAAACTGCGATTCACATCCTTCCCATCAGGAACTTCACGCGAATAGTTCAGGAATCCAAAAACATTGAGCACCGGAATGGCAATAATAGAACCGGCAATCAGCTTGTTAAACATGCCTTCTGAGGTCATTCTGCGAATAATCTCGATTCCATTCACCTCATCGCCATGTAAACCGCCTGAAAGCAGCAAAACAGGTCCTTCGACCTTGCTTCGGTAAACAAACACGGGCATATTGATCATCATTCCTGAGGGTAGCCGTGCGATATCGTAATTGATAATCTTGCTTTCGCCCGGTGCTACCGATTCTTTTCCGATTGTGATTGCCTTAGCCATGCTTCCATTTTTTATAAAAATACAACTCCTTTTGAGCAAGGGTCAGGATTGGAAAGAAAACTTTTGGCTTTCTATAAAAGTAATCGTTCTTCCATTTAATTTGGTGGCGATATAAGGACCTATGATCCACCCCTACACTGAGCTCCGCTTTATTAGTAATGAAGTTGGAAGCGGCGTTTTCGCCACTACGTTTATTCCTAAGGGAACAATCGTATATATTAAAGACAAATTAGAGATTGTAATTCCACCTGATGATCCACGAAGGAATGATCCGCTGTATAAAGATCTGATTGAAAAATATTCGTACACCGAGCCCAATGGAAATTTTGTGCTAAGCTGGGATATTGGCCGATATGTTAACCACTGTTGCAACTGCAATATCATTAGCACCGGTTATGGATTTGAGATTGCTATTCGCGATATACAGGCGGGAGAAGAGATTACCGATGAATATGGACTTTTTAATTCCGGTTGGGATATTGACCTTGTATGCACTCAACCGGGATGTCGAAAAAAATTGCAGCCATCGGACCTCGACCTGAATTATGAAAAATGGGATGCGGCAATAAAAAGTGCTTTCGACTATTTCGAAAAAGTTGATCAGCCACTTTTAAAATTCATGGATTCAGAAATTAAGGACAAGCTGAATAGATTTCTAAAAGAAGGTCGCGATTACATTTCCGTGCTCGAACTAAAAATAAAATAGTTCATCGCTTAGGCGATTCCAGCCATGAACGCAGAATTAAAGCGGCACTGATAGCATCGATTGCACCCTTATTCTGCCTTTGCTTTTTACTTGCTCCTCCCAAAATCATGCTCTGCATTGCCATTGATGAGGTAAATCGTTCGTCGACACGCACAATTTCAACCTGTGGAAATGTCCGTCGCAAATGAACACAGAGTTCATTGATCAATTGAGTGGAATCAGTATCAGAACCATCCAGTTTTTTAGGTTCACCTACAACTACGGTTATAATTTTTCGCAGAGGGATATTGCGTGTTAACCAGGCTGTCAACTCCGTTGAATGAATCGTTTCCAACGGACTCGCAATCATTCCCAATTCATCCGAAATGGCAAGTCCTACTCTTTTGGTTCCATAATCAATACCGAGGGCCACGCTCATAAATCAATCTCCTTCAGCTTGTTCTTTATTTCGTTTACAACTTCGTTTATTGTTTGATCAGCATTGACGGTAATTCTTGCACTTTCATAAAACTCACTGCGCTGAGCGAGCGTCTGTTCGATGTAGGAGAACAATTCCTTGCCCTTTAATCCTGCCAACAAAGGACGCGATTCCATTTCATCGTTTAATCGAAGGGAGAGAGTATCTGCAGAAGTTTTGAGGTAAATCATCACACCCGACATCTCCATTTTACGACTATTCCCCAAAAAACAGGGTGTACCACCACCGGTTGCCAAAACGCCATGCGCGTTTGATTTGATCCACTGATCCAAGAGTTTTGATTCCCGTATTCGAAAAGCCTGCTCTCCTTCTTGTTTAAACAGAATGGAAACAGGTAATCCACTTTCCTCTACGATAATCTGATCGAGGTCGAAAGCAGTCAAATTCATGTCCTCTGCCAGCAGTTTTGCTACTGTAGATTTACCAGACCCCATGAATCCGACGAGATATAAACGCATGTTCAAAACTAATGCTTTTACCGAAACTCCTGATTTTTCGAGGATTTTAGGGTGAGTTTCGATACAGATTCATGTTTTTTTCATTCTGCTTTTGGAAAACAGACTCAAGCCATTATATTTGCACCCGCTTTCAAAGGAAAGTGGATTGATTTCGTAGCTCAGCTGGTAGAGCACAACACTTTTAATGTTGGGGTCCTGGGTTCGAGCCCCAGCGGAATCACAGTAGAAAGCATAAAACCCCAGTAAAAACTGGGGTTTTTGCGTTTAAAGCACCAACGGGGGGAACATGGGGGGGAACATTCAGAAATATTCATCACATTGCCTTCCATTACATTACACTGCTACTAAATATACATTATCTATGCTTCATCTTGGGAGCATCCATACACTTACGACACCTAATGGCGCTGTAACGGTGTGAACCGTTGTGAACGGGCGCAAACGCACCGCAAATTCTTTCAACCATCTGTCTCAAAGTACCTTTGTAGTGTCAGTTATTTTTTGATTCGCGATTAAAAAAATGCCTGGCCTTTTACAGGTGACTGCAGCGCTTGTTTAAGCAAATTATAAATCATTTAAAATTTAAACAAAATGGCACGTCAAAAGGGCATCATCAAACTAAAAGGGAAAATCGGAGATATTTCTTTTTACAAAACCCAAGACGGACATTTAGCACGTGAAAAGGGCGGTGTGGATGCGGAACGCATTCAAAACGATCCTGCCTTTGTGAGAACAAGGGAAAACGGAGCTGAATTTGGTTCGTCTGCGGTTGCAGGTAAAAACCTGCGTGTAGCATTGTTCGCAATGTTACAAACTGCTTCCGACAATCGTGTTGTATCTCGTTTAACCAAGGTAATGACCGACATAAAAAATCTTGACGGCACAAGTGTACGTGGAGATCGTAATGTTGGTGTTGCAATTGCTTTGCCAGCGGCAAAAGCATTGTTGAAGAATTTCAACTTCAACAAAAAAGCTTTGCTCGGTAGCATCTTGTTTAAACCATACAGCGTGAACATCGGAACTGGTGTAATCACAATCAACGGTCTTGAACCTGTAAATCATATCAACTACCCTGCGGGAGCTACTCACGTAACTTTCAAAGGTGCATGGTTGAAATTAGATTTTGCAACAGGACTGTATGACGTTCAAGCAACAAATGCTGTGAACCTTCCTATCGATGCTACTCCATCGAACGTAGTTTTAACTCCTGCGATTCCCGGTGGTGCTGGTACCGATTTGTACCTCTTACAAATTGAATTTTTCCAAGAAGTGAATGCTGTACAGTATTCATTAAAGGACGGAGCGCATAATTCATTAACTGTTGTTGAAATCAACTAAAAAAAAGCAGTATGAACAAGAAGCAAAAAAATCCAGACGACATGAATCTTTTGGAAAGATTATGTGAACCAACTCCAAAGTTTTTCAAAAAACTACGCGCTATCGGATTAATACTTGCAGCTGCAGGTGGCGTATTGGTGGCAGCACCAATCGCCTTACCTGTTGCCTTGGTAACAGC
>JBKBUQ010000076.1:0-13548 GCA_046289975.1 Flavobacteriales bacterium | reverse complement strand
TGTTTGCAGGGATTCGAAAAGTGAAGGTGCAGGATTTTTTCGCAGGAACGAAGGAGAAATTACCGTAACGGGAATAGGAGATTCCATCAATCGTACTTCTTTCATGGTGCCCTATACCACCACTTCATCCAGAATAGTTTCCGAACTTTTTAGTTTAATGATCAAGGTGTCACTGATTGGCAGATGAATGATGATCACTTTTTTTTCAAATCCGACAGCGCTGAATTCAAATTTATGTTTTCCTGGCTGTATTGCTTCAAACTGAAAAACACCATTGGCATCACTTACCGCCCGCAAACCCTGTGGCGATTCCATTACATGCGCTCCGGGTACAGGCAATAATGATTCGGTATCCACCACCTTGGCCCTAAAATATTCATGTGCCTGTAGTGTTGAACTTGCGCAAAAGGACGAAACCACCAATCCCAAAAAGGCTAATGCACACATTTTCAGTCCCGGGGTAATATGTTTTGGGAAGATCATGATGCAAATCTAAAGAAAAATTTAGACAAGTCTAAAAAATTTGTTTGTATTATCATTATTTTCTATTTTTGGATCATGAAATTGACCTACACGGAGGAGAACTACCTGAAAGCCATCTATTATCTGAGCGAAGGAAAGTCGGAAGGCGTGAGCACCAACGGTATTGCCGATCGTTTGCAGACCAAGGCGTCTTCAGTTACTGATATGCTCAGGAAGTTGTCTGACAAAAAGCTGGTTAACTACGAAAAGTACCAGGGTGTTGCCTTAACCCGTGAAGGGAAAAAGATAGCGCTAAGTACCATTCGCAAGCACCGTTTGTGGGAAGTGTTTTTGGTGGAGAAACTGCAATTCGGTTGGGATGAGGTGCATGAAGTGGCGGAACAGTTGGAACATATTCAGAGTACGAAACTGATCGATAGTCTGGATGAATTTCTCGATTACCCTGAATTCGATCCGCACGGCGATCCTATTCCTGATAAGAACGGAAAATTCGCAAAAAGGGAAGAGTCGTTCGAGTTAAACAATGCAGTTGAAGGCGATAAATTATTGATCACCGGTGTGAACGATACCAGTTCTTCCTTTCTTGTTTTTTTGCAGCAGCAGGGATTAACACTCGGTGTTGGTTTGCGCATCTGTGAAATCTTTAGTTTCGATCGTTCGATGGTGATCGAGTTGAAGGATAAACGCAAGATCACATTGTCGAATCTTGTTACACGAAACATTTTAGTAAAACACAAATAACGTATGGATGCCATAAAAAATTATCTGATAGAAATTGGTCCGGTTTGGGCTGCGCTCATTGCAACAACGTTCACCTGGTTTCTCACTGCGCTTGGTGCATCGCTGGTGTTTTTCTTTAAGACCATGCACCGTGGTGTGCTCGATGCCATGCTTGGCTTTACAGGTGGAGTGATGGTGGCCGCTAGTTTTTGGTCGCTGCTCAATCCGAGTATCGAATGGTCGGAACGATTGTATCCTGCCATGCCCTGGATGCCTGCCGCAATTGGATTTCTGGTGGGGGCACTTTTTCTGTACGGATTGGATAAATTATTACCTCACCTGCATATCAATTATGGTAAGGACGAAACAGAAGGAATGAAAACCACCTGGCATCACACAACTTTGCTTGTATTAGCAATTACCTTACACAATATTCCCGAAGGACTTGCAGTGGGTGTGATGTTTGGTGCTGCTGCAAATGGTTTGGATCCTGCTGCTTTTACAACCGCTATTGCATTGGCAATTGGTATCGGAATTCAGAATTTTCCGGAAGGAATAGCTGTCGCCATGCCCTTGCGCAGACAAGGAGTGAGTCGCTGGAAAAGTTTTTGGTACGGTCAGCTTTCTGCCATTGTAGAACCGGTAGCAGGTGTAATCGGTGCCATAGCGGTGATTTACATGGAACCATTGCTTCCATTCGCACTCGCTTTTGCTGCCGGTGCAATGATCTATGTGGTGGTGGAAGAAGTAATTCCTGAAACACAACGCGACAAATACACCGATGTAGCTGTATTGGGTTTCATTGGCGGATTTTTGGTGATGATGATTCTTGATGTCGCTCTTGGTTAAGCGGTTGCTGAGAATTTCTCTTTCCGTGTTAAATCCTTTTTACTAATACGAAAACACTGTATATTGGTAAAAAAATGCCAATGTTACGCAGTGTTGTTTTCCTCATCCTTATCCTTCACTCGATTGCTTCCGGTGCACAGTCAACCAAATACGCTTTGGCCGATAGTCTGATGCTTTCGCTGATGAAAAACACTCCCGAAGCAACGGCTGTATTTCTTGCATCAGGAGTTGACGCAAGCAACATTCATACAACGATGGTGGAATCGGGAAACAACAAGGGGAATTTTCTCACACGCATTGTTTCTGACAGTTCCTTCGACGCAAAAAATAATTTACATACGCTAACCATGAATCTCTATTTCACCGAGGCATTGGTGGTGTGGGATATGAATGTGGAGTTATCGGGAAAAAAATGGAAACTGCGCTCGTTGAATACGCGAACGCTTCGTTCCAATATCAATGATCCAATGGTGATTCATGGTGCATTAGGCATGCCGCCTAAGTTCCTCGAGTATTTTAACAGAAGAGATCATGAAGCGATGTACAATCTTTTTTCGGAGAGTCTGCAGCAAAATATGCCTTACAATGATTTCCTCAAACTTACGGAGATCCTACATGAAAAACTCGGATTCGTCAAACAACAAAAACCCGAAGCGATTTCCACTTTTTTGAATCTTCATCCGGGTGGCGTTTCTGTTGCAAAATCATCTGCTTATCTTGTTGCCGAAAAAGAAAATGCAGTGCTCAACTTGCAGATCATCATGGATAGCAAGGGCACCTTCTTCATCAATACATTCGATTTTATTTCGGGTTATACCTGCGGCAATGAAGACGATACACGTCGCATCGAATTTCTGCTCACCGAGTTTTACAAAAACAGCAATGAGCAGGGACTGGCAAAAGTGTATTCCCTGCTGCATCCTTCGGTTCGCGCTTCTACAGATGAAGAGCGATTTAAAACGTTTCTCACCACCAATTTCACCAATACCGGTCCGTACATCAAACACAGCTGGAAAAGTTCCAACCTGTGCAGGAATATTCGTCCCGACGCCATTGATGCCTACATGGTGGTGTTGGAGGTCGATTTCGAAAATGTAAAAACACAGGATATATTCGTTCTGGAGGGAACCACTAAAGGCTTTTCCATTCTCTACTATTACACCAGCATTCCGTAAGGCTCAGCACAGCCACTGTACCGCTAATTTGCTAACTTTGCACCGTGAGCAAAGTCAGTATCCGCAATAAGAAAGCTTCGTTTGAGTACCATCTGAATGATGTGTACGTTGCCGGAATTATGCTTACCGGTACCGAGATCAAATCGATCCGTGCAAGTAAGGCAAGCATCAACGAAGCGTATTGTTTTCTGCACAATGGCGAATTGTGGGTGAAAGGCATGCATATTGCCGAATACGAACCCGGTAGTTACAACAACCACGCACCCCTGCGCGAACGCAAGCTCCTGCTCAATGCGCGCGAGATCGAAAAAATTGAGAAAGAATTGAAAGTGAAAGGAACTACATTGATACCACTCGAAATTTTTCTCAATGAAAAAGGCATAGCTAAATTGAAAATCGCTCTCGCCACCGGGAAAAAATTATTTGATAAACGCGACGATCTCAAATTGAAAGACGCCAAACGCGAAATGGATCGCGTTAAGAAAGCGAGATTGTAATTACTAATTTCCAATTACCAATTTTCAATTACCAATGAAGGTCTCTTTCACAATATGGGGAACCCCAATGAATCCGATATAACGGGTTGGGCATTTTCCTAAGGCAGGAGTTAAGGGAGCCGCAAAGGGGATTGTCTTGATATGTGAAAAAGGTTTTTTGTAGTCTACTATTTTTTACGGTTCTACCATTTTGGATTTTTTTCAAGTGTAACATAGATGCCTTCGGCATGGCTCGAAGGTGTACTGCCTGATTTCCAGTTGAAAAATTGAGTTTGTGCTATAATTAATAATACTCCATTTTCAATCTTCAGTACAAATACCAATGGTACTACCTTAGCGTAGCAACGTAGGCGTCTTTGCTCTACTTAAAAAAGATCATGATGTAACTCAGGATGTGGTATGGACCACAATTTTGGAATTATCACCCCACCCCACCCATTTTCTTTGCGGTTCATCGGCCTCGTCTCGTCTCGTCTTCGTTCCCGTTCTCATTCCCGTTCCCGTTCTCGCCCCTTTTAATCCCACACCTCATTATCCGGATTTCGCGCAACTTGCAATAAGCCTCCCGAACACCGGAAGGATGCGGTCAGCTCACTGAGTGTTTTTGATTTTCCCTGAAAATCTCCTTTCAGTGATTTACGCACGACATAAAGATCATTGATCAGTTGATCGATATCATCGGGTAACACATCTTCGAAAAATTCGCGGAGTCGTCGCGCCAGAATAGGAGAGGAGCCGTTGGTTGAAATACCGATTTTCAGATTTCCTTTTTTCACCACTGCTCCCAGATAAAAATCGCACAACTCGGGCATATCGGCGGCATTCACCAGAATGTTTCGCTTTCGGGCTTCCTGCACAATCGATAAATTAAATGCAGCATCGCGGGTGGCAGCAAGCACTACCTGTATATTGTTCAGATCACTTGCAGAAAACGCTTTTTGTCGCAACACAACAAATGCATGCGATTGAGCGAGTCGCACCAAGTTTGTTTCGAAATGTTCTGCAATAACCACCACATGGGCATCCGGGTATTGCCGTAATAAGGCTTGTAATTTTTCTTCGGCAACATCACCGCCTCCCGCAATTAGAAAATGGAGTCGGTCGGTGCGAAGAAACAAGGGAAATAACTGATTCATGAGTCTTTTTTTTTCTGGTTTTGGCAGAGAAGAAATTAATTTTCCGCAATTCTGCTTTTGAAATAATGTTTGTGCAGGACTTCCTGTCGGAATACCTTATGATCGAGTACAACATCACCAATCACAATAATGGCCGGTGCACCCAATTGGTTTTTTTTCGCGATGTCTTCGATCTGATGCACATAGCCGAATCCGGTTTTTTCATTCGGTAATGTTCCGTTCTGGATAATCGCAAATGGCGTATTTTTTTTGCCAAGCTTTTCAAATATCTCGCGGATCTCCCGGAGTTTACTCATGCCCATCAGAATGATTACCGTAGCACTCGATTGCGCAGCCAATGCAACATCCGACGATAATTTTCCGCTGCGTGTTGTTCCGGTAATCACCCAGAAACTTTCATTGGTCCCTCTGCGTGTTATGGGAATTCCTTGCAATTCAGGAACAGCAATTGATGAACTGATGCCCGGGATGATACGTGTCGGTATTCCGAGCGATTCAGCAAATTCCAATTCTTCATGACCTCTGCCAAATACAAAAGGATCTCCGCCTTTGAGTCGTACCACATGACCTTTATTCAAGGCGTATTCGGCAATGAGTCGGTGAATTTCATCTTGTGTGAAGCTGTGCTGACCGGCACGTTTGCCTACAAAGACTTTAATCGCTTTAGCTGAGGCATGCAAAAGAATATCGGGATGGATCAGTGCATCGTACAAAATGACATCTGCTTTTTGCACAGCACGAATTCCTTTTAGCGTGATCAGCTCAGGATCTCCCGGTCCCGCGCCTACCAGTGTTAGTTGCGGGGATATGTGTGTAAGTGTTTTCATGTTAATTCAGTTGTGCTGCTGTTTGGAGTTGACGCAGCTGTTTAAGTTGATCAAAAAATTGAAGCGCCTGCTCAAGATAACTTGCAGCAAAGGATTGATCCGGTTCACGATCACGAATGGCAAAAGCGATGGAGGAAAAGGATTGTCCGGGAAAAAATGTATCCTCTGTATGAATTTCAAAGTCCTTGATGATTCCATGCTGCGAATTCGTTTTAATTCCGTGATTCACCAACCATGCCTTTGCTCCGCTTACTAATGTGGAATAACTGAAATAAATACTGTCGGCAAATCGTCCTTCTTCAAAACTCTCTTTTGCACTCAGTAATTTTTCTTCCGTTTCAAAAAGCATTGTTGCTACAAGATCAATCGCTATTCCGGCACATTCGCCTACACCAATGGCTTGCTTGTAGTTTTCGTCGTGACCCCAATCAATGAGTTCTTCGGGAAGAATCGTTTCTGTTGATGCCAATGGTTTCAGCAGATCGTAAAAATAGTTTTCGCCTTTGCGTTCGTAATACGTATTGAAATATTCCTGTTCCTCCGAATGTTTCTCATAATCATTGAGCAATGTTCGCAATACAGCCGGACCTCTTTTCGCAGGTATTTTTATGACCTTATCCGAAATTTTTCCTTCACCATTTCCAAGCGGACCACCACCCAGCAACACCTGCAATGCAGGAACAACTAGCTGTCCGGATTTTAGCGTGCTGCCATGGAATCCGATATTCGCAATGGTATGTTGTCCACAACTGTTCATGCAACCACTGATTCGAATTTTGATGTCGTTGTTGTGAATCAGTTCAGGATATTCGCTTTTGATGACACGTTCCAGTTCGCGGGTAATACCGTAACTACTCGTAATACCAAGATTACAGGTATCGGTTCCGGGGCAGGAAGTAATGTCGAGCGTACTGTCGAATCCCGGTTCCGCAAGTCCTATTGCTTTCAACTGATGGAAAACATAAGGAAGATTTTCGGGAAGAATAAATTTCAGAAGTAATCCCTGGTTGATGGTAATGCGAATATCGTCTCCGGCGAAATCTTCAACAAGTGATGCCAGTTTACGTGCAGCGTTGGTGCTAAAATCGCCTGTACTCAATCGGATTTTCACTGCGAAATAGCCGCGTTGTTTTTGCTCGATTACATTGGTTTTAAGCCAGGCATCATAGGCGTCAATATCCAGATCTTCAACATGGGGTGCTTTTTTATTTTTTGGTAATACAGCAACAGGCACTTTGTAGCGATCAATTTTTAACGACTGCACACACAGTGCTTTTTGTTCTTCCTTTACCAATGCAAGAAATTTTTCGAGTCCGATTTCTTCAATGAGAAATTTGAACCTTGCCTTATGTCTTCGGGCTCGTTCACCGTGCCGGTCGAAAACACGTATCACACCTTCAGTAAATGGAATGATTTGATCTTCGTGCAAAAATTCGAATGCCGTTTTTGCCAGAACAGGTTGTGCACCAAGTCCGCCCCCCAGCACTACTTTAAATCCGCGAATCTCTTCGCCGTTCTCAATTTTCAGCTTAGGAATGAATCCCAGATCATGCATAAATGTAAATGCATCATCCTTCTCTCCTGATGAAAATGCGATCTTGAATTTTCTGCCAAGCTCTTGTCCATCGGGGTGACGTAAAAAGTATTCGAACAGTGCATGGGCGTACGGGCTCACATCAAAAACTTCATTCGGGTCGATACCTGCTAAATAGGATGCAGTAATATTCCGCACCGTGTTTCCACAAGCTTCGCGGAGGGTGATGGCATCTTTTTCAAGATCTGCCCAAAGGTGTGGAGTTCGGTCGAGACTTACATAATGGATCTGGATGTCCTGCCGCGTTGTAGTATGCAAATTGCCATTGGAGTATTCGTCGGCCACATCTGCTATTCTTCGCAATTGTGCCACATTCAGTTTTCCGTAGGGAATTTTGATGCGGATCATCTGCACACCAGACTGACGCTGTCCGTACACGCCGCGAGCCAGACGCAGACTTCGGAATTTTTCTTCATCGATTTTGCCTTCGCGGAACAAACGGATTTTTCGTTCCAGTTCAATGATGTCTTTTTCAACTACCGGATTATTCAAATCCTCGAGTTCATGTCGGAAACTTTGCATGATCAGGCGGCGTTATGAATGGAATTCGGTTTGTTTTTTTTTGTGCTGCTCTTGCGTGCAGGTTTTGCCTTTTCGGCAATGCTTACGTTTGAAAGCCGAAGTGATATCGCTAAGAACAGCTGGCGTTGTGATTCTGTGAGTTGCATTGGATTATATTTTAAATGTGAATAATCATTTTTTTATAAAAAAAGGGCTTCTCCTTTCCGGAAAAGCCCCTTGTCGTGGTTATGATAGTCTGCGGTCAACATCGCATTCGATCGGGACAAAGCACTTTCCGGTGCGCAAGGGCATGATGCCACATCATATTGCGCATGGGGCAACAACAAAAACAGTACATCATAATTCGGTTCATCGTTTTCATGCTTGTTGTTTTGGTCTTCTGTTTATTTCCTTGTTATGGTATTTCGATTGAATCAAAAAAAAAGCCCCCGGGATTCCGGAGGCCTTTCTATGTTGATGTTTTTGTGTCTAACTATAGATGAAATTCTCCTCCGTTCAGGCAATACGATACCAGCAGCAATGCATCATTGCAGGCATCATAATGGTGAACAGATTGGTGTTTTTCATCGTGACAAATCTATGTTAATTCCTGCATCAATTCCAAATACAGGGATGAAGAATTTTGTGAAAATTCTGTAAGTGATTGTTTTTTAGATGATTACAACTTTAAAAAACTGATAATCAATTATCATTCAACTTTTCATCCGATCAGGGAGTTATCTTTTAGCGCCTTAAAATTGGTTTAAAAATTGATCGCCATTGAATGTATGTCGCATTCATTTTCGATCATTAATGAATTCAACAACAATTGTACTGGCGGAAAAAATCAGTGCTCCGAAATCTGTTTTAGTTTATCCATTGCAGCCGGATAAGTGTTGTTAAAATAATCCAGGTATTCCTCAATGGTATCCAAATCGACTGTTACGGTTGTGTTGCCGTTGTTTTCCTCGAAAGAATAATTTTCGTGACCACCCGCCCATTTTTCGACTTGTTCTCCGGTTGTAATTTCATTATCACCTTCTAAAAAACCATAATGTCTGATGGAAACAAATTTTGCAGGCTGATGCGCAACAATTTCAGAAACCATTCCCCCTTTTTTCCATTTTCATCCAATCCCACAAAAAGGATTTTGCTTCCCTTCTCCCAACTTCCCTCAAACATAGAATTAGGATTAAAAGCAGAAGTCCAAAACTCATAAGTGCTTTTATCCTTAAGCCCCAACATCGATTCATAAACTTTCTGTGAAGAAGCCTTTAGATCCTTTTTAAACTGAAGTTTTTTCAATTCTCAAATCGTTTTAAGCACACTTTAATTATTAAACTATTTCCAACCAAACAATCGCACATGATTCGACCAAAGGGAGAATCATCCCGACCGACCAAAGGGAGCGTTGGATTCACCCATTCACCCATTCGCACATTCGCACATTCACACATTAGCACATTAGCCCATTCGCATATTCACCCATTCACCCCCCACGGCTCCGCATTCGATTTCGCCCCTTCACCCGGTAAACCATGTCGCTGAACATACCAACCATCACCAAAACGCTCGTCGAAAACTTTTTTCAAGCGCTGGTAAGGAATGTTGTTGTCCGGTCGATACACCAAATGATTCTTGTGCATCTCTTCCGCTTTTTTTACGAGTTCGTCTGAAGGTTTTGCATTGGGATTACAGATCGGCATGATTTCCTTGAGCAAAAATTCCGTATACACTTTCGAATGCATATGGAACCCGTAACGGATTTCCCAATCAAACGAAGGATGGTTGAACATTTCTTCTGCATTCATTCCAAAATAATCCTTGCACATGTTCTCCCATGCACGAAACAATCCGGGTGCGCAGGCCTGACTTTCCTTCACCGATGCTTGTGGATTGGAATGTTGATTCCACGGAAAAATATATGGCGCCATGGAAGTATAGGACATGATCCATTCTTCGAGACGATTGAAAAGTTTTTCCCATTTATCTTTTATCCAATACCATTTCAGTTGTTCGGGTTCCAGTTCCCAGTCAATTTTGTCGCAAGCTAATTGGTATTTAAAGGTCTCCGGCATTTTGATCGGCGATTGTGCAGCGAGTTCATCAAATTTCTGAAGTTTTCGCTTAGCAGCTTCAATATGCGCAGGTGAAACAGCCATTGCTTCGGCAAACTTCACATCCCATTCCACATTTTCTCTGCTCAGCACAGAACCTTCCATCGCTTTGTCGAGTCCTTGTGTGATCAAACGTTTGCACCACTCGGCATAACTGATTCCGGATTCTCCCAGATCAATTACAGCCTGAATAGCATCTACCATGCGTTGTTCCTTGTAAAGAACATCAAGATCGGAAGAACGTTCGCCCATTAGCTTTTTCGTTTCTTCCTTGCTATCCTTAATCTGACGTATGGCATCTCGGTAGGCATTGAGCGATTGTTTCATCAGGGCCTGATCCGCTTTTTCATCATAAGGTGCATTCGGATCGTAATCGGATTTGTAGGCAGCACTCAGCACTTTGGTGTAATTGTTCGAAAATTCCATATATAAATTTTCGTTCATCAAGGCAACTGATAAATCACTGACATCATTCAGTTCTGTGGCGAGTTGTTCCATTCGGTTAAGTGCAGCCATCATGTTATCGAAGGCTTCTCCGTTGGAACCTTTATCCTGACAATCCTTCGCCATTGTGCGAAAGGTGCCAAGCATGGCATCGGCCATTGAGGGATCTACTGGCATACGATTATAGATTGTTGATTTGAATAAATTGTTTCAATCGCGCCTCAAACGCAGCATCATTCACCGGGAATTTTCTGCGGTGACGAAATTCCGTAGGAAGATCTTTTTTGAATTTCCATCCCGGAACAAACTTCTGGATTTCTCCTTCGCTGGTGGCTAAACGCTCACGTTGATCTTTCGTGTAATCGTCTATGTACTTCTTGTAGGTGGACTTGTATTGTTCAGGCACATCTGCCTTACTGTAGAGTTCAATATATTCCAGGAGGATCCAGTTATCAAAAGGACTGACGGAATCTGCAGTAATCTCCAGCATTCCTTTTGCTTCTTCGTTATTGATCATCTCAATAAGATCCATCACTTTTTCGTAGGATGGTGCTTTATCCATAATGCGCTTTGGTGTTTGAGCTCTTACGGTTTCCTGCATCGATTCGAAATGGCGGAGATACATGCGTTGCTTGTCGCGGGTATAGGCTACCGCATTTAACTCGTTCAGATTTCCGAGGCGTTCACGGAAACCTTCCATTTCATTTACTCCGGCAATGGCTTCGTAAATGGCCTTTTCACTTTGGTAACTGTCCGTGTATTCCGGATCGTTTTCATAGCGCTGCATGCGCACACGATAATATTCCTGGTACTCTTTTAAATAATCGGTCATGGCAATGATTTTGCCACAAATTAATCAAGACCCGTGATTTTTCCTAATCGGATGCGGAAATCAGTGAATGGTAAACAGTGAAAAGTGAATGGTGAAAAGTGAACGGAAATTGGTAATTGGTAATTGGTAATTGGGTAATTGGTAATTGGAAATAGGATAATTGGAAATCGCCTTTGTTCCCGTTTACTCATAAAACGTAATCACCGTCCTTCTTGAAAGTCGTAATTCCTCCTCTGTGCAGTCCTTACAATTCACCACAGGATTTTTCTTGCCGTGGTAGTAGCAAGTAATTCGGGAAGGATCAACACCGCGTAATACGAGATAATCGCGTACACGGTAAGCTCTTCGCTGAGTTAGCCATACGTTGTAATTATCGTCGGCACGTTTATCGGCAAAAGAACTAATGTTGCACTTGATTTCGGGATACTGCTTTAGTTTTTCAAGTGCTGCATCTATCGCATCTATCGCTTGTTTTTCGAGCCAGGAAGAATTGGTGGCGAAATAAATTTTAAACTCCATCGAAAAAAGTTCCTTGCGGGCAATTTCTTCGGGTTTTTCTTCTACTACCGGTTCGGGTTCAGGCACGGGTTCAGGCTCCGGTTCGGGGAGAAGGGGTTTTACATTGTAAATATCACTTGTTCCCCCGTCGCGGTTGCTTGCAAAATAGGCATCGTTTGCGGAGAGAATAAAATACGCATCAAAACCGGGGGAGTTAACTTTATTTCCCAAATTCTGTGGCTTCGACCAGTTTCTCCAGGTTTCATCCATGCGGAAACACACGAAAATATCAGCATCTCCTTCACCGCCGTGACCATTCGATGAAAAGAAAAGTGAATACCCGTCTTCCGATAAAAACGGCGACATCTCAAAGCCTTTTGAATTGATGGTGTTCCCCAAATGAATCGGAATTCCCCAGGAACCGTCGGGCTGACGAAGACTTACGTACAGATCTTCCTCTCCCAGTGATCCGGGACCTTCAAACGAAATGATAATTACTGTTTCCTGCGGATTGACATAAAATCCGAAATGGTTACCGGTAAGTTTGAATCCTGCAATTTCCAGTTTTACAGGATCGGAATAAGTGCCGTTTGGACGTTTTTTTGCAACTGCAATTCCTCTGTCGAGCTGATTTTTTTTCTTGACGTATGCATTGTATAAATACACAGTGTTTCCATCAAGTGAAACACCAACTACGGCATTGAAATCTTTATTATTTAATGCTTTCAGGTTTTTTGCTGCATCATAAATACCACCAATTCCGCGCTTGGAGTAATAGATGTCCTGATCTTCATTTCCACCAGTGTTATCATCGAAAAACTGACGCACAAAAAACAAAGTGGAACTGTCTCTCGAGAATACCAGTAATGCTTCCTCTCCGGGTGAGTTGATCGTAGCCGGTAGTTTAACCGGGTCTCCCCAGATCAACTCCGAAACTTGTGCGTAGCTGTTTGCACTCAGAAAAAATCCAAGTGCTGTAAGTGCTGTTTTTATTGTGTTATTAAATCCTGATTCGGTAACCTGCAACAATTTCATGTCCGCCTGAATTTTGTTTTCTCAATGATGAAATCGTATAGTCGTAGGAATAACCAATCTTAATGTTGTTCCAGAACATTCCGAGCATTCCCACAATGGCATCTTTGTGACGATACGAGAATCCTCCGAAAAACATATTGTCGTAATCCACTTTGCAATTCAGGTCAATCGCCATTGGTGCTGGATTCATGTACTTCAGCAAAAAGTTTGGTGTGATCGAAAGTTTATCATTCACATCAAAGCGATATCCCCCCATAAAGAAATGGTGCATTTTCAATTTCGCATTGGTAGGATCACCGAAATACAATTTGTTTTGCAACAATTGCGCACTCGAGTAACCTACCTGAAATTGTTCTGAGTACAGATATACTCCTGTAAATACATCAAACAGGTTTCCGCGTGTGGTGTTTCCAAGAAATTGTGCGTAGGTATTATCGTTGGGGTCAAGCATGGTAACTTTTGCCTGATCGAAAATAACATTACTCATTCCCACACCCACACCAATGGATGCGTTGATTCCATTTGCAACAGGAAGATGCAAGGCATAAGAACCGTTAAACATATTGCGTTTGAATGCGCCATAACGGTCGCCCATTACATTACCTCCAACGGCATGTCTCATTTTTCCTGTACGGATACCGGTATTTTTCTGAATGGTTTGACGGCTGGTACGAAGCGATGCAGAATATTTCGGACTACCGCCTACATTTCCAACCACAGAATTTCCGCTCAGGTAAAATGTCTGAGGTGAATTTTCGAATCCAACCCACTGCTGACGAAAGCTGAGGTTCAAGTCGACAAAATCCGTGAGTCCCGCCGCTGCAGGATTAATCACGTAAG
>JBKBUQ010000075.1:0-13758 GCA_046289975.1 Flavobacteriales bacterium | reverse complement strand
AGCCCCCTAAGCGTCTTAGTGGTGAAAAACCTCCCTTCCCCCATAACCATCATCATCGTAGCCGGAGGCTCCGGGAAACGCATGGCCTCTGCACAGCCCAAGCAATTCCTCCCCATTCACGGCAAGGCGATTTTACACCATACCATTGAAGCCTTTTACAAAGTGGACCCCACTTTTCGTTACGTGGTGGTATTACCCGAAGAGTATATCGACTTCTGGAAAAACCATTCGGCGATGAAAAAAATTCCGGTCGAGCAAAGGCTTGTTTCCGGAGGAGCAGAACGCTTTTTTTCGGTGAAGAATGCCTTAAAAGAAGTACCGCAAAAGGGATTGGTAGCCATCCACGATGGAGTGCGTCCAATGGTGAGCAAACACACCATTCGTTACGCTCTCGAAACTGCTGCTGAGAAGGGTAATGCCATTCCCGTATTACCGGTAGTGGATTCGGTGCGCGAGGTGTTTGGCGAAAGTACACGCCCGGTTGATCGCTCGCGGTACCGTTTGGTTCAAACGCCACAGTGTTTTGATGCGGAACTGATCCACCGTGCCTATGCGCAGGACTACGATTCTTCTTTCACCGACGATGCAAGCGTTGTAGAGAAATTAGGCGTACATATCCATCTGGTAGAAGGCAACCGCGAAAACATCAAGATCACTACGCCTTTTGATTTGAAACTGGCAGAGGTGTTGTTGGGGTGAGACGAGGGGAATTATTTTTGAATAACAATTTTAAAAAACAAGGTGGTGTCCATTTCAATGATTCTTCCAAAGTAAACACCGTTTTCCAGATGTGATACAATTATGGAATGCGCAACGGAAGTAGTTAATCTGTTGGAATATACATTTTCACCCTTGACGTTAAAAAGATCAAGGTTTCCTTGGAATGAATCTGTTCCGTTTTTCATTTGCAAAGTGAAAATTCCTGTTGCTGTTGGGTTGGGATAAGCTATAATTTCAATTGGCTGAACTACCTCCAAAGATTTTGAATCGGGAATGGAATCATAATCGGTATTCAGGTACACATAAGATGGCTGAGGCACAGGATTTGAATAGGATCTGTCGCATGGTGCAATTCGGGCAATAAATTCTGACCCTGGTAGTGCCACAAATCCGGGTAGAAGATTGATCTGAACGCCGGCCTGAAATAAGATATCTGCGTAACGTTCTATGACAACATTCGGGCCTGCTGTAATAGTCTGGTTGAGCAAGTATTCTGCTTGGCCAATTAAGATTTCATTCGATAAGGTTAAATGTGGTTGTAAATTACAGCATGGGACTGGTGGCCGTGGGAAAGGTCGTTCATCAAAGTTGAAAGGGCAATTGGCAATTGGCTTGATAGGCCCATCTGAATAATCGAATTCAATAGCATTTGTCCCTAAACTTTGCTGATAAAAATTCCCGCTGAATCTATTTGTAGCACAGTTGTTTGAGACCTTAAGTTGGAAAATAAAGTTGTTTCCTCCGGAAGCTATAGCTGAGTATCCACCATCCATAAATCCATCCCATGAAATTGCATGAGTTGGATTGTTTATGGTTATTGTTCTGATGTTTTGGCCATTTACAGTTTTGATAATTAGTTCAAGGAAATGAACTTGTGAAAGATTGTAAACAGTAAATGCACCGCTTTGAATATTTGTTCCAAAAGTAACTCCTAAATTAATTCCTGGCGGGTTGCCTGTTTTTAGGAAAATTTTTTGTTTTTCAATACATCTACAATCATTTGTAAAGTAAGCAAAATATCTATATATCCCATTTGAAAGAGTATTCCCCAACATATCAAACCCATCCCAAGAAAATGTTGGTGGTGGATTTGTTAAATAATAATAACGTACTGGAATAAACCCCCCATTTACACCAACGAGCTTTTCAATAACAATGGTTACTGTTGTGATTGAAGTAAGATTCGAAAATGTTAGAGGATTTGTAGAGGTATGTTCATCATTAACATTAATATTATCTATATCATCTGAAAGTGTACTGCTACATTCTTTGCCAACACTGCAATTATCCAGCAGTTCAAAATCATCCAGCAGGATTTTGCGGCCAGGTTTAGGATTTAATCGAATCATTAAGTATTCAACATCGCAATCATCTACACTGAATGGAATGTCAATTAACTCCCATGTCGAGGTGCTGATCACATCTTTTTTTATTTCCTTAATTTGCCCATAATTGAGGCTTGATTCATTATTCCAATTATCAGATTTACAAAATCTGATTTCAAGCTCATGAGATGCCCCGTTTCCATCTGCACGAATAGCATAGAAACGTAAGTGATAGGTATGATTTGCCTTTAATTTTTTCTTTAGTTTACAATATATTCCAGGTTTGTGTTGAACGTTATCCCTCCTTAATCCAACATATCTTCCATATCCTCCTTGAGGGATTGGTAACCTGTGTGGAAAAGTTCCATAGAAATTTTCAGGAATGCTTACTTCCCTTTGATATTGAGAACAATTATAGTATAAACATTGGGAATTATTAATGAAAAGAGGTTCACAAGGAGTACCTCTTCTTGAATCAAAAACATCAGGATTTTGGGATCTATCAGTTTGGCTAAGTCCAATTTTTCCCCAACCAAGCACGGGGTCGCTTGAGGTTAAGTAATCATCATTAATAATGTTATTAAATAAACCACCCCAAACACAAGGAATTAATGGGTCGTTTTCTGTTGCTGGATACGTATAGTCTCTTCTATCTTCAAAAGATCCATTAGGGATTAGGTTCATTTGAGCTTTTAAATCCAAAAAGGACAAAAAGAGAAAATAAAATAAAATTCTTTGACAATAAACCATTTAAACTAAAATTGTTAGATAAATCAAAAGCATTCTTGTATTAGAATAATAGAATTGGAGTTGACGCCATGTATTAACTATACCATAGTAATTATGTATTAATTTACTTTCCCCCCATTCCGGACCTAGTCCCCACTCCACGTTTAATGAAGTACTTTTTGATAGTTGAAGTTGAACAATTGGACTTATTTGAATGAACATCCCTTTAAACTCATTTTTTTCAAACTGATTATTTATTAATTCAGAGTATGAACTGAAATGTTTATATCCAAAATCAACTGATGCGCTTAGTTTTAAGCGATCACCAATACCCAGTATTTTTCGCGAATATCCAAGCGCAAATAAATGGTCTCTGTAGTAATTTTTGCGTGCTAAAATATTTCTATTCCAAAAAAACTTATAGCAATAGTTAATTCGAACCCAGTTTTCCTTGTTGTTTAACGGAAAGGGGCGAAATTGAATTTGTGCAAACGTTGACCCTCCCACAATAGATCCTTTGAATCTGGGCCATGGCCAATTCGACAGACCAATTGAAGCGCTAATTGATTTCTGTACCGGGATTGAATCACTTGCTCTGTTTAAAGGGACAAATTCTGATAGTCTAACTTTGGTTTTTTCATCAGCGTCACTTATTGATATTGGCAGATAAAGAGCAATGGAGTCTTGTCCATGTGAAGTATTGGTACATGCCCCCCACACAGCAATTATCCAAACAAAGAACCAATAAAGCTTTAACATACTAAATAGGATAGATTTATCGGCTATTGAGTTGTGATTTTATTTCAGCAATACTCGTTTTGATTTCTAATAATTCTTCCTTTAACCGCCTATTTTCATCTTCCAGTTTGAAAATATACAAATAAGCTTCTTCTACCTTTTCTAAGAGGGCAAAAGACAACTCACCTACATGTACTCCTCCATCTTGTTTAACAGAATGCCTGTTCGGAACATTAGGTAAATGTTTATGAAGGCGAACAAATTGTTGAAGTTCCTGAAGTGACCGTAATGTGTAATCGTCTTCAAAAACATAGTCAGGAATGTTGGAAAGTGTAACTTTAACTTCACGGGCTGTTACATGGCCATTGTTTGAAACAAGAAATTGTGTTCCGTTTGCGTTTTCTAATCGTAACAAATTTTGAGACCCTTGAGCTTTGAGGTGAAGTTTGGCATTACTTTGAGCGGTTCCAATACTCACATTTCCATTAAAATGAATCAGGAAAATAGATGTGGGATCACTTTCATTATTTGCTCTTAAAAGCGGCCTGATTTGATTGGTTCGATCAACAATATGTAGTTTTGCTAAAGGAATATTTATCCCAATTCCAACCATGATATCGTTTACACATTCCGTTTCCACGAGAAACATAATATTTGGGCTTGCTTGCCAATAGGGGGGTAATGGAATATAGTTGCCTAAAGCATCTGTGGGGCACTCGATTTGATAAAACTGGGTTGCATTAATAGCAGAACTTCCACGTACCAATTCTCCGTTTTCATTCAGATATGCAATAGCCGGGGATTGTCCGGTTAAGCTGGCTATTTTAAGGAACCCATTTATCAAGACATTTTGATCTATGATCAGGTCTTTTTCAATTCTGACTGTGTCTTTTAGGGTAATTGAGCTATCAATAACTACTTTACCACAAACCTTTAATTTTACATCAGGACTGGTAGTACCAATACCTACATTTCCTGTTGAGGGAAGAATGTTGCCGCTGTTTTGGCTCAAAAGTGGATAGCAAGGGAACAGAATGGATAAACAACAGATAATTAGTTTTTTCATCGCTTTAAAGTTTAACTTATAACCCTTCTAATATACTTTCTTTCGCGCTTGTTTATGCTAATATCAATTAAAAATTTGCGGCAGTTTATTGACAAGCTGTAAAAGCTTAAATTTCCTTAATTATTTCGTGTTTAGGCACCCTAAAAAAGTTACCCCTCCGTTCTTTTTCAGTCCCGAACAAAAAAGCCCTATCTTTGTTTTCCCTTCTCCAAACCCCCAACAATGCCCGATTTTAAACCCGGTCCGCTTTTAAGCCAGATTGATTCTCCTTTCGATCTGCGCACAAAATTCAAGGAGGAGGACCTCCCTCAGATTTCCCAGGAACTTCGCGATTACATCATTGATGTGGTCTCCCATATCGGCAATTCGCACTTCGGCGCCAGTTTGGGTGTTGTGGAACTTTCCGTGGCCCTGCATTATGCCTTCAATACCCCTGCCGATCAGTTAGTGTGGGATGTTGGGCACCAGGCTTACGGACACAAGATCCTAACCGGCCGGCGCGATGCTTTCCCTACCAACCGGACCTACAAAGGGCTCTCCGGTTTCCCCAAGCGCAGCGAGAGCGAATACGATACCTTTGGGGTCGGACATTCCTCCACTTCCATCTCTGCCGCAGTGGGTATGGCCGTGGCCAATAAGTACCTCGGCAAGGAAGATCTCCAGCACATTGCCGTAATCGGCGACGGAGCCATGACGGCGGGCTTAGCCTTTGAGGGTCTGAATCATGGAGGCGTTACTAACAGTAATCTTCTGGTGGTTCTCAACGATAACTGTATGTCCATCGACCCGAATGTGGGGGCGCTCAAGGAGTACTTAACCGATATCACTACGTCGCATACCTACAACAAGGTCAAAGACGAGGTCTGGAACCTGCTGGGGAAAGTCAGCAAGTTTGGTCCTAATGCACAGGCCATTGCTCAAAAAATTTCCGATTCGATCAAGGGCTCACTGCTCAAGCAAAGCAACCTGTTTGAGTCGCTCAACTTCCGTTATTTTGGTCCGGTCGATGGTCACGACGTGATCAACCTGGCCCGCATCATGAAGGACCTCAAAGACATTCCCGGTCCGAAGATCCTGCATTGCGTAACCGTAAAAGGAAAAGGCTACAAGCATTCCGAAGAAGGCAACGCCACCGTTTGGCATGCACCCGGAGTGTTCAACAAGGATACCGGAGAGATCATCAAGATTGCCCCCAAATCGCCGCAGCCACCCAAGTACCAGGATGTGTTTGGCCACAGCATTGTAGAGCTCGCCGAACGCAACGATAAAATTGTGGGCATTACACCTGCCATGCCTTCCGGATGTTCGCTCAACATCATGATGAAGGCCATGCCCGACCGCGCATTTGATGTGGGAATTGCAGAACAGCATGCGGTCACTTTTTCGGCAGGATTGGCCACGCAGGGGTTGGTTCCCTTCTGCAATATTTACTCCTCCTTCATGCAGCGCGCCTACGATCAGGTGATACATGATGTTGCATTGCAAAAACTACATGTGATTTTCTGCCTCGATCGCGGTGGATTGGTTGGTGCAGACGGTGCCACGCATCACGGCGCGTACGATCTCGCTTACATGCGTTGTATTCCCAATATGATTGTGGCTTCTCCTATGAACGAAGAAGAGCTGCGCGACCTGATGTACACCGCCCAACTCGAAGAGTGCAAAGGGTCATGGAGCATCCGTTACCCCCGCGGTGAAGGTGTGATGGTGAACTGGAAAACACCTTTCAAAAAGATCAGCATCGGAACCGGACGTAAAGTGCGCAACGGAGAAGATATCGCTATCCTCACCATTGGTCCGATCGGAAATCATGCCCTTAAAGCCGCGGAGCAACTCGCCGAACAAGGCATATCTGCTGCGGTATACGATATGCGTTTTGCCAAGCCCATCGATGAGATCCTCTTGCACGAGGTCTTCACCAAATTCAAAAAAGTGATCACCGTGGAAGACGGTTGCATTCAGGGCGGAATGGGAAGTGCAGTGATCGAGTTCATGGCCGACAATGGCTACAGCGCTCAGGTTCGCCGTTTGGGAGTGCCCGATCGTTTTGTGGATCACGGCACGCAGGCCGAACTGTACGCCGAGTGCGGATATGACCAAACAGCCATGGTAAAACATGCGCAGGAGATGGTGCAGAAGCATAAATCCATTAGCATCGCTGGCTAATAGAATCGCCAATTGATTTCTTTTCTGAAATTTTTAGTGCTAATGCAATTAGTAAAATCGCTAATTATTTATTTACTTTTTGTTACCTGAGGTAAATTTTCTAAGGAAGCTCCGCGTAAATCACCATTTACTTTTTGCACAAAATTCTTTCATTCTTACAATTCGACATTTTTTATCAATCTCTTTTTATTGGTTTGCCACCCAACCAGTAAAAGATTCGATATGCGTCCAAATGAAGATTTGTTTCAATTAATCCAGTCGATGTCGCGGGAGGAAAGAGGTTACTTTTCCAAGTATGCCGACATCCATGCTAAAGGAGGTGAAAACAATTACAAACGTTTATTTAGTTTGATTTGTAGTATTGATGATCCTACCGACGAAAAGGTTAGGAAACGACTTGCGGGTGATCCTTTACTCGATTATTTTTCGACTGCGAAAAATCAATTGTATTTTATTTTACTGCGAACCATGCGTTTTTCGCAACGCGATCTTGGATTTGTGAACCGCACTTCTGAATTATTATCGGAATGTGATTTACTCAACGCACGCGGATTGCGAAACCAAATGCAAAAATCGATGCGCAGGGCGGAGGAATTTGTTTTTTCCAATGAACTTGTTTTACCTGCACTTGAACTTTGCGATCGTAATTTCGATTTTCATTTCGAGGACCATCTCGGTCCAACAGATCTTGAACAGCGTATGGAGACCCTTTTCCGCCTGAGGGAAAAGATAATGGATGATTTGCATGAGCAACACCGGATGGAACGTTGGCTTGTAAAAATGCAATTGGCGATCATGCGGAAAAACCTGAGCGAGAGCAGTCGCAATGCAGGAATACGAAATATTCTGGCATTATTGGAGCAGGAAGAATCGCGAAAACCTTCCACAACAATAGGTCGGTATTTATTTGCAATAATTCAGGCAACCGGTGCCGAAGCGATGGGGAACTGGAGTGGTGCTTATTCTTCCTACTCACAGGCCATTGAAATAATTTGTGTGCGACGCGATCAAAGCTTTCGTTTTCCAATGCGTCATATTCGTTGTTTGGAAGGCAAAGCGCGTGTTGCAATGAAACTTGGAGAAAAAAAGGATGTAATTCACCATATCAATTTACTCAAACGACTGCCTTCCATGCATCCTGTGTTTTCCGGAATAAAATTTCAGTTTGAGATTGCAAACGCAATTCACCTTCTCGAACTTGAATTGTTTTATTCCTGGGGAGAATTGAAAAAGGGCGCCGAATTGACCCATTATCTATTAAAAGAAATGGAAAAAAACGCGCTTGCTATGACTACCCAAACGCGAATGGAATTATGGATACGAATGAGCACCATGTTGTTTTGTTGCGGTGAATACAAACAGGCTTTGCAATTGCTTAACAAGGTTTATTCAGAGCGCTTCGAACACCTAGATCGTTCCCTGGTGGGATTTTGCAGAGTGTATTACCTGATCCTACACCTGGAACTTGGCAACTGGGATCATGTGTATTACGCTTTTCGGTCGGTACAACGGCGCATGGAGAAGGAGGGAAGCCTGGGCAACACGGAGAGACATATTCTTACTTACGTGCGCTCTAAGGTATTCAAAGGCAAAGGCCAGCCCCGCATTTTCAATTTGGAACGCTTTTCTCGTGAATTACTTTGGCTGAAAAACGATCCGGGCGAAGCACGTGCATTTCGTTTTTTCGATTTTTCCTGTTGGGCCGAATCTATGGAGCGTGGATGTTCAATCCAGGCTACAATGGAGCGTAGGCGAAAGGATGAAAAGGAGATCAGCAGAGAGGCCATACCGGCCTGAGCGGCGGAATGAGAATAACCGGGTTGCGATAGCCTTTGTCGGTAAACAACCAGTCGTTGTTATAGGCAGAACTGTTGTTTTCAGGGTCAATCTTTTTCATATGCTTTGGATACAAACAATTTTACTCCGATTGGCACTAATAGGTTGAGGCTGTCTAGTTTACGGAATCCAATTTGGGGTATGCGGTAGCATTTGACAAAAAAATGGTTACATTCGAACCTCTCTCTTGTTGCGCTATGCATCCACTTACAGCAATTATTGTCGACGATGAAGATCTCGCACGCGAAAATCTTCAGATGCTCCTCCAGGAGTATTGTCCGGAAATAAATGTAATTGGAACAGCAGGCACAGTGGATACTGCCAGAAAGATGATTCGTGAACTCAAACCACGCGTCGTCTTTCTGGATATCCGTATGCCATCAGGATCCGAAGGCTTCGACTTGCTGGAAGAATTGCGTGAGGAAAAATTCTTCGTTGTTTTTGTAACCGCATTTAAGGATTATGCTGTACGCGCATTCAATGCCAATGCCATTCATTACGTTTTAAAGCCGGTTGATATTGAAGATCTACGCATGGCTGTTGGTAAATTGGTTGAAGCGGCAAAGACCTTTGAAGCGTATCCCGAAAATTATACGCAATACGCCTCCACCTTAAAAACACTGAAAGAGGATATCATTCACAACAAACCTTCCGGCAAGATCACCATTTCCCACGCCAAAGGAATCAAGCTTGTAAAAGATGATGACATACGGTATGTGGAAGCAGACGGTAATTGCAGCATGTTGCATTTTACCGACGGATCACGTTATCTCGATACCCGCACTTTAGGTGTTTATGAAGAGATGTTGAATCCGGCAAAATTTTACCGCATTCATAAAAGTCATATTATAAACATGAATGAGCTGGTAGAATACATTTCAGAAGACGGCTATTACGCAGTCTTAAAAGGAGGGGTAAAGCTTCCTGTTGCGCGTAACCGGGTTCCTGATTTTACCCAGCGCATGAAAAGCATGTGATTGCTTTGGCGGATGTATGGACATCCCTTAATCCAAAAATTTCCTGCGGCACTTTTTCAAGGATCATAGACCAAGCGATGTATTGTTTTGCTAAAGTTTTTGTTTTAACTTATTGAAAATAAATTGCTTCCATTCAATCAATGACTGCTACATTTCAGTAGTTCATGAAAACCGAAAGGCTTTCCTCGCGTAAATTCGGACTGAATCAAAACGCGATCCTATGAAAATCCGATCTATCCTTGTTGACGATGAGTTCTATTGCAGGAACAATCTGAAAATGATCATCGACGACTTTTGCCCGGAAGTAGAAGTTGTTGGAATGGCAGATTCTGCCGAGCAGGCACGCCAGCTGATCAGTGAAAAGAAACCGGACCTTGTTTTTCTGGATATAAAAATGCCAAAAGAAGATGGTTTTTCTTTATTGGATTCAATGCCGGTACGCGATTTTTCAGTTGTGTTTACCACAGCGCATTCTGAGTTTGCATTAAAAGCTTTTAAAGCGGATGCTGTAGATTATATCGAAAAGCCGATAAACATCGATGATCTGCGCAATGCTGTGAATAAAGTTTTGAAGTACCAGATTGCTCAGCAACAAGGCGGAGTGTCTGTTCAGGAAGAAAAGCATAACGATAAGGAAAATGACCGGATTTCATTGGCAACTCGTGAAGGCTTTATGATGGTTCGGAACGAAGAAATCGTTCACCTTGAGGCATCGGATAATTATACGATGATCTACATGACCGAAAACCGGAAATTCCTTTCTTGCAAAAACATTAAGGTGTACGAAGAATCACTCAATAAGGGTAGTTTTTTCAGGGTGCATAAGTCGCATATTATTAATATTGCAAATCACCTTAAAGGATTTACCCGGAGTGAAGGAAATATCGCTATTTTGAGCAACGGAAAACAAATTCCGGTGGCACGTCGCAAACTCACCGATTTTCTTCAACGCATCAATACAATCTGATGAATCAACAACAACACATATTGAAAAGCCTGCTTCGTTCAGGCTTTTTTCTTTTGTTGTTGCTATCAATGCGAGCACGCGCGCAGCAATTCACATTTATCAACTACAGCACCGAACAAGGTCTGGCTCAATCGCAGGTCTCTGCAATGGTTCAGGATAAAAAAGGGTATTTGTGGTTTGCTACTTTTGGTGGATTAAGCCGTTTTGACGGCATCAATTTTAAGAACTACACCCGAAAAGATGGCTTGATCGACAATCAGCTTTATTCTGTTTTTCAATCGGCCGACGGGAGAATGTGGATTGGAGCCATTGGTGGATATTCGCTTTTCGATGGAGTCGATTTTAAGGCATTCCGATTTCCTGATGAGTTTTCCGGTTACAATGTTATTGCAATTTGTGAAGATAAAGAGGGAAGTATCTGGTTCGCACTTGAAGGCGGAGGGGTTGCACGAAGGAAAGGAGAGCGGTTGGAGTTTTATGGGGCTTCGCAACAATTAGCCGACCCAAATGTAAGGGTGGTTTTCTCCGACATGGCAGGCGATTTGTGGGTGGGAACACGTAATGGTTTGTTTCGTTTTGATTTTGAAAAAAATGCTTTTGTTATTTTATCCATCAATGGTTACACGGATTACAACGTGTCTTGCCTCACTGAAGATCCCAATGGGAAATTATGGATGGGAACCTATGATGAAGGCGTTTTTCACGAAGAGGATAATCTGGAATTTGTCAATTATACCAACGAAGAAGGCTTGATTAATAACGGAGTACGAACAGTGTTTGTTGATCGTGATCAGCAAGTGTGGTTCGGAACAAAGGGCGGTGTCAGTAAATTCAATGGCAGAACTTTTAAAAGTTTTAGCATTGAACAGGGTTTGATCAATAACAACATCAAATTTATTGGTCAGGATACAGAAGGAAACATTTGGTTTGGTACCGATGGAAAAGGCATCATGAAACTTGCCGGTGAGGCGTTCACTACCTATACGACTTCAGAGGGACTAAGTAGTGATTTGGTAATGGCGATTCTTGAAGATGGCGATAAGAACATGTGGTTTGCAACCTATGGAGAAGGGGTAGTTCGAATTGCAAACGGTCAGTATAAAGTTTTCAGAGACGAGGACGGCTTAGCAAACAATACCGTGTGGAGCATGGCAAGGACAAATGACGGTAAGATTTGGTTTGGCACATCGGGAGGATTATCAGTTTTCGATGGAAACAAATTTACTTCTTACTATAAAGAAGACGGGTTGTTGTCCAACAAAGTAACCTCATTGTATGCCGATCGGTCCGGTGTTTTGTGGATTGGGAACAGAGACGGATTGACACGATTTAGTAACAATGAATTCAGAAGTTTTTCTGACAATGAAGGTTTGGTAGGCGGAAACATTCGGGGAATTTTCCGAGATGAGAGTGGTACATTCTGGTTGGGGAGCGCATTGGGAATGTACAGGATGAAGGGTGGAGAATTCAAACTGTTTCAACACGAAGATCCTTCGCTTGATAACACCGTTTATTGCATCACAAGCGCAGGGAAAAATAGTTTATGGGTAGGCAGCAAGATTGGTTTGTATTTGTTTTCCGGAGGAATATTCAGCAAGGTGGATCTCGGCGAAAGTGTGAACGCAAACAATATTAATTTTTTGATTCGCGATGAAGATCGTTTATGGGTGGGCACCAACAACGGTATTTACGAATTGATGGCAGAAGAATTCATGCGCACTGGAAAGGTAGAATACAGAAATTACTCTCGACTAGAAGGTGTGCGCGGATTGGAAAGCAATATGAATGCTGCCTATAAAGACTCGAAGGGATCCTTTTGGTTTGGAACAGATGGTGGATTGGTTAATTACGATCCCGGCAAGCGAAAAAGCACGGGCAATCTGTTTGAACCATATATCCACATTGATGATGTCCGCATGTATTTTGATCAGGTAGATTGGAAAAAGTATGCAAATGGAATTGATCCGGAAACAGGGCTCGGAAAAGATCTTGTTGTACCCTACAACAAAAATCATTTCACCTTCTATTTTACAGGAATTAGTCACACCAATCCACTCAAGGTCAAGTACCGGTTTATGCTTGCCGGATTTGATGAAGAATGGTCGCCTGTAACGGATTTGCGCTCTATTACCTATTCCAATCTTCCTTACGGACAATATACATTTCGGGTAATTGCAGGTAACGGAAGCGATGTATGGTCATCGGCACCTGCAGAATTTTCGTTTGTAATTACACCTCCGTTTTGGTTAACATGGTGGTTTTTCGTTTTGGTTGCGGTGGTTGCAATTGGTCTTGTTATCGGTGTTTATCGTTGGAGAATTTCTGTGATAAAACAGAAAACAGAACGAGAACAACTCATTTATAAATCCAAACTTTTGAGTCTTGAGCAACAAACGTTGAATGCGAGCATGAACAGGCATTTTATTTTTAATGCGCTCAATTCCATTCAGTATTACATCAACAAGCAAGACAAACTAGAGGCAAATCGTTATCTCACCAGTTTTGCAAAACTAATCCGCAAAAATCTCGATAGTTCATCTACAGGAAATCTTGTTACCCTTAACGAAGAGCTGGAACGATTGGAACTTTATCTTTCATTGGAGAACATGCGTTTTAAGAATAAATTCTCCTATGAGTTGTACATCGATGAAGATATCGATACAGAAGGAGTAATGATTCCCCCAATGCTTTTGCAGCCATACGTTGAAAATGCAATCTGGCATGGAATCCTTCCCAAAGAGCAGCACGGAACCATCTGGATCAGGATTGAGCCATTTGAGGAGCGCTCCATCCGAATCACTATTACCGACGATGGAATTGGGATCACTACCAGTCTGAAAAACAAGCAAAACAACGGCTCCGACCATGTTTCAAGAGGAATTCAGATCAATAGCGGGCGATTGGCGGTGCTAAAAAAGCTTACGAATGAAAACCTGAGGATTGTTGGCCCTTATGAGACTAGTAATGAGCAAGGTATGGTTGCGGGTACTTGTGTTGAGCTCATAATTCCGGGAGCAGGACAGCTACAGGCCGATAATTTTGAAGAAAGTTTGCAGAATTGAGGAACTTTTATTTAATTTTGTCGTAGAAGCAGTAAGTGCAGATGTAATGTAACTGACTTTATGAAGAAGAACTTAATCATACTGGCAACTTTTATCGGAGCGCTCTCATTGAGCTCTTGCGAGAAAGAGTATATGGGGCCACTTGATGCTGCAGGAAATCCTGTAGTCGTTC
>JBKBUQ010000074.1:0-13771 GCA_046289975.1 Flavobacteriales bacterium | reverse complement strand
GGCAGTGAGTATGGTAGGTTGGCCGGAGTCGAGAATAATTCTGTCGCAGTGCGCACTGTTTCTTGCTACTTCGCCAAAAAGCAACGCATCCTATGAAGCCATTAATGCAGCACAGGAATTAGTCCGCACAACCGGAAGTCTGTCTGTACCCCTCTCCATACGCAATGCACCAACGCGCTTAATGAAAGAATTGGGATACGGTGAAAAATACAAATACGCACATTCTTACAAGGGTAATTTTGCGGAACAGGAATTTTTACCGGAGGCAATTAGTGGAACAAAAATTTACAATCCCGGCAACAACAAACGTGAGGAAGAAATTCGTACCTGGTTAAAAGCACGGTGGAAAGAAAAATACGGGTATTAATCAAGCGCCGTTCGCCAAACAAATGTCTTATTTCTTTTCCCACCTGCAATTACCCACAGAAAAGGTGAATAATGCAGGTTTGAACAGAAGTTAAAAGTTTGCCTTTAATCCAACATTTACAGCAAATGGCATTCCCGGTCTATATCCTTGCGGAAGGTTTGCAACAATATATTTTGTGTTCAATAAATTGTTAGCCGACAAATATACTGACACACCCTGATAAAATCTGTAATTCGCGCTTAAATCGAACACCCAGTATCCCGCAATAGTGTTCACTTCACTATACCTAACATTTTCACCCGGCCTGATCAATTCACCCTGACCAGGGGTTGTACGGGTATCGCCCACATATCTTGAAATAAGTGTAGCATTGAATTTATTCGTCTCAACACCCAATGTTGTTGTAAACAAAAGCGGAGTAATAAATGGAATATAATCACCTTGATTGATTATTCCTGTCCCCCAATCGCCACCTGCGTTTATAAATGTTTCATCAAATTTGGCATCTGTATATGTGTACGCAATTCCCAATGGCATACGTATATTGTTTTCTTTATTTAACCGCGAAAGGATATTGTATTCAATGCTTATTTCTGCTCCCATAATCGTTGCATTTCCGGCATTGTACATATCACCTGTTCCTGCTCCTCCACCTGAAACATTATCTGATCCAAGAATATTATCATAATCGTTATAAAAACCTACAACCTGTGTTTTCAACCCGTTTTTGTTATAACGATAACCCAATTCATAATTCATCGCGCTTTCTACTTTTGCCTGTTCTGTTGTGGTTGTAGAAGGCATTCCGGGAGGAGAGAATCCTTTATGAGCTCCACCAAAAACACTCATATAATTTTTAATAGCATAATTAATTCCTATTCCGGGAAGTAAAATTGAAAGTTGATTAGATGCAGTTTTCAAGGCTGTTCCCAAACGGGCATTGTCTGAAGTACCATAATTCATGATATCAAAGGTGATCTGCTCATGGCGAATTCCGGGACTTACTGTTAGTTTTTTGAAATTAATATCGTACTGAAAAAAACTGGCTACACTTTTTGCGCCACGTATCTGATTTTCATTATTACCTGTAACACCCGGTGTAGTCAGAATCATTGTCCCGTTGAGCATATTGTAAGTAGAACGTGTTGCATAGCGATCCGCCTGATCCTCATGATAACGAACTCCGGCCTGAAATGTATGCTTGACCGAACCCGTTAGAAGTTCATACTTCAGATTGGTCTGAATACCCTTTACGGTATAGGTTCGTGCAGCACTTTGATAAGCAACTGTACCATTTTCATTCCCGGTCATAACCTGGTATGCAGTATCATTTGCAACAGGGTCAGCAAGGATAGCATTGATGCTTTTTCCTGCAATTGTATTTACACGTGCCCAGTCTCTGAATGTACTCGCATAGTAACCCGTAGTTACAATCGAAAATCCTTTCACAGGAGAAATGGAATGAGTTAAAGAAACATGATGATGTTTCATGTCCAGAATATCCTTTTGCGTAGCAGAATACCTTCTGTTTGGATTGGCTTTAAAATCATCAAACGTAAGACCGAGATACGATTCATTTCCCTGCTCAGTCATGTTTACAAACTTCATAGTAAGTGACTGCTGTACCTTAGCGGATACGTCGGTATGCCATCTCATTTTACCCATCACATCTCTGCGATCAAATCCTGTATTACCCTTGTTGTCCAATTCCTTAAATCCATTACTGGCAATACGGCTCACTTCAAAAACATAATCGAAATTCTTATGACTGTCACCCATCCAGATTCGTTGCTGATTCGTGCCAAAACTCCCATAAGAAAATTGGGCGAAGCCTCTGAATGCGTTGGGAATTGAAGTGGATATTAAGTTTAATGCACCCCCAATTGTATAAGGACCATATTTGATCTGACTGCTTCCTTTCAACACTTCCACGCTTTCCATACGCGCAAAAGTGGGAAAGCAATAGGCAGAAGGATCTGCATAGGGAGCAGGTGCCATCAGCACTCCATCTTCCATTAGTGTAATTTTTGCACTTCGGTTAACCTGTGTTCCCCTTAACCCGATGTTTGGACGCAAGCCAAAGCCTTCTTCATCTCTTACATTTACACCAGGCACTGTCCTAAGTACCTTATTTATGTCCGGTTGGTTGAATTGTGAAAGTTTTCTGGCATCAATTACTGCTCCGGATCCGGGTAGGGTATTGGTGTTTTTACCCAGGATGGTTACTTCCGACAAAACCGTTATAGTATCCGGTTCTTCAACTTGTGCATTAACAGTTAAAGCTACTGATAAACAGACCGGTATAAGACAAAACTTCATTCCTTATTTTTGTTTAGATTAATTATAAATTACGACACGAAAGTAGAATGGGCAACATGTTCAGACAATACCACAAAGCAGGTATTTTGAATAAAATGGAAATAAAATCGGGTGATGCTGATCAAGTCCTAATTTTGTAAAAAAGCCGGAACAGATGAAGTACAACTTAAGTGAAATAACAGCAGTAATTCAAGACCGCCGAACCATTGCGCCGGAGTTTTTCGGTGACCGAAAAGTTCCGCGTGAAATCGTAGAGAAAATATTGAACAATGCCATCTGGGCTCCCAATCATGGAATGACACAACCTTGGAGGTTTAAAGTATTTATGGGTGATTCGATCGCAAAATTTGGTGAAGCACACGCAGAATTATACAAAGCATCGGTGAATGAGACTGATTTTGATCCCGGGAAATATTCCAAACTTAAAGATCGTCCACTACTTTCTTCAGTCATAATTGCCATTTGCATGAAGCGCAACGAGGCAGGAAAAATTCCGGAGATAGAAGAAGTGGAGGCGGTGGCTTGTGCTGTGCAGAACATGTACTTGACCTGTACTGCGTATGGACTGGCTTCCTATTGGGGATCAGGGGGGATGACTTATTCGGAGGGAATGAAAGAGTATCTCGGATTGGGCGCTCAGGATAAATGCCTCGGATTTTTCTATATTGGTTATCCAAAAGGAGAATGGCCCAAGGGACAACGTCGTCCTATTGAGTATGTAACCGATTGGATGGAATGATGAAAAGAAAATTTACAGGTTTTTTGTTGTTGGCACTTGCAATGCAATCCTGCCAAACCAGCGCACCGCAACCCGGAAACACCTCATCAGAGGATTCTGTTTCGACTCATGTTGATTCCGTTCCGGAGCTTAACTCTACAGAAGCATATTCTCAGTTTGAGCAATTATACCTTAAGGGAAATTCCTCTGAAATTCCGGAAACGGTATGCACGGAATTATTCGGAAAAAGCAGCGATTTTCCTGGGAGTCCTATGTTTACGGTAAGAACGATTGGAATGGCAGATGCAAAAAAATCGTTCAAAGGATTTCTCCTTACCAATAATCTCTCCAATTACCTTGCTGTTTTTTCACAGGATGAAAAAAAAGAGTTGATCCAGTTTGTGGATCTCAATCCCCTTCAGGCCGGAACAACTGCATTCACAAATTTCTATGGCTCCGAATGCCTGGTGATCCGATCACAAAACATGCAGGCCCCTCCCTTTCATGAACTTGTTATTATTGACAGTTTGGGGAATCTGATCCGAATTCCAAAACTGAAACTGAATCAGCTCCCTCCTATTGAAGAAGATGGTTTATGGACGAATTATGAAATTATTCTAGGCAATCGTTATCTTGTAATGGAGCATTCAACAGATATTGTAGGAACTGAGTATGTGTATGACCTGGAGAAAAAAAAATTCATAGGAGATTTCAGTGCAGTTAGTCCCGCAACTTTTTCCAATGACACACTTTATGTATACGGTAAAGGAAAATTTATTCGTGATTCCGAAGATGGATTGGCTTTAATTGAAAAAACAAGGACATCCATTTACAAAGGAAAAGTGGGGAATACAGCTATTGTTGGCGAAATCATCAGCCATTAAGCAGAGGGAGTAACAATGGAAGAACTATTTCGCATTACCAATTATTACGACCACCCTACCGACAACCGGTATCTGGTGATACATTACTTTAAAAAAGAACAAGCCGAAAAGCTAACCGGATTGCTCGAAGAACATAAAATCACTTTTGAATCCGTTGTAGAGCAACATGGTGAAAAAACAATTTATTTGTTTGGCGTCCATAAAAAACACCGTAAACAAGCTGAACACCTCAACTTTTTTGTAATTGGGAAAACGAGAGAACCTTTCATTAACCATAAAGGATTTCGGTATTTCATTTTAATCCTCCTTTTTGTTGTACTTGTTTTCACCATAATAGGATTGGTGTATTCCAATAAATAGATGAAAAGAAAAATTTTCGGATTCCTTATTACAGGCCTTTGTCTGGTTTTATTTACTTCACTAACCAGGGAAGTGGAAAACCACACAATTGCCCATAATGGAGATGAAGAGAATGACACATTACCGGCAGAAGTAACCTATGGAGAAGAATTTTTACTTGCAGGTCAATCGGATCTCAGCGATGCCGATCTTGCTAAATTGATTGACTCCCTTTCAGTAATTCCGGAAGAATCGGCCACGGTGAATGGTTTGCTTTTTTATGCATCGATCAGGAAAAAGAAAAAAGCTGAAATCGAATTTACACTCGATTCACTCTTCAGTCTTGACAGTATTCCGTATGGACTTGTAAACGAACTTAATTTACTCCTTCTCCACAGCAAGGAATTTATTGCATCCTCATCAATACCATTGCTGCAAATTAAATCGGTCAAAAATAAATTTCCATCTGAAGAGCTTTATTCGCAAACCTGGGACAATGCTCATCCCTTCAATCAGAACATTCCATTGGATCTGTTTGACACCCTTTTTCTTATTCATTTAAATTCCAACGCATTCGGATATCACCGACCGGTCAGCGATCAAACCATTCGCAAATACGGCATCCGTGTTGGTTCACCATTTGGTTGGAGAGATGGCAAAAACCATAATGGTGTCGACATCGAACTTGATCAGTGGGACAGTATCCCTTGTGCATTTGATGGAGTTGTAAGAATGGCAAAAAATTATTCCGGCTATGGCAAAGTAGTAATTGTGCGTCACTACAACGGATTAGAAACGCTTTATGCCCACATGGCGAGGATAAGTGTAAAAAGCGGTCAGACTGTTAATGCCGGTCAATTATTGGGCCTTGGCGGAAGCACAGGGAATTCAACCGGAAGTCATCTTCATTTCGAGATCCGATACAAAAACATACCACTGAATCCTTCCAATGTGATTGATTTCCGGGAAGGAAAGTTGCTAAGCGATACCTTGATGATCCGTAAAATGAGAACATCATATGTTTGCACACCGGTTGGGGTACACTTTCACACAGTAGAACGCGGAGATTATCCCCATAAAATTGCAACACGGTATGGATTAACAGTTACACAGCTTTGTGAAATGAACAATATTTCTACAAGAACCCGTTTAAGAATTGGTCAACGTTTACGTGTAAGCTAATGAAACGACTCATTCTGATTCTGCTTATTTTTTCCCCTTTTGGCATTCTTAATGCGCAAGAGCGGATGCTTACATTAGGAATTCAATACAAACCCATTTTTGCGAGTCGCTTTTTTGGTGCGGGAGAAATCACTACAAAAGATGATGCCCTGGAAGCTAGTATAACTCCCACCTGGGGACATAGTTACGGAATGATCATTCGCAGAGGATTCACAAAAATGATTTCCTACGAAGGCGGAATCAGCTATGTGAAAAGGCGCTATGCCATCAATTGTACAGATGTAGACAGCGGCTTCTCCTCTCCTTCCGATTTCAGTTTGGTTTCTTACGAGATCCCCAATCAAATGCTAATTTACATTCAGCTAGGTGAGCGTTTGTATATGAATACAGCCTTTGGAATCTCACTCATTGCCTTTGCCAGCGATGTACAATCCTTCGCAACAGACCGCCGTTTTTATCATTTTTCGCAACTGACCACTAATTTTCTAAGTGCCGCACTAATTGCCAATGTTGGCTTCGAATACCGAACCAAAAAATCCGGTTTTTTCTATTTTGGAGCCTCATTTCACAACCCTGTTAAAGATATCACAAGGTCGTATATCGAATATTCGAAAGATAATTTCAGCACCTACAGAGCTGATTTCGGTCTTCGCGGAACCTACCTGACATTGGATTTTCGCTATTTTTTCCATGAAGCTCCCATTCGGGAACAAAAGAATCGCACAAAAAAGACTTAAGGTACATCCCGTATTTTCTTTGATTGGTCGAAACTTTAACCATTTTTTCTCATTCTTTTACCCTTACAAGGCGCAACTTTAACTTATTTTTGCCGTTAGTTTTTGTGATACACACCAAACACAAACCATGGCGAAACTTTTTGGGTCTTTTAGGCACATTCTTATTTTATTTCCGGTATTTATTTCAATATCGGTTAAGAGTGCCGATCGCTACGTTACCAATACAGCCAACGCAGGACCTGGTTCGCTAAGGGACCAGATAGGAATTTCAGCAGCAGGAGACCGGGTAATCATGGGCATAAGCGGAACCGTCGCTTTGACTTCCCCAATTACCGTAACCACATCGGTAGAAGTTATTGGCGCCTTCCCCGTTCACAATACCATCAATTTCTCAGGGGTAGGAATTAACAACTACGCATTTAACGTTACAGGAGGACAGTTAAGCATTCGTGGTTTTTTGTTTCACAACCCTTCGCTTAATCTAAATGTTGGAGCCATTCAGGTTGCAAATACAGCCAGTCTATTGGTGAATGATTGTGTGTTTGAACAAGGTCGGGCAAATACAGGAGGAGCAATTTTAACCAACGGGCCAACTATCATTAACTCCAGCTGCTTTACACAAAACTCAAGCGTATCGGATGGAGGAGCGATATATGTGAATGGAGCAGCGGCCACCTGTACTTTAACCAATTGTACATTTTCAGCAAACAACTCCAATGCAAATGGAGGAGCAATCAGAGCGATTAATGGTCCGGCACTGGTTATCCGTCATTGCACCTTTAAGGGAAATACGGCAACAAATCTTGGTAAAGACTTATCGGTTGCCATTGCGGGCACAACTGTTACTCTTCACAACAACATTTTTGATCAAGGTATTTTAGGTTCGCTATCCAATTCCGGAGCAGCAAATTTTGTTAGTCAGGGTGGAAATATTTTCACTTTTGTTAATCCGGGATTTGTTACTACTTCCATCAATGATGCCTTTGGCGTATTACCAGCATTGTTAAATCTTGGTCTGCTGGTTACAGATGGATACGGAATGCGTTTTCACCGCATTAACAGTAACGCCTCACCGGCTACCGACAATGGAACTGCAGGACCACTTCCTTTAACAGATTGCAGAAGGGCGCCACGCATTATGCAAGGGAATACCGCAATGAATCCGGATGCAGGAGCTGTTGAGTTTTCGCAATACACTGTTGTGAATTCAAATGCAACCGGAGCAGGATCACTTGCAAACGCGGTTTCGCAGGTAAATGCAAATGCTACACCGGCCCCCTATTACATTGACTTCATTATTCCGGCTCCAACACCCATTGTGCTTGGCGCAACACTTAACATCACCAATCCGGTAATAATAGATGGTTACATTCAATCCGGCAGCCAAATTGGAGGTCCGGGAAATGTTCCCAACTCCCTTACCAGTTTAACCCCAATAATTATTTTAGATGGCGCGGGAGCAACTACCAATGGAATAATCTTAGGAAATACTGCTACCAATAGTTTTATCAGTGGCCTTAATATTAATGGATTTGTAAGCAACGGAATTGTAATTGGCGGAGCGTCCGGTTGTAAAATTCAGGGAAACATGGTACATAGCAATGGTACCCATGGAATAGAAATTCAAGGAGCTGCAGGTGCTAATACAATTGGAGATACGTCTCTTCATAGCATCAACATGATTTCTAACAATATTTTTCGCGGAATTCTAATTAATAACTCACCCGGTAATACGATTAAAAACAACCTTATCGGAACAGATCAAATCGGGACAGCAATTTTCGGAAATCAGGCTGTAGGTGTTGAAGTTTCCGGCGCAGCAGCAACAGGAAACCTAATTGGCGGTGAATCCCATTTTTTTCAGGGAAATATTCTTTCAGGAAATACCGCCCATCAGGTTTTTATCAATTCATCTGCAAACGCAAATACTGTTTCAGGAAATAAATTTGGTGTAACCTTTAACGGACAAAATCCATTAAGTTCTGCTGCTGCAAATGGCGTCACCATTTCCGCATCCAATAATACAATTGGCGGTACAACATTGGGTAGAAATAACATCATCTGTGGTCAGGGAGGAGCTGGAATTTTCATTAACGGGGGAACTTCAAATTCGGTTTTCAAAAACAATATTGGGTATTCACCTATTGCCGCGGTTTCAATTGCCAATACAACAGGAATACAAATTAGCGGCACATCCACAGGTAACACAATTGGCGCCAGTAATGGCAGAAACTATATCTCCGGAAATAGTGGAAACGGAGTCAGAATCTCTTCCGGTGCCGGCGGTAATGCGCTGACAAATAATTTTATTGGAATTAGTGAACTTAATAATGCGATTGGTAATGGAGGGTACGGAGTTTTTATTGAAACAGGATCCAATGGCAATTCAATTGGAACAGCCTTGGGTGGAAACTATATCAGTTCAAATGGAAATTCAGGAATTGGCATATCCTCCTCGCGAAACAATACAATATTAAACAACACCGTTGGTCTTGACAGTTCACGAACACTCATGCGAAGCAATACTATTCACGGCATAGAAATAAACAATGGAGCAAACACTCAGGTCGGTGGCAATATTGTCTGTTTTAACCTTGGAAAAGGAATGGACATTATTTCTGACAGTGTAAATCTGTACAACAACTTAATTGGAACAGATATAACAAACAGTATAAATCAGGGTAATGGCGGCCATGGAGTTTCGATTGCAGGTAACAGAAACAGAGTAGGAAATGGATCAACAGCAGACAATACAATTGCCTTCAATAACGGTGCCGGTGTTGCTGTAATTTCAGGGACAGAAAATGGGATTATTAAAAATATCATTCTGAATAATTCCGGATTGGGGATTGATCTTGGAGCTGTTGGTGTTACTCCAAATGACTTGAACGATGCCGATGCCGGTGCTAATACATTGATCAATTTCGCCGACAATTTCCTTTCCACTCAATGTGGCACAGGAACAGCGATTGCCGGTGAGTTTTACGGAATAGCAGGAAACACTTACCGAATCGATTTTTATCAAGTACCTGGTGCAGGTCAGGATCCTTCCGGGCATGGAGAAGGTAATTTATGGCTGGGATCATCAAACATAACTGTTACAACAACCGGTTATACTTTCTTTTCTTATTTCCATGCAACACTATTAACCACCGGAACTATTGTAACTGCAACCGTAAGTAAGTTTGTTGCTGCAGGCGGATATTTTGAAACTTCTGAATTCAGTCAAAATACAACTGTTGTAACCGGAATTACTACCGTAAACCACACTACCAACAATGTCACCTGTGCAGGATCAGCAAATGGAAGCGCTACAGCAACCCCAGTAGGAGGTATTGCTCCGTTTACCTATTCCTGGTACACGAGCACAAACACGCAAATTACAGGACAGTTTCTAAACACTGTTGGATCACTTGCTCCCGGCAGCTATTACGGAATCGCAATGGACGCAAGCGGATGCCCGGATACTACCGCTGTATTTACAATTACAGAACCGCTTCCTATTACTGCAACAGCAACAGGAAGCGATCCTTTATGTAATGGATCATGCGACGGTACTATTACAGTTACTGCAACAGGTGGAACCGGAATAATACAATACTCCAACGACGGAGGGGCGCTATTTCAGGCATCATCTGTATTTTCTGCGCTATGTTCAGGATCTTACACTAATCTTGTAGTATCCGATCAGAACAACTGCACTGCTCCTGTAACTTCAGTTACATTGGTTGACCCGCCAATTATTATTGTAACTTCTGTAACCACTGTTGATGTTTCCTGCCCTTCATTCTGTGATGGTTCAATTTCATTTTCCGCTACAGGTGGAACAGGCGTCCTTAATTACAGTATCGACAATGGTACTTTGTTTAATCCGTCAGCAACATTTTCCGGTCTTTGCACCGGTATTTACAATACGCAGATTCAAGATTCTAATGGATGCCTCACTCCGATTACTTCAGTTACAATCGGAACACAAACCGTGTTGCAGGCAAATGCCGGTCCCGACCTTAGTGTTTGTTTAGGCGCGCCAGCTGTTCTTGACGGATCCGGTAGTACAAATGCGATAAGCTATTCTTGGTATGAAAGCGGAAATGCAACTTTACTTGGCAGCACTGCAATATTCACAAGCTCTCCCCCAACTGGAACCACCTATGTTTTAACAATCACTAATGGATCCTGCACCAGCAACGATACTGTGGTGGTAAACATTTTACCAATCCCGGATCCTAATATCGTGTATCCCCTTGCGCCGAGTGATACATTATACATATGCATAGGCGGATCTACACTTACACCAACTATTACAAGCCCTGGAGGAATATTTACTGCAACAGGGGGAATCACAATTAATGCAACTACAGGAGCAGCTGATTTTTCAGCAACCAGCTTCGGGATTTTTAATATTTTCTATACAACCGCAACCTGTAACCAACGCGACACAATTGTTGCGCTAATTCTCCCTGACCCTGTAGCCCCTGTATCGCTTCAATACGACTACACTATTTGCTCAGGCGACCCCATTCCAACATTCAATACAGATCAGACAGGAGTATTTGGATTGATGACATGGTACAATACATCTGCGCTTACTATTCCTGTAAGTGCAGGTTTTGCCTTTACCCCACCCAACCTTCCGGCAACTTACAACGACTATTTTGCAGCAGTAAACTACACCAACTGTGTTGGACCTTCAAGCATGTTCACTGTTTCTGTTATTGACAATACGGCAATTACTGCAACTTCGCCTGTTTCAATCTGCACAGGTGAAACTACAATATTAGATCTTGTAGTGAATACAGGAACTCTAACAAGTATTGTTTGGTCACCGGGAGGTACGCTTGATGATTCAACCATTTTACAGCCAACTGCTTCTCCGTTTCAAAATACTATTTACTCTTATCAAGCATTAATTGGCTCATGTACTTTAAACGGGACTATCGACGTTCAAATTTCAACAGACCCCAATTGTATTTTTGAAGAAGTGTACAATGCGTTCAGTCCGGATGGAGATGGTGTAAATGAATTGTGGATACTTCCTGCTGCAGGATTCTTCCCGAATAACACTGTTACCATTTTTAACCGCTGGGGCGATGCAATTAGAGAATTCACGAACTACGACAACGTTTCGGTTGTATGGGATGGGACCAATAGAGGCGGGCAACAACTTCCATCGGGAACTTATTTTTATGTTGTGAGGTATCACGATGCCGACCGACAGTATTCGGGATGGATTCAACTTACACGTTAAGAAAGGAATATGAAAAGTACACTTCACTTATTTTCGCTTAGCCTTTCTACCCTGTTTTTTCTGGTAGCGTTTTCCGGTTCAACATTGGTAAATGCACAACAGGATGCACTTTACAGCCAATACATGTTTAATCCGTTTATGATAAACCCGGCCTACGCAGGAAGCAGGGAAACAATGAGCGGGACATTAATCTTAAGAGAACAATGGAGAGGAATAGAAGGTGCGCCTTCAACCCAAACATTCAGTATGCATAGTCCGCTACCCAAAGAAAACATGGCTTTGGGGATTAACATTTTTAATGATGGAATTGGTCCAACACGTAACACAGGAATGTTGCTTACCTACGCCTATCATCTTAAACTTGGCAAGGCAAAACTCTCATTTGGATTACGTGGTGGTATGTTTAATTCAAGACTGGATGTTTCGAAATTAAATTACTTTGATCCAAATGATCGTTTCAGTGCAAATGGAGCAACCCGCGCATTGGTTCCAACTTTTGATTTCGGAACTTACCTCTATACTAAATCATTTTTTGCAGGACTATCCGTCAATCATTTACTGGAGAACAAGATCAATTATCCAAATCTTCCCTCAGATGCACATGTAGTAATGAAAAGGCATTATCTTTTTTCAACCGGTGCGGCAATACAAATTGGCGAGAATACTGTTTTTAAACCCACTGCACTTGTAAAATACACAGATGGAGCACCGGTAAATATCGACATCAACACCTCGTTTTTGTTTAGCAAAGCTTTATGGCTGGGAGCCGGATACAGAAGCAGTAAATCCGTAGTGATTATAGCGGAATACAACATCACCGATTATTTACGTGCCGGGTATTCTTACGACATCGTATTTAACAAACTAAAAAGTTTCACAACCGGAACCCATGAAATCATGCTCGGTTTCGATTTGAACATCAAAAAAACACAATCCATTTCACCCCGATACCTGTAGGACGCCACACCATGAAATTTTTACACTATACCGTTTTTCTATTGTTGTTCCTACCGTTTGTCAGCAAGGCACAACATGAAGCGGTATTTAATACCAAAATCATTACTACTTACGACGTTCGATCCATTCCCGGTCTCAATACTGCTTTTAGTGAATTTTCACCGCTAATTGCAGGTGAACGACTGGTATTTGTTTCCGACCGCGATTTCGATTACCTCAACTGGGGCGAGAATCGCTGGAAGAAACGAAAGTTCATGAATATTTTCAGCACCGGATTTCAACTCGTTGCAGATAGTGCAAAAACTCAAAGTCCTGTTATTTATTCCGCAATGTTGGTTGGTCAAAATCATTCCGGGCCCATTGCAATTGCACCGGATGGTGCTACCATAGTTTTCACCCAAGTAGGAAAAAAGCGGCATACAGTTAACCGTCCACAACTTTACCTTACAAAAAAAATCGACGGTAAATGGTCGAGCCCGCAAATCCTGTCATTTTGTGATGCAGATCACTCATACGGACATCCTGCATTCAGTACGGATGGGAATGTGCTGTTTTTCTCCAGCGACAGAGAAGGCACAAAAGGCGGAAAAGATATTTTCTATTCCCGGTTGGAGAATGAAACCTGGGGCACTCCCATTAATGCAGGAGTAATGATCAATACAACGGGCGATGAGGTTTTTCCTTTTGTCCATGAAAATGTACTTTATTTCTCCAGCAACTGCAGTGGAGGAAATGGCGAACTCGATATTTTTAAATCTTATTTCAGGGATTTGGAATTCACTCCGGCAGAAAATTTGGGTGAAAGCATCAACTCGAGTGCCGACGATTTTGGCATTACAATAGCTAAAAACGGTAAAACCGGTTTTATTTCCTCCAACCGAGAAGGCGGTAAAGGTAGCGATGATATTTATTTTATTCAGATAACAGAAACAGCCGTTGTAGAATCCAAAGATCTTCAAGGTCGTTTTTCCTACCGCAACCTCGATAATGGGATAAAGGATTTGGATGTTCTACTTATTG
>JBKBUQ010000073.1:0-14082 GCA_046289975.1 Flavobacteriales bacterium | reverse complement strand
GTCAACACCTGTTGCAGCGTATTCTTTTGCGTTCTCAGGCGTGATTCCTCCTGATGCTTCTGTTTCGAACTTTCCTGCAACCATTTCTACTCCTTTTCGAAGATCTTCCAGGCTGTAATTGTCGAACATGACCCTGTGAAATCCTCCGTGTTGAATGGCTTGCGCAAGTTCATTCAGGTTACGGGTTTCAATTTCAATCCGCAGGTTTTTTCCGGTTTTTTCGAGGTAGTTTCTTGTTGCGTCAAGTGCTTTGGTAATGCCGCCGGCGTAATCAACATGATTATCTTTAATCAGAATCATATCGTATAGACCAATCCTGTGGTTGGTTCCTCCACCTATTCGAACAGCTTCTTTTTCCAATGCGCGTAGCAGTGGAGTTGTTTTGCGGGTGTCAAGCACTTTGCACTTGGTTTCCTGAAGCGAGTCAACAATCTTTCTGGTAATGGTGGCAATTCCGCTCATGCGTTGCATGATGTTTAATACAAGACGTTCTCCCAGAAGTATAGAATGGACGGATCCTTCAACAAAAAAGGCGATATCGCCCTTTTGAACGATATCGCCATCTTTTTTAAGCCATTCGATCTTTAATGAAGGATCGATTTCGGCAAATATGTGTTTTGCGCTGTTTATTCCTGCCAGTACACCACTCTCTTTAACCAGTAATTTGGCTTTGCTTGTGGTTCCCTCGGGGATGCAGGCAAGCGAGGTGTGATCACCGTCACCGGCATCTTCCCGGATTGCGAAGCGAATGAGGTCTGTTAATTCCATGCGGCAAAACTAAGCATTCGCCGCGAAGAGAGGAATTTATGCAGGCTCAATCCTGAACTGGTGGATCTGGTAGATGTCACCAACCTTCTTCAGGTTAATGCTAACCCTGAAATTACCACCGGATGTCTCCAGGTCCCCAATACGGTATTCAATTCCCAATTTGGTAACACCTGAATGCTTGATGGCAAAGTTTTTAGGTTGATTCTTGTCGAAGAATTTCTTCAGAATCTGCTCTGCCTGAGCACGACTCACAATATCATCGGTATCGTCAACTGCAAGGTCGATGTTGTCGGCAAAATGCTTGGCAAGCTCCTTAACATTGGCGGTCTTAATATAACCCACCACCTGATCGGTAATGTCGGTCTGTGCAAACAAGCTGGTTGCAAAGAGCATCAGGAAGGAAGCAAATAAAGTTCTCATAGTTTTGCGTTTTGTTACAGGATATGGTTGCAAAATCCTTGCCAAAGCTTAAAATGCTGCTTAACAAGGCAAACAAATTTATACATTTAGGGTATTCTACGTTGGGAATGAGGATAAAGTTAATAACAATGGGCCTTACCGGAACAGGCTATCTTTCAGAAGGTTTGGAGGATTATGAAAAGCGATTGAAACGATACACTTCGTTCGAGCGGACGGATATCCCCTTTCCCCGTTCGGGGAAGAATGATCCACGTGAACAAGAGGGTGAATTGCTCCTTTCAAAGGTTGAATCAGGTGATGTTGTAGTGCTGCTGGATGAAAACGGAAAAGAATTCAACTCGGTCGAGTTTTCCGATTTTATTCAGAAAAGGATGAATGCAGGAACTAAACGTCTCGTATTTATTATCGGTGGCGCTTACGGATTTTCCGATTCTGTTCGAAAGAGAGCAGATTACGAATTGTCGCTTTCACGAATGACTCTAACTCATCAAATGGTTCGCCTTTTCTTTACTGAACAATTGTACAGAGCATTCACCATCATCAAAGGTGAGAAATACCACCATCAGTAATGCGGGACGAAATTGTAAATCTTGGTTATCTCGAAGGACTGGATCCTATAGAACTGATTGCATTTCCGTCTTTTCTTATTGTAATTCTTGTTTGGTCGAATTACATCAGCAGCAGAAAAAAAAAGCTGCATCCTGAATACAAGTATTATACGTTGGGACTCGCTGCAAAAATGTTTGGTGCCATTGCATTTTGCTGGGTGTATACGTATTACTATAAAGGCGGAGATACCATTTCCTATTTTGAATCGGCACGTGCGTTTGTGAATTTATTACTTGATGATCCTTCAAAATTTTCAACAGTTTATTTTTCCGCCCCTTCACAGGAGAATTTGTATCTCTTTTCCGGGAAAACGGGCTATCCATGGGGCTATATGTATTTCGATAAAAAAACGTTTTGGGTAATCCGGATAGTGACTCCATTCGTTTTCTTGGGTGTAAAAAGTTATTTGTTGTCCACAATGTGGATGGCCTTATTCGCTTATTCCGGTGTGTGGAAGTTGTTCCAGTTGTTTGTGAGGTATTATCCGCAAATGCAAAAGCTGTTTTTCTTTTCTGTGCTATTGCTTCCCTCTGCAGTTTTTTGGGGGAGTGGAATGCTTAAGGATACGATCACACTTTCAGGGACATGTTGGTTTATTTTCAGCTTTCATGACTTTTTTATTTTGAAAAAGGACAGAGTTATAAATGGGATAGTTTTGGTTGTTTCATTCATTGTAATTTTTTCAATAAAACCATATATAATCATTGCCTTGCTTCCGGGAGCTATCATCTGGAATTTTTATTCAAAAATTCTTTTAATTAAAAATAAATTTCTGAGGTACTCAGCAATTCCGTTTTCTATGACATTGGCTGTATTGTTAGGTTACCTTTTTTTATCATCCGTAGTTGGTTTTTCATTCGACACCTTATTGGAAGAGGCTGTAATTAAACAAACTGATTTAAAAAGGGAGGCTTACCAGGGGAATTCATTTGATATTGGAACTTATGATGCAACTTTTCTAGGTGCACTCGGTGTATCTGGACCTGCGCTGATTGCCGGATTGTTTCGGCCTTTTATCTGGGATACGAAAAATGTTGTAATGCTACTTTCAGGTTTGGAGAATTCATTAATCCTGGTTATGTTGATTATCGTCTTTTGGCGAAAAAGGATTTTTGGTGTTTTCAGGTATATTTTAGATCATCCATTGGTCCTTTTCTGTATAACTTATTCTTTGATTTTTTCATTGATTATCGGACTCTCGACATCGAATTTTGGTGCTTTGGTGCGATTTAAAATTGCATTTCTGCCAATGTTTGTGTCTGCAATTATGGTTATGTATTACTATTCCGGAAATAGGAAATACTTAAAAAGTTAGAAATATTAGCCATAAATATCCATGTAAACATTAATAGCAATATCGTAATTACGGTATTTTTCAGCAATTAATCTTATTCGTTTTTTTCGATCAGACTCGCCTTCCGAAAGCAAATAGTGTTTTAAACTTCTGGCTGTTCGTCGTAATCCTGAATCTGTAAAATCATCCATCAAAATCCCTGCATTTTCACCAATGATAATCCCGGAGTCATCTGAAATTTCTTTCGTGATTACAACGGGTAAACCGCATGCCCAATATTCACCATCTTTGATCGGACTACAATATCTTTTGGATGGAATCGGCTTAACAGGAGTAATTGCAAAGTCAGCCAATTGCATATATCTGTTAACATCGTTATGCGGAACAAAAAGCGAACGAATTCTATCAGAGGGAAGCGCAAAACGGGAACACCATTCGTCTATTTTTTCTCTTTTTTCATTTGTAAGCAGTAGGAAGACAAGTTCGTTACCAAATTCATAAAATGATTCTCTGAAAAAGCGATATACATCTTCTTCAAGGTAAATGCCTCCAAATTTTCCGGCGTACAAACCAATAGTTTTACCTTTTAAATTGAGTTCTTCCAATAATCGTTCGTCTTTTATATTAACCGGAAAAAATTTATTCAAATCAACGCAAGCAGGTTTTACATGTAGCGAACCCGACCATTTGAATTTTCTTTCAGCATAGACCTTCATTTCTTCTGTGCAGGCAATTAAATGCTTTGCATAATGAGTCATTTTTTTCTCCATTCTGAACAGAAATCTAAACCCGGCTGAATTTTCTTTCCAACTGCCATTTTCAACCATTGCCTCTGCATGAGGTTCATAACTGTCAATGATGAGTTCTCCGCCAGTAATTAAGGAAAGGAAATACGCAATGGATCCGGCAGGCGTGCACCAGGCGTGAATCACTCCAATGTCTTTTTTGCGGACAAAGCGAGCAAGTCGGAAAAGTTGAATTAACCATCCTGTTGCAGCACTAAATCCCAATGGCCGGTAGGGAAGTTGTAAGTTAAAGACGCCCGGGCTAATTTCCGTTAATTCCTTATTCGGATTATTTTCAAGTGTAATTAGATATATCTTTCTTTCCTTATCAATAATGTTCCTGATGATCTTAACATAAGGTAAGGTGTATGTTTGAATCAGCGCATCATTCAATGGCCAATAGGTAAATACCAATATGTTACCTTTCCTTTTCATGTTGCTTCAGGGTATAACACGTCTTTAATTCTGAGAGTGGTTTTTCTGCCAATGATTATTTTTATCAAGAGTTTGAGGATCTCTTTTTTTACTCCAAGATGTTTCATCGAATATAGTAAGGAGCGAAGTGCATTAAACCGTTTTTGGTCCAGATAATAATGGATACCACAAAAGTAGTTGGAGTAACCTTTAAGCATCTTTTTTTCCTGTCTTGTGAGGGAAAAATGAGTTAGGATATAATCAAGCGCCTGCATTCTTCTTGTTGTGATGAGATTGTGATTTCTCATCGACCGCAACTCATGTTCTCTCATGTGAATGGTACACTTTCCAATCAAAAACAGATCTTGTGACCACATATTTGAAAACAAAAAGATCCAGTCTTCCATTGAAGACAGGTTTCTTTCTTCGTGGAATGGAATAGTGTCTGGGGAAAAATTCCGGATTGTAATATTACAAGCGAAGGGATTACCCGTAAGGAGAAGTGGATATGCATATCGCCCTTCTTTGTATCTTTTCATTGGTGAGGCTTGTATTTTGCCTCCCTCAGTAAAATCGTAATAGGTTGCAAAAAGGTTGATCTCTTTATGGCTTTCAATTGCCGATGAGAGTGTTGATAGGTGATGTGTAAGCATTAAATCGTCGGAATCAAGGAAACAAACCCATTCACCGGTTGCATTTTTCCATCCATTATTTCGTGCTGCTCCGCGTTCTGAATTAACCTGTTCAATAACACGAATTCGATTATCATTTTCTGACAAATTTTGGATGATTTGCAATGTGTTATCAGTGCTTCCATCATCAACGAGAATTAATTCAAAGTTAGTATAATCCTGCTTCAAAACTGACTCAACGGTATCTGAAATCATTTCAGAGCGATTGTAACACGGGATGATTATTGAAAATTTAACTTTCATAAATCTCCACTTGTTTTTTCACTGATTTTTGCACCGAGAAATTTTTCAATACCATTGAATAAGCATTGTTAGCCAGTCTTTCTTGTAACTCCTTGTTATGAAATAACTCTCGTAAACATTTTAAAATGGAAGAGGAGTCCTTAAATGCTGCCAGCTTGCAATTTTCATTATGGATTGCAATTTCTGCCGCAATTCCTGATGCTGTGAAAATTGAAGGAATTTTTAATGCCATCGCTTCAATATATACCTGACCGAATGCTTCACTATTTTCTGATACTGGTGCATGAACAAAAAAGTCAAAACACTCCATTAAGCAGAATATTTGTTCTTCAAATGGGATTTCAACTACACTGAAAGGTGGAAGATGACTGACTTTTTTTTGAATGATTGATTTTTGTGGTCCGTTTGCATTTACAAGAACAAGTTGAGCTCCCGGGTTTTCTCTTTGAAATTCAGTAAAAGCTTCAATAATAAATAGAACTCCTTTCCAATCGATATACCGCGATACAACTCCTATGATAGGATTTCCTGTAATATTATACTTTGATTTAAGTTGGTTTTTGATTTTAGCTGAATTACATGTAATCTGGTCAAAGTCGAAGCCGTGATAAACCAGAGAAATCTTATTCTCAGGAACATTTTCAAGTTTGGTGAGAATTTCAGAAGTGTTTTTACTGATGGATATAATATGCGTGCTTAAACGATTGATGAGCTTGTCGTATTTTACAGCTTTTGGATGGTACTGGTGGTGTATTGTGGCGTTGTGTCGGGTATGGATTCTTTTTTTAATACCAAGGATTTTCGCACTCCAAAGACCAATGAGTGAGGCTTCGAACAGATGGCAGTGTACAAGTTCCGTTTTCATTTTTTTCAAATACAATATGGTCTGAAATACGGCGCGTGGAATGCTTATTTTTCCTTTATAGGTAATAACCTTATAGTTGATTTTGTAATTGCGTAGAAAGGCTTCAAAGCTGGTGTTTTTGATTGGGTTGAGTAATAAAACGGATAGATTGTTATAATTCTTTAACAGCTCAATAATTGTCCATTCAAAATTGTTGGATTTATAGATGTTCGAAATAATAAGAGTAATGGACTTGTTTGATTTCATCAGGGTAGTGCTATTACATCGAAGTGACAATTTGTAAAATCCTGACCGGAGTTAACCGCTTTATTATTTTCAGCATTGTACAATTTAGTATAATTTTTTTCTAGATAGGCAATCAGTTGTTTTGCAGAATCATTTTGCAGTTTAAGATTATTGTCATCTACTTCAATGAAAAGTTTGGGTTTAAATTGTTCGATGATGTCAGTACACCCGTTCAGGATTTTTTGTTCAAAACCCTCCACATCAATTTTTATCAACCCAACCGGATGTTCAATTTCATTTTCTTTAACGAAATCAGAAAGTTTTTTGATAGTAACTTTATAAGTGTCTTGTGTTGGTTGGACAGTAATTCGGTTGCCTCCCATATTTTCCCTGCATGGTCGTTCCATAAAGAACTCGCCATTCTCCTCGCCTAAGCCAAAATTGTATATCTGTACATCCAGCTTTGGATTTAGCCCTACATTTTCTCTTAACTCATTGAAATTGTCAGGGTCCGGTTCAAATGAATATACTTTTTTTCCTGATTTTTTTGCAAGGATCAAACCGGTAAACCCATTATTTGCACCAATATCAAAAATCACATGATTTTTCAAGTCCTTGCTAAGCCTGATTAATTCATTTCTCCCTTTGTCTTTAAAATTAAAATATATCCAATGACCTATATAATCGTGTAAGTTAAGTTTGATCTGAATTCCATTTCTTGTTACTTTTCTGAAACTTAGATTCGCGTATTGGTAATTGTTTGGGGCGATTTTGTACAGTTGAGGAATGAGGCGTATAATGATTGGAACTATTCGATCGAAATAAGTCACTATCAACACTTTTCTAAAAATGTTGAGGGTTTTTGTCTTAAGTGATATTTTATTTTTGCTTGTATCCTTCATAGATATAAACTCCTGTGAGTGCTTTTATAATTATTGTATAAACACCATCAAAAACTTTAAAGTTCGGAACAATTGCAGCTGAGGTGAAAAGAAGTGGCTTTAGGATCCGCAATACATTCCAATTCAGGTGCGCCGTAAGTGAATAGTGCAAAGCTATTTCGCTATTTCCATTCAATTTTGCCTGTTTTTGGGTTGCAGCATTTCTTTTTTTTCTATTGAGCCAGGCTTTTAGTTCATGTCGATCGCTTTCATTGTGAATGACATTGAGTTCTCTAAGAATATAGAATTCAAATCCTTTCTTTTTCAATCGTTTTGAAATATCGTAATCTTCAAAGCCCGCGTACGGAATCCTATCGTTATAGCCTCCTAATTCATGAAAATCTTCTTTTCGTATCAGAAAAAAATAGCTGGCCATTGTTGCATTGGATGTAATCTCTGTTACAAGCGGTTGTCCAATCCATCCTTCTAGTTTATAATAATTTATTTTAATAAGAAATCTTCCAAACTTAAAGGAGTTGAGGATCGAAAGACTCTCCTTAGGGTAGGTCCAATTGGGTAAGAATATTTTATACTTATTCCGGATAGTTCGGTTTAAGATTTCATCAACGGTTGCTTTATTGATAAGGATATCGTCGTCTAGGAATAAAAGGTAGTCATAATTAGCCGTTTGAGCGCCTGTATTTCGTGCACTTGCAGCTCCTTTTTTCGTGTTTCTTAGAATCTTTATTTTATTGCCATTAGTTATTGAAATATCCTTCTCTGAATCATTAATCACAATTATTTCATGTGGAATCTCTTTTAATGCTTCAATAGCGTATTCAATAGTCTCGTTGAGAATATTGTCTCTGTTTATAGTTGGAATAATTACTGAAAGACCTTTCATTTTTGAATCATTACAGCAAACCTTCCAAATCGGTCTTTGGTTATTTTTTCTAAATTTAAGAGAGGTAAATCAGCTTTTTGTGCTGCTTTTTTAATTTCCCTCAGGAATTCAACTTTGTGCACATCGTCAATAATTAAAAAGCCGCCTTTCCTTAAAATGTTAATACAGGGGGAAATAAATTTTTTCCTGACCTCGACAAAATTCAGATCTAGGATGATCAAATCAAAATATGCAGAATTTATTCGTTTGAAAAAATCATCAGGGGATAGAATATTTTCAGCTGACACATTTTTTTCCTTTAGATAGTTTATTGTTTTATCCTGCCAAGAAGAGTCGTCTTCCACGGAAAAGCATTCAATAGCGAGTTCAGGATGAAGTTTCTGATAGAATCGGATTACAAAGGACGAAAAGCCTGAGCCCATGTCCACTATTTTAAGTGGTTTTTTGTTTTCTACAAAATCAAAAATGAATTGTGATAATTCCAGTGAGGCGGCCATTTCGGCGCTTGATATTTCTTCGATGTATTTCCTGAATTCTTTTTCGATAAGGGCTAAGTGTGTATTATGATCAGTTGATCCTAAAGTTTTTGAAAGCTCAAATGATGGAATCGAAAAAAGTTCTTTTCTAATCAGAATCTTCCTCTTTACAATATTTAAGTTTTTCTTAAAGTTTCCTGAATTCAATTTCATCAACGAATAATTTATTTAATTGATCATTCAGACGCTCACTACTGCCTTTAATCAATCCGGGACTTACGCTAAAATAAACGGCGTCCCGAATGACTTCAATATCCTTTTTGCCTGACCCGATGTGTACGTCTATAGAGAAATGCCCTTTATTCAATGGGAATTTTTTCAAGTACATTTGAAATTTTTCGGTATTCGTATTAGCCGAAATGAAATTTGTACCGTAATGCAGATTATTTACTCCGATTAAGGCTTGACCATATTCATCCCGGATGATTAATCCTAAAATAATTTCCCCAACAATTTCATTTGTATTTAATTCCAATTCTATTGAGATCGATTCTCCCGGAGTTACTGTGTTCTGAATATTTCCTTCAGAAGAAAGTTGAATGCGTTTTAGGAACTTTCCGTTCAGGTTCGATTCACCGTTCGAATTTTTTATTCGTTCTTCAGATGAGATTAGGTATTGGTTAAGACATTCATCTGTATTCCCTTTACCAACAATTTCACCCTGATTGAGAATAATGGCCGATCTGCAAAGTTGTTTTATAGCCGATATGTTATGACTCACAAACAACACCGTTCTCCCACTCTTACTCACCTCATCCATTTTACCCAGACATTTTTTCTGGAATTCGGCATCACCAACAGCGAGCACTTCGTCAATAATTAGAATTTCATTTTCCAGAAAAGCAGCTACTGCAAATGCCAATCGCAATTGCATTCCGGAACTATAGTGTTTTAAGGGAGTGTCAATAAACTTTTCTACGCCGGCGAAATCAACAATGGCATCGAAATTTTTGTCGATCTCCTTTTTTTTCATTCCAAGAATAGAACCATTGAAATAAATATTTTCCCTCCCGCTTAGTTCAGGGTGGAATCCGGTCCCGACTTCTAGAAGGCTTGCAATTCTTCCCCTGCATTTAATTTTACCAGAGCTTGGAGGAGTAATCCTGGATATAATTTTAAGCAAGGTCGATTTTCCGGCCCCATTTTTCCCGATGATACCTAGAGTGTCTCCGGGCAGTACATCAAAGCTTACCTCCTTTAACGCATAGAAATCTTCCATCACAGAGCTGTTCCTTCTGAATAAACCACTAATCGAATCCCTGATGCTTAAATAGGGTTTCAGTTCGTGCCTTATGCGGTACAACTTGCTGATGTTTTGTATTTCGAGGGCGGGCTTCATGCCAGATCTGCAAAATAATGTTCCGTCTTACGGAAAATGTAAATTCCGCCAATAAGAAATGCCAGATTGACCCCTGCACTTATCATTACCGCTGTTTGGTCAATCGAAAAATCCTGAAAGTGCTGTCTGAATAATTCAATAGGTGCATACATCGGATGAAAGGCAAATAGAATACTTGCGTTTTCTGTGCTGATCTGTAAGGGATAAAAAACAGGCGCAATAAACATCAGTGCCTGAATCATGAAAGGAAGCGCATACCGAAAATCACGGTATTTTACGTTTAGTGCAGCTATCAGACTACCCATTCCCAATGAAGCTGTGAATGTCAGGATAAGCGAAGGTACTACCAGTGCAATACCGGTAAAGTTTATTGGTGTTTGTAGAATGATCAGAACGATGATATAAACAAATAAGCCAATCGTAAAATCAAAAAATGCATTTCCAATGGAAGATACAGGAATGATTAGTCGGGGAAAATAAATTTTCTTGATGATGTTGGCATTGCTGACCATACTATTGCCGGCATTGTTCAATCCGCCGGAGAAAATATTCCAAAGCAAAAAACCACTCAACATATAAATTCTGTAATCAATACCTCCAAGATCCTTTCCAAACCGATCTCCCAGTACGATCCAGAACACAAGCATCAACAACAACGGTTGAAGTACAACCCATGTAATTCCCAGAAATGTTTGTTTGTATCGCACTTTAATATCTCTCCAGATAAAAAAATACAGGAGCTCGCGGTAATTCCATAATTCACGGAGGCCAAGTGAAAAACCTGAACGCGATTTGATCTCGTATTCTATGGGTTCTTTTACTTCCATGAGGATAAATCTAATCCCGTTAAATCTTGCAGCCGTTGCTTGTGCGGTTGAAATAGTGTGTTCAGGTAGTTTTCCATTTCGGGACTCATCTTTGGAAAACTCTTTCCTGAGCGATTGGCTTCTCGTAATTTTTGTCCTATTTGCGAGGCTGTTCGGTTGGGGAGTATTTTTTTTAGTGCTGATTTTATATTGGAATTATCTACCATTATGGTCCGGATCATTCTCGACATCATCCGTGATCGTACCATTGTGGTTTCGTTGTGAACTGTTCTCACTCTCGGGAAAAAATCATTTTCCACTCCCATCCAGGAAAACAGATTCCTGCATTGACTCAGGGGATGTGCAGAAAAATCTTCGAAAAGAATCACCTTTACCTGCTCTTTTTTGAAGTAGCGAAAAACGTTTTCCAAATGTTCGTCGTATTTACTGAAACCAATAAATGCCTCTTCTTGCCAGGATTCGAGTTGCCTTCCATCTTTTTTCTCCAGCAATTCTGGTAATTCATCAAATTCATAGTCGACCCGATCGTACATCTTTTCCATAAGGTAACTGGAGTAGGATCTGGAAACAGGGTTTCTCAATAACAATACGATTTTGCAGTGAGGAAACTGTTCATAAAGCCGCTCTATTGCTTTAGCCGATGAATATAAATTCGCATGCTTGGCAACAACAAAGCTTTTATCTGAAATTTTTTTCCCGAAATAATATTCCTCAGCCTTAACCCAGCCACGGTCATATTCTTCATCCGAGTAGAAATAACTGAATTCATTTGCCTTATGGCTTTCTATTTGCGGATGTTCTCCCAGATAACGCAGCAGCGAGGTAGTCCCGGATTTCTGGGCGCCAATGATCATTAAATCTATTTTCCGTGTTATGTTATTTAACATCCCCGCACAAGTAGTTCGTGCAAAGATACTCACTTACTGCATTATAGCATTTACAAAGCATTAACTTTGGGAAAAAATTTGATATGAAGATCGTTTTTGCTTCCCAGAACCAACATAAGATAGATGAGATTGCCGCTTTGGTGGACGATTCCATTCAGATTTCTGGTCTGGATGAATACAATTTGAAAGAAGAAATTCCTGAAACCGGTAGTACACTTATTGAAAATGCCTTACAGAAAGCCCGTTTTGTTGCTGGTCGGTTTGGGGTAAATTGTTTTGCGGATGATACCGGACTAGAGGTTTCTGCCCTGAATGGTGCCCCCGGAGTCTATTCTGCGCGTTATGCCGGAGAACAAAAGAATGCTGAAGCGAATATGAAAAAGTTATTGCTCGAACTGGAGGGAAAAGCTGACCGCAGTGCGCGTTTTAAAACAGTAATTGCATTGCTTTTCGATGGAAAAGAATACCTGTTCGAGGGAGTCATGAACGGAACCATCCTCACCGAACGTCGTGGCAGTGGTGGTTTTGGCTACGATTCCTTGTTTGTTCCTGAAGGAAGTTCCTTAACCTTTGCCGAAATGAGCGCTCTGGAGAAGAATAAATGCAGTCACCGGGCAAAAGCAGTTGAAAAACTGATCACTTTTTTGAACGAAATCAACGCTTGAGCGCATCCTCAAGAACAGTTGTAAACAAGGTGCTTAATTTTATCCCTGCATGTCGGGCCTGTTGAGGCAAAATACTTGCATCTGAAAGTCCGGGTACAGTATTTACCTCAATCATGAAAGGAACATTTTCCTGAATGATGAAGTCGACGCGTGCCATACCGCGAAGATTAAGCAATCGATACACCTCTGCAGTTGTGGTTCGCACCAGGTTTGTTACCTCTTCACTCAGTCTTGCCGGTGTGATTTCTTTCGATTTGCCCTGGTATTTTGCATCAAAATCGAAAAACTCATTTTCTGTTACAATTTCTGTAGGATGTAATACCGTGACTTTACCATTTGCGGAAAATACGCCACAGGTGACTTCTGTTCCATTAACAAAGGCTTCAATCAGTGCTTCTGTACCGTGCTCAAGGGCGGTAGAAATAGCGATTTCTATCTCTTCTGCTTTTTTAACCTTAGAAACCCCAAAACTAGAACCACTATCACTTGGTTTGATGAACATCGGAAAGCCAATTGAATTTGCTATATTTTCACTGTTGATCGGATCTCCCTTTCGGATGATCAGCGATTTTGAACAGCGTATCCCCAATTGGGAAAGCACTGTGTTACAGGCGAATTTATTAAAACTTAAAGCGGAGGCCAATACACCCGAAGTAGTGTACGGTAGTTTAAGCATATCGAAATAACCTTGCAGTTTTCCATCTTCCCCCGGTGTTCCGTGGATAACAATGAATGCAGCATCAAACTGATGTTTTTTGCCATTTACGATTACTGAAAAATCGTTTTTGTCGACCGGAATTTTTTCATCGCCGGATAGCGCAAACCAACCTTCCTCCGAAATATCGATTTGCATCAGATCATAACGTTCCGTTGGGAGGTGTCGCATAACGGTTGAGGCACTCTTTCGAGATATCTGGGCTTCGTGGGAGTATCCACCGGACAGGACTGCAATGCGGGTTTTCATGTAGTATTTTTATACAAAAGTAACCTGCTTCCCATCGTGGATCCTCTCCAAAAGCCGATTGTTTCCCCATGCGTTTGTTAGTTATTTTGCCGCACTTACTCATTCTCTTCCGATTGTGGCGGAATTGGGGTTATATTTGTCCATTAATCACTTATGCGCACACTCGGCAACATCGGTCGTTTCCTCATCTCCAGGCAGTTCCTGTTTCATTTTGGAGCAGGACTCCTAACTATGATCCTATTGTTCTATTGTACCGTTTGGTACCTGAAAAGCTATACCCATCATGGCAAGGAGAATTATATTACCCTGCCTGATTTTATCGGAATGCCGCTGGAAGAGATAGATGGGAAATTAACTTCGCTCGGGCTACGTTACCAGATCGATTCCGTTAGCACCGATAAATTTCCGAGAGGTACCGTTATTCGTCAGGATCCGGGACCAACTGATTCTACCGGTCAATTTGTGAAAGAAGGAAGGACCGTTTACCTGACAGTAGTTTCAAAATCCCCACTGATGGTAAGTATGCCGGATTTGGTGTACAAGTCAAAAAAGCACGCAGAAGGAATATTAAAGATTGTTGGTCTAAAGGTAAAGTACACCTATAAGCCTTATCCGGATTGTAAGGATTGTGTGATTGAACAGAAATATAAGTCACGCTCAATTTCCATAGGGGATAAAGTGGAAAAGGGGAGTACTATCGAACTGGTTCTGGGTCAGGGCAGGGGTGGAGGTACAGAAACGGTACCTGATTTAACCGGTAAGAC
>JBKBUQ010000072.1:0-14131 GCA_046289975.1 Flavobacteriales bacterium | reverse complement strand
GTGATTGTTGTTAACGACAGATCCTGGGACGATACCAAGGAAATCCTGAAGGCATTCCAGATCCGCTATCCGCATTTGCGTGTGATCAACATCGAAGAATCGAGTCACGAGCATTACGGTAAAAAAATGGCACTTACCATTGGTATCAAGGGCGCAAAAAATGAATGGTTGCTTTTGACCGATGCCGACTGCAAGCCCCTTCACCGCAACTGGATAAAAAAAATGGTGGAAGCACAATCTGCCAACACCGAATTTGTTCTTGGTTACAGTCCGTACCAGCCTAAAAAAGAATTCTTGAATAAGCTAATTCGCTTTGATACTCTTTTAGCGGGAATGAACTATTTATCCTTTGCTAAAGCAGGTCTGCCGTATATGGGAGTAGGACGAAACCTTATGTACAAGAAGGAATCCTTTTTTGCCGTACGTGGCTTTAAGAAACACTATCACATCTCATCCGGAGATGATGACCTGTTCATCAATCAGGCTGCAAACGGAAAGAAAACATCAGTAATGTTTCATCCAGAGTCGCACGTTGTTTCAATGCCCAAGACAAGTTTTGTGGATTGGTTCCGGCAAAAAAAGCGTCATTTTACCACCGCACCCCATTACAAGCTTCGCGACAAAATCCTTCTAAGCCTCTTCCCTGCAAGCTATTACCTCGGAATTGGTCTCAGTATTCCGCTGCTTGTTTTAAACACGTATCTATGGATTATTTTAGGCATCATCGGATTCAGGCTGCTGCTTCAAATGGTTATCTTTAGCCGTTCAATGAAATGGCTTGGCGACAATGACCTTTTGTTGTGGACTCCGGTGTTAGAGTTTTTTATTTTGATTCTGCATCCTGTCATTCATTTGAGTAATAAAATTGTGAAAGCAACGAAATGGAATTAGAAGAAGGTTTCGAGAATCTGTCCGACAAAGCACGGTACGACTTCCAGCTTGTCATTCGCGCTCGCGAGGGAGAACAAGCAGCCTATGCCGAGTTGATGGAAAGATACCGCGACTCGATTTATTTCATGTTGTTGAAGATGGTCAACAATAAAGACGATGCCGACGATCTCACCATTGAAGCTTTTGGTAAAGCCTTTAACCGTTTGGACCTATACACCCCAAATTTTGCATTCTCCACCTGGTTGTTCAAAATTGCGTCCAACAATTGCATTGACTTTATCCGCAAAAAGAAAAAAAACACCTTATCCATCGACAGTGCGTTTGCAGGAGAAGACGGAGACGAGATGTATATCGATCTTCGTTCGGACGCACTTACTCCTGAAGAGGAAGCCATAAAACAACAAAAGGAAAAGCTGATGCGCGATGTTGTGCAAAAGCTAAAGCCACGTTATCGCCAATTGATTGAAATGCGTTATTTCCAGCAATTGGCCTACGAGGAAATTGCAGAACAACTCGATCTTCCATTGGGAACCGTAAAAGCTCAATTGTTCAGAGCACGCGATCTTTTGTACCAGGTATTGAAAAACTCCAAAGACCGTTTTTAAAAGAATCCGATTATTGAATCACACTATTCACCTTTCACTATTCACATTTCACTATTCACCTTTCACTATTCACCTTTCTCCGAAATTGTATTTTAAAGGAACCGCAAAGGGAAAGAGGGATGAAGAATTGAATTTATTTGCACCTACTCCAATCGATGATCCATATTCATCTGCAATTTCTAAAGCAGGAAAGTATGATTAGTTTAAACCCGAATGGAACCACCTACAGTGTCTACCAAAGGACCTACCGCTAAAATCCGGTGGTACTTGAAGCAAAGGTAAAATGGGATAACCAATTACAGGTTCACCCCTACTGTTCACTGTTCACCATTTACAGTTCACTGTTCACCATTTACTGTTCACTGTTTACCCTTCATTCCTTCATCAATAAAATCAGCCATGGCTTTACCTGCCTTGTAGTGTTCGATGATTGTTTTAAGTAAATCTTTTGAGGTGATCATTTTAGCAGGTAGTTCTGCACCCCAGTATAGATTTTTATGAAATAACAATGGTTCTTGTTCAGCTGAAGCTTTCAATTCCTTCGAAAGGCGCGAATTTCCGTCGCCCACAACTTCTCCATAATAATCTACAAACTTTTTCGAACGTTGTAATTTGGTAAATGTCTTGAGATTGGCAACAATATAATTCCTCAGTTGATGCAAGGTGGGCGTTTCAATAAAATAGGCACCATGCCATATCTGAATTTTCTCCGGATTTAACTGAAAATAAAACCCACAAACATCCTGTTCCTTTTTCCCTAAGCGCGAAATAGCAGCTGCCATATGCATTTTGTAAGGGTATTTATCTTTTGAAAACCGTATATCGCGATTGATCCTGAAGATGGCGTCTTTAGCTTCCATTTTCACAGTTGGATCAATCTTAGAAATCGCCTTGATCACGTCAGCAATAAATTCCCTAAAAGGTAGTTTGACATCTTGTTCATACCTGTTGCGGTTGACATCAAACCATTCCTTATTGTTATTGGGAGCCAGGTCGATAAAAAATTTATTGAATGCAGGAGTGAAATAGGCCGACATAAGATTTCTTTTGGGCAAATTACTTTTTTTTCAGCCGATCGCAAGCCGATTTTCAAATTTTCACGAATTGTATTTAAAATTTAGATCCTCCAATTGAATATCCACTATCGCTTCAATTTGTATTTTTAACAAAAACTTAGTTATGGATCCTATTCGCTTAGCCGAAAAAGTAGTTGATAGTATGTACAATAACGATCCATTCAGCAAATGGATGGGTATAGAACGCATTGAAGACGGAGCCGGGATATCGGTGTTAAGGATGACAGTAAACAGAGAAATGCTTAACGGATTTGGGATTGCGCATGGAGGAATTACCTATTCACTGGCAGACAGTGCCCTTGCATTTGCGAGCAATTCGCACGGAAAAAAGTGTGTCAGTATTGAAACTGCCATCTCCCATTTAACGGCTGTTAAAGAAGGAGATATACTTACAGCACGAGCTGTTGAAAAAAATTGTTCGAACAAAATAGCCCATTACGAAGTTGATGTTACCAATCAAAATGGTAAACTTGTGGCCAGTTTCCGCGGCACGGTCTATCGCACCTCGCAGGAATGGGATGTAAAATGATTTATTGTTGTTATCTGATTCGCTCATGAAAGACGTATTTATTTCAACCGCCGTTCGCACTCCGATTGGCAGTTTTGGAGGCACACTTGCTGCCGTTCGTGCAGATGATCTTGCAGCTCATGTTTTGCGTGCACTTTTAGAGAAAGTTCCTACGCTTGATCCTGCCGCTATTGAAGACATCGTTTTGGGCTGCGCCAATCAGGCGGGTGAAGATAACCGAAACGTTGCGCGTATGGCTTCCTTGCTTGCGGGAATTCCATTCAGCGTTCCCGGAGAAACTGTAAACCGACTTTGCGCTTCGGGGATGTCCGCAATTATCAATGCATCACGCGGTTTACAAAGCGGAAATGGCGAAATCGCCATTGCAGGGGGGGTAGAAAATATGACACGTGGACCATGGGTTATTTCAAAAGCCTCAGGAGCGTTTGGTCGTGATCAGCAAATGTTTGATTCCAGTTTCGGATGGCGTTTCATAAATCCGAAAATGCAGGAGCTATATGGTACCGATGGTATGGGAGAAACTGCAGAAAATCTGGTTGATCTTTATAAAATTGAACGCGATGCCCAGGATGCATTTGCATTATGGTCGCAGCAAAAAGCTGCAAAAGCATCAGCAAACGGAATACACGCTCAGGAAATTGCTGCTGTAACTATTCCACAAAAAAAAGGTGATCCTATTGTATTTGCCGCAGATGAATTTATCAAAGCATCCACCACAATGGAAACACTCGGTAAACTTCGTCCCGCATTCCGCAAGAATGGCACTGTTACAGCAGGAAATGCATCCGGACTCAACGATGCTGCAGCAGCGATGTTGCTTGCTACTGAATCGGGGTTAATACAACATGGACTTCAGCCAATAGCAAGAATAGTTTCATCCGCGGTTGCAGGAGTTGAACCTCGTATCATGGGTATTGGCCCTGTTTTCGCGTCAGAGAAAGCATTAAAACGGGCAGGACTCACTCTCGAACAAATCGACGTTCTGGAACTGAATGAAGCATTCGCTGCACAGGTTTTGTCCTGTACGCGTAAAATGGGACTGGCAGATAATGATCCGCGAATCAACATCAACGGTGGAGCAATTGCATTAGGACATCCGCTCGGAATGAGTGGTACCCGATTGGTGCAGACTGCAGCTCTTGAATTGCAACGTTCCGGAAAAAAATATGCCTTGTGTACAATGTGCATAGGCGTTGGACAAGGCTATGCCATTATTATTGAAAGAATCTGACCACTGAGTTACCGGTCAATTTTATAATTCATACATCACCTATTAAAAATTTATTACCATGAGTATGCTTAAGACATTTGAAGACCTTGACGTGTATAAGAAGTGCAGAGAGTTCAGGCAGGATATTTCTCAACTTGTTAAAACATTACCCAACACAGAAAACCATAAATTACAGAGTCAGTTACTACGCTCATCACGTGCAGTTACCAGCTCAATTGCAGAAGGATTCGGACGTTTCCACCATTTGGAAAACATTCAATTCTGCCGTCAGTCGCGCGGATCATTGATGGAGACATTGGAACATCTGATCATTGCGAATGACGAAGGATTTATTTCAGCAGAAACGCTTGAAGATTTCCGCATGAAACAAAACGATTGCATGCGCACATTGAATGCCTATATTTCTTACCTGAAAAAAGCGAAAAATCGTGCATTTGAAAGTGCTCCGGCTTCGCCATATGTTCAGGAACAACAGTTCCAGGAACAACAATATTGATCCAATAGAACGATCGATTCCGGTAACTCAGAGGTCGTTCTTTTAATTTCAAATTATATGATATACGAATTCAATGGTTTTCGTCCTGTAGTTCACGAAAGTTCTTTTGTCCACCCGCAGGCTTGCGTTACAGGTAATGTGATCATTGGAAAAAACGTATATATCGGTCCAGGTGCTGCCATTCGTGGCGATTGGGGAATGATCATTATCAAAGACGGATGCAACGTACAGGAGAATTGTACCATTCATATGTTTCCGGGCGTAACTGTTACTTTGCATGAAGGTGCACATATTGGTCACGGAGCTATCATACATGGAGCCAGCATTGGTAAAAATTGCCTGATTGGTATGAATGCTGTACTAATGGATAATGTTGAACTCGACGATGAATGTATTGTTGGTGCGCTGACATTTATCACAGCAGAAAGTAAATTCCCAAAACGCCAGCTTATTGTTGGCAATCCCGGTAAGGCGATTAAGGAAGTGAGCGATGAAATGATAGACTGGAAAACCAAAGGAACGGCATTGTACCAACAACTTCCTTCGGAATTGTACGCCAGTCTAAAACCCTGTGAACCATTGCGTGAAATCGAACCTGATCGTCCGCACCAGGAGGCCATGTACAAATCATGGAAAGAAATCAATAAATAATTCTCCCGGAAATTTCCGGCGAAATAAAATTTTTTCCTTAACTTGAAGAATGCGATTTGCGCTTTTCATGGCGATCATTTGTCTTTTTCTTTCCGCCTGTAAAAAGGATCCGGGAGAACGGAGTATGGACAGAAATATGCGGCTATTATGCCGTGAAAAATGGGTGGTAAAATCAGTTTCCGATTCATTCGTTACCACCATCCCTCCCTTTTCCCTTCTTGAATTTGAGTTTAAATCCGACGGAAAACTAGTGGTGATCGAACCGGGACTGGTTGTTCATGGGAGTTTTTCCCTTATTCAATCCACCAATAAAGTGCTTAGCATAAATGCGAACACTTTTAACTCCTTGTCGAATGCAATCGTTTATTTTAATCGCATTTGGACCATCCAAACGCTCGACCGCAGGAAAATGACCTGGGGAATTAGTGGACTTGATTATATCCGTGTTGAGTTTATTCATCCGGATGAATAATTCATTCCTGACGAATGTCATTTTTTGAATGTGATACTTATCACTGTATATACAACTTTTGTAGATTTACTTTGATAAAAAAAATGACTATGAAAAGCAATGTTGGAACTGCAGACCGCATCATCCGTATCCTTATTTCGGCCATACTTGCAGGATTATTCTTCTCAGGCAAAGTAACCGGAACCCTTGGAATTATTATGGTTGTTGCTGCAGGAATCTTCACAATTACAGCCGCAATTGGATTTTGCCCGCTCTACAAACTGGTTGGACTCTCTACTTGTCCTGTTAAGAAGAGCTAAACATAGAAAAGGTATACCGTTTTATCATTTCAATCACCGGAGATTGTTTTCGGTGATTGAAATTCTGTTGCCTGAAACTGCAAATCTAAATTGGAATAGGTAGTTTTGCAGTATGGCAAGCAGGCATCGATTGTTCTATAATTGTTCAGTGATTGCTGTCGCCGTATTTTTATTCATTTCATGCAAAACGCCAATGAAAACGATTGTCCACACCAAAGAAGCGCCACTTCCTATTGGTCCTTATAGTCAGGCTGTACTTATTAATCACACCTTGTATGTCAGTGGTCAGATCGCTATCGATCCCGCTACTGGAAACATGGTGATGAATACGATAGAAGAAGAAACGCACCAGGTCATGAAAAATCTCTCTGCTGTTTTAAAAGCGGTTGAAATGGATTTTTCGCATGTAGTTAAAGCCAGTATTTTTCTTTCCAATATTGATGATTTCCCGAAAGTGAATACGGTTTATGGTTCCTATTTCAAAGATCATTATCCTGCACGGGAAACGGTACAGGTATCCCGATTACCAAAGGATGTTAATGTGGAAATCTCTGTTATTGCGGTAAAATAATTACTGCATTCAACCGGGTAAAAGAAGAATTACTTTCCCCTGGTTGCCCAATCGATGATTACCATAATGCATAAAGTAGAGGGCAATGCCCACTCCCAGCTGCTTTGTTCGCGACTGAAATATTCGCTTCCAAAAAAGATCCAGGGACAAAACAGGCAACCCACTATTCCGGGCAAGATAAGAGAATAGGCAATTTTCCATCTTCTCCATAACAAAAGAATGCCGGCAATCATTAATCCTGTCGATACCAATCCAATTACCGACATCCTTAAAAATGCGCCCTTCATATCACCAACAGAATACACCTCCCCCAAACGAACTATTCCTTCATGAACCTGATTTGCGTTGGGCAACGCATCGACCATACGCATTGCCACAAGGGTAAATGAAAAGAACATCAGGTACCAGAAAACCACAGGTAAACTGATGTAAAAAACCAACTGAGTAAACAAACGCGGGGATTGATCACCGAGTAAAAAACGGGTGATACGGGTAAACTTGATATCGTAGGTATTCGCTTTCATTTAAAATGAGATAGCTGACGCGCATACAATGCGATAAACAAGACTGCAAAAACAAAGAGAACGGCCGTTTCTCCCCAACGCGGTTCATAATGCAAAACCAAAATAAAAGGAGCAACAAAAAACAAAATGTGGGAAAACACATAAATGAAAAATCCTTTGCGTTTATACGCACGCATGAAAAATGCGCCAATTACTGCAAGCACATTCGAAAAAGAAGCAGCCAAATAATACCAACTCATTGATTGAAAAAATGCCGCGCGCTCTCCATTGAATTCATAGGTACTTAAACGCTGATCACCAATAATTCTTACAACCTGTTTTTTCAATTCCATTGCTTCTTCGCTTCCTGAAAGCAACACGTTTTCAAGTCCTCCCCAAAAAATATACGACATCAAACAAAATGCAAATCCGAGAATGGAGCCGATGAACGTAAACGTGCTCAAAAGGTTAACTACTCTGCGATTAGGAAAATCATTGGTATTTTGACGGTCCTCCGCCTGCATTTCACTCATTTTATTTTTGATTTTAGGGTTGCCCAGTAACGGTAATTTTCTTCCTGCGCAGGTGTTTGCGAATCGGCTTTAATTATTCTCCAGGTTCTGAAACCGCCATTGATAGCAGGAGAGATGGAAAAATCCAACATGCGACTACCTCTCAAAACAGCGATTTGCATGTTTTCTCCGCCAAAATAGGCAATCCATTTGTTTGCGTCGTTATTGACCAGGTATCCGTTTACAGAAATCAATTTATCACCTTGTGCCATTCCAGAAAGAGCAACCGGTTCGTCTGGATGCAACTGCATCAGGAAACTTCCTGCAGGTGAATCAGAAATTTTCATTCCGTACAATCGCTCGGCAACACTTGGAGGATCTGAACTCAACACAGCCCAACCCAGGTATTCGAGTGCATTGTTCAGCATAGGCAAATAATCTCCGGTACCATTAATCAAAGTATCGAAATAACTGCACATACCGTTTCCGGCATATTTCTCAATGAGTTTTCTGTAATCCTTTGCAGAATAACCTAAACCTTTCTTACTGAAATCGTGATACAAATCGTACATCACGTCATGAAGGCGGTGTTTGTTCTTACTATGACGCATGATCTCAACATCCGCGATAAATGCAAGCAAACAACCTTCAGTATAAATTGAAACTTTTCGCTCCGCTACTCCGGGCACATAGCCATCAAGCCAGGTATCAAATGAAGAATCTGCAACTGAATAATTTCTTCTACCGAAATTATCCATGTGCTTTTGTAACTGTGCACTCAACTCCGAAAAATAGGCAGCAAGGTTAAATACCCCGGAAGCATGAAGAAAATAATCTCCCATATACGTGGTTACACCTTCAGCAACATATCCGGTTTTGAAATAATTTTCTTTGGAATAATCATACGGAAACATTTCTACAGGACGAATGCTCTTGATGTTCCAGGCATGGTATAATTCGTGCGAACACAATCCCAACAGATCGTCGTAACGCTCCCGCATCAATTCATAGCCTGGTCCCAACGCATTTACACTGCTGGTTAAATGCTCTACACCATGGTAAAAATTTACCGGAAGCACCTGTAACAGGAAATGATAGGATTGAACAGGAAATTCACCATAAGCTTCAATTTGTGATTTCGCAAAAGCAGAAAAATGCTCAATGATCCGTTCCCAGTCGGGACGACATTCTCCCTGTATCCAGATGTTGAATGTTGTTCCTTCAACAGTAAAATCATTATGACGCAGTTCTGCAGATGAAATAAATGGGCTGTCAGCCAGTTCGTGAAAATCCATTGGAAAAAGCCTGAACGCATTCTTACCCTGTTCTGTTGACTCCTGATGCCATTTGCATCCACAAGCCAATTGCCAGCCTGCAGGAACGTTTATCAGAACTTCGCAACCTTCGTTCATTCGTTCTGTATCGTAAATCAGGCAATTTACCGGGTTGACGTAAAGCTGCGTTGCATCAACAAAAGTGGAACCAGCGTTTAAGTCTCCGGAAAAATACTGGTATGAAACAACTATTTCTTCCGATCCGGAAACCTGAATTCTCCAGGAATCCTTTTTCAGTTTTTCGAAAGGTAAAGTATGTCCCTGTTCATTTGTTACCGCGAAACACCGCACATTTTTAGCAAAATTTCCCAACTCGTATCGACCGGGTCGCCATGCTGGTAATTGCACTTCTACTGATTTTCTTTTTTCAGCAGGAATCCGAACAACAATATCGATAAAACGATGTTGAGGCTGGTTGAATGAAAGAGAATACGTAACAATCATGTTCAAATTTACGCATTTCCTCTTCCCGTGCCAGCAGAAGGTTTTGTATTGTGCGCGATCCATTTTCTCAACCAAATTAAAGGAAGCACATTTCCCCTCGAATAAACCGCAGGATCAATAGTCCGGATCAAGGCATCCTTTTCCGAAATGGGTTCATTTTCCAACTTAAAAAAAGTTGCTAAAACTTTCAAGAACACTTTATAATGTTCAACATCAGATCGCCCCCTCAATAGATCACGCAAATTCCTTATGTATCGTTCGGCAGTTTCACGTTTGTTTCGCATCACCAGAATTATCAATTCCTGAACTCTGTGGTACAAATCATCCTGTTCTGATAACTTACCGGATTGCTCCCTGTGCAAAACAAGCGCATCCTGCCAATTTCCATTGAGGATAAGCGCCATTCCTTTGAGTAACCCAAACCGTGAAAACAGAAAAGGATCGCGTTGTAAGGCATGTCCCTCCGTTTCAATCAACTCTAGTGCATCCGTGATTTTTTCGCATCGGAGCAAAACACCGATCAGGTTATAGACGATTTGGTGGACATTAACTTCAGGAATCGATTTCCGGTATTTCAAACTCTCCCGAAAATGTGCAACCGAATGATCGAACTGCTGACGGAACGAATATTCCAATGCGAGGTTAGATAAGATCACTGCAAGCTCCTTGCTCCGGGGAAACTGAAAATCATCTATGTTTTCTGCAAGTGATCTCATTTCTTCAAGCTGTTCCATTCTGCGGTCACTAACAGCACGTATACTTTCCGTTTTGAGACGAAAATACCGAACCACCTTATCCTCTTCTTCTTTGGAAATGCTTGCAATAATCTTTTGAGCGAGACTCTCAGTATTTGACTCCCCCATCCATCTGTTACACCACACATGAACACTTTCAGCCTGTGCTTTTTTTCGATCGAAAACCAATTGCTCAAGGGAAAGAAGTTGTTTATTTAATTCTGCAATTGTTTGGATATTTTCCTTATCCGTTTTCCCTTGGTTGACATATACACTAAGTTCCATTCGTATCACTCGGATCAATCCGTCCTGATCATGCCGGATCTCCAGTTTTTTTCGGACAGATTTCACCTCGTTCAAAAAAGTGCTCCATTCCTTTCTGGAAAGCAATTCCTCGAGGTAAAGGATATCACGATTGTGTTCATGAATTTCTCCACTTCGTTTTAGATAGCGTGCAGACAGAAACTCCTTCAGTTTATCGCGTAACAATCTTCTTTCATGACGTAATCGAGCATCCTTTTTCAACGAATAGGGTTCTCCAAAAACCTTACTGTAAACCTCACTCGCTTCCGTTTTTCGATTTAGACCTTCTGCTTTCCACAACCGAAACAAGGTATTTCTTGAACAATTTTTCAACACAATACCAAACTCATTAAACTCTTTATCAGTTAATAACATCAAATTATTTATTATTTTTTCCCCACAAAATACAAATTTTCCGTTTGGTTGGGACTATAAAAAGCAGCAATTTTGCAGAAACAAAAACTGATGTCCATGTTTAGAATCCTGCTTGCCGCAACATTTCTGATTTTTACTTCCACAGAGGGAGCTGCACAGGTGCGCCAGCTTATGCTTGAAAAAGCGAAACAAATGAGCACCACTAAGCAACAAGCTGCACAACCTGCAGATACTACCCAAAAAACAACCCCTGCCAATGAACCCGTAAAGCAGGAACAACAAAGCAATCCTATCGGGTTTTCCGGAGGATCGAAAAAAGATGTGCGTCCTGTTTACACGTTTAACGACAACATGCTTGTTGAAATTACCAACTATAAAAAAGACGGAAAAAAAGATGGTGATCCGGTGAAGGTTCGTTACCTGTTTAGCAAGGAAGCCTACCTCGGCAGTGAAATGACCATGGAAGGTAAAAAACCGGAAGACAAAACCGAATCCACTTCCATTGTTGAGTTCGAGAAAAACCAAATGGTAATGCTGTCCAAAACAAAAGATGGCAACAGCGGATTTGTGATGAAGTACGACAGTCAGAAAATTCAGGAAAAAGCATCAAAGGATACCAGTTCAGCGCCCAAATTCACAAAGACCGGACGCACAAAAACAATTCTCGGTTACCTCAGCGAAGAATGGGTTTCCACCGACGAAAAGGGAAATAAAACTGAAATATGGATCTCTAATCAGGTGAAACTGGATGTAAGCGGTGCTTCTGCTGCTTTTGCCGGTGCGAAGGGTTCTAAATCGGTAAACACACAAGGTTACCCACAAGGAGCTATGCTTGAAATGAACTATTACGAAAAGAATGGCGAAAAAACGACCTGGATCGTTCTTGAAATCAATCTGAATAAAACAACAACAATTTCCACAGAGGGCTACACCTTCATGGGATTCTAAAAAACCTCAACCATGCGAACAACACTTTTAACAGTGGTCGTAATGACCACCCTGAATTCTGTTGCCTATTCTCAAACAACCGCAAACGACGGCGACTGGAAAAAAAACTATGTAGTACTGAACAACACTCCACAGGCAGAACTTATGATACGCGGTGGCGACATTGATAATTTGGGTTTTGGATGGGAAAACAACTTCAATCCGTTTTCCGGAAAAAGTACAGAAACACACTTTTTTCCGTGGACACCTGATACCTCTTTTGCAGGAACCGACCGCATTCTGATCGGCAGCTCAGTAGGAAAATCAGATCCACCGTGTAGCGCAGACGGGTATTCGGGCGAATGGAATGCATTGAAAACGCAATTTGGAAAAACCACACAAGCCATTAAGATCCCACTTTCTATTCCCGCAACGACTGTTATTAAGGAAGTCATGCTGCAATTGTTTGTTGATGATTTCCAATCGCCTGTTTTTTGTTCCTCTTTTCAGGTTATGCTTAACGGAAAAAGCGCTCCCTTCATTGAGAATATCATTAATAGACTGAATCAAACCGGACCAATAGGGAAATTGATCACCATCGAAATTCCGGCTGAATATTTATCCTTTTTCAAGGAGAAACAACTTGAAATTCTAATTGATGACCCTACCACAGGAGCACACGATGGATATGCAATTGATTTCGTTAAAGTACTGATCAATCCAAAACCGGGTGCATTCAAAAAATACAACCACACCGTATTGGTAAAAGATAATATGACAGGAGATCCGCTTAAGGGTGTCATTGTAGAACTTGCAAACGGAAAAATTGTTCGCACCAACGATAAGGGAGAAGCGGTTTTGCAGGATCTGGTATTAGGATATCACCCCATCCGATTAACACATTGTGGTTATTATGAAGTGTTTGCCGGAGTTGATATTGAAGAAAAACCGGAGGCTCCACAGACATTTGTAATGGAAGTCCAGCAGTGATACGCAAAAGGCTATCCTTACCAAACAAAGCTTAATCCGTTCATAAACAAGGACAAACACCAACAACTTCTGTTTTGGAGGTATCCCGCAGTATTGTTACTTTCGTAGCCCAATCACGATCTTAAAAAAACACAGCATCATGAGTTACGATCTTATTGTTCTGGGAAGTGGTCCCGGTGGTTATGTTGCCGCCATCCGTGCTTCTCAACTTGGACTAAAAACCGCTATTGTTGAGCGCGAAAGTCTTGGTGGAATCTGCCTTAACTGGGGTTGTATTCCAACTAAAGCTCTTTTGAAAAGTGCTAACGTATTTGAATATATTCAGCACGCAGCCGATTATGGAATTTCAGTTGGAAATGCAAAAGCTGACTTCAACGGAATGATCAAACGGAGTCGCGAGGTTGCCAACGGAATGAGCAAGGGGATTGATTTCCTGATGAAGAAGAATAAGATTGATGTCATTAAAGGAACCGGAAAACTGAAGCCCGGAAAAAAACTTGAAGTAACCGGTGAAGACGGAAAGGTGACAACTTACGAAGCCAAAAACATCATCATTGCAACCGGGGCTCGTTCACGTCAATTACCCAACCTTCCGCAAGATGGTAAAAAAGTGATTGGATACCGTGAGGCGATGTCCTTACCCAACCAACCAAAATCGATGGTGATTGTAGGTTCCGGTGCCATTGGTGTTGAATTTGCTTATTTCTATAATTCCATCGGAACAAAAGTGACTATTGTTGAGTACATGCCAACAATTGTACCTGTTGAAGATGAAGAAGTATCCAAACAACTTGAGCGTTCCTTCAAAAAGCAAGGAATTGATATTATGACAGAAGCCTCTGTTGAAGGTGTTGAAACCAAAGGCAATGGCTGTGTTGTAAAAATTAAAACCAAAAAAGGAGAAGAAAAAATCGAATGCGATATTGTTCTTTCTGCAGTGGGAATCCAGGCGAATATTGAAAACATCGGATTAGAAGAAGTGGGAATCGTAACCGACAAAGGGAAGATTCTCGTTAATGAATACTACACCACTAATATTCCCGGTTACCATGCAATCGGCGATGTAGTTCCGGGTCCTGCACTTGCTCACGTAGCCTCTGCAGAAGGAATCATTTGCGTTGAAAAGATTGCTGGTCATCATCCCGAAGCAGTGGATTACGGTACTATTCCCGGAGGTCCTTATTGCAG
>JBKBUQ010000071.1:0-14403 GCA_046289975.1 Flavobacteriales bacterium | reverse complement strand
GAACTTCTCCACAAAACACAAGAGATTGTGTTTGGTGATCTTAACAAATTCGATCTGGTTGGAGCCGACTAATCAAAGGGAGCATTCCTCCCCCCTGTTCTCTTTTTGAACAAGGATCCCTTCAAACATACCGATTGCCACAATATTGAAGCGTTTGGACCTGTATCTACCATCATGCCCTACAAAGGAATAGATGAAGCCATAGAACTCGCCGCAATGGGCAAGGGATCGCTTGTTACCTCTATCATCACGGCCGATGATCGCATTGCGAAAGAATATGTGCTTGGCGCTGCTCCCTATCACGGAAGAATACATATTCTGAACGAAAAGTGTGCGAAAGAGAGTACAGGACATGGTTCACCGATGCCATTGCTAACGCATGGAGGTCCTGGTCGTGCCGGTGGGGGTGAAGAAATGGGTGGAAAACGAGGTGTATTTCATTATCTCCAGCGCACCGCCATACAAGGACATCCCACTACACTTACCAATGTTACCGAAACATTTATGGCAGGTGCAGAATACAAGGAAACACCCATTCACCCCTTCCGCAAACATTTTGAAGAACTGGAAATTGGTGAAACCGTTTTCACTCATAAACACACAGTAACCGATGCGGATATTGTAAATTTTGCCAACGTAAGCGGTGATAATTTTTACGCACACATGGACGCCACGTCACTGGAAGGAACCATTTTCGAAGGAAGAGTTGCGCACGGATATTTTGTACTTTCCAAAGCAGCAGGATTATTTGTTGATCCGAAAAAAGGTCCCGTTCTACTCAATTACGGACTCGACGAAGCGCGATTCACCAAACCGGTTTATCCCGGAATGACCATTGGAGTGAAGTTCACTGTAAAGGAAAAAATCGATCAGGAAAAACGATCAGCAGATGATATTGCAAAAGGTATTGTGAAGTTCCTGGTAGATGTATACGATGAAACCGGAGAAACAGTAGCGATAGCGACTATTTTAACAATGGTGAAGAAGGTGGATCAAAAATGAATTGAGCCACTGTTTTAAGGCTACCTAATTTCATTTCCGGTGTAGTAATTCACATTTTGAATATTGAATTTCAAATTGTTCAAATTGAACGATTTCATTTTTCTAAATGGGAGGGGTTGCTATTTTTCTGATCCAATCATCCTAATTATGAATGTGTTTTGATTTGCGAAAATTTAGTGTATTCCATTTGGAATAAAAACAAAAATACCACACTAGTTTTTTCCTGATTAAGGTCAGTCTTCATACTGACCACGCTCATATTTTAGTGCATGTGCCGGATGTAGGTTTGTATCATCAAATCTGATGTTATGAAACGCAGCACAATCACATCCATCGTCATTCTTCTGATTATGATTTATCCTTTTTACCTAGGGTATCTTGCAGAAGAAAAATCGAATATGGCAGGATTAATTGGATTCCTGATTACAGTATTCGGATTTCTTATAATTATAACAATGACCGCATTTGGTGGCGAATCGAGAGAAAGCCATTAAATTTTCCGTTCTTTTTATCCTCTCTTCTGGTTTTTGGTGCTAAAGGCTGTGGGTTCTCCATGGCCTTTGGCTTTTTATACAATGACAATTACTATTTTAGTGCAATGTGACCAAGCATCCTGAATAATCATTCCAGAAAAAAGGGGGCTTCAATTTTACTACCATTAACCGATTGTTATGTCCTATTGGAAAGAACCGTTGCCTGCTTCACCCTATTATGCTGTAATTTTCATTTCAACCCGCTCTTCTCAGCTCGAAGGTTATCCGGAAATGGATGAACTTACCATTCGCCTTGCAACAGAAATGGATGGATTTATAGGTTATGAAAGTATTAATTCTGACCGCAAAGGAATCTTTATTTCGTATTGGAGAGATATGAAATCCATTGAGGAATGGAGAAAACATCCTGTACATCTGGAAGCAAAGAAAAAAGGGAATTCCCTATGGTACGACCACTATATCAGTCAGATCTGCAAGGTGGAACATGCTCATGAACACCGATTAAATTCCTGAGTCTGATTTAAGTGTCGATTTTAAAGATGGACTTCCTCCACAAAATGGCCCGACTATGTAAGGGAAAATCCTAATTTTGGGCAAAACGTACTTATGAGCACGATCATCGAACAAGGACATGTAAAAGCAACCGTCGCAAACGGAATTGCACAGGTTGAGTTTTTTCATCCTATGAGCAATTCAATGCCGGGGAAATTACTCAACCAACTTGCAGACACCATCACCGAAATGGGAAATAATCACGATGTTAAGGTGGTCGTCCTTCGTTCTTCCGGTGATAAAGCATTTTGTGCAGGGGCTTCATTTGACGAATTGATATCTATTAAAGATCTTGAAACCGGTAAAAAATTCTTTTCCGGGTTTGCCAACGTAATCAATTCCATGCGTAAATGTCCGAAGTTTATTATCGGACGCATTCAGGGTAAAGCTGTTGGTGGCGGAGTTGGACTTGCCTCATCAGTTGATTATTGTCTGGCCACATCTTCTGCGTCGGTGAAACTTTCGGAGCTTGCTGTCGGGATTGGTCCCTTTGTTGTGGGTCCTGCAGTTGAGCGCAAACTTGGATTATCGGGAATGTCGGAGCTGGCCATCAATGCAACCGAATGGAGAAGTGCAGAATGGGCACAGCAACGTGGTCTTTACACACAAGTATTTGAAACAGCAGAAGCGATGGATCAGGAGATTGATGCGCTCAGTAAAAGACTGGCTGCTTCCAATCCTGAAGCGATGGCGATGCTGAAAAAAACGTTTTGGCAAGGAACGGATCATTGGGACACCCTACTCTACGAACGCGCAGGAATGAGTGGCCAGTTGGTGCTCAGCGATTTCACACGTAATGCAATTAATGCCTTTAAATCAAAATAACCAATTACCAATTAACCAATTACCAATTAACCAATTACCAATTACCAATTAACCAATTTACCAATTACCAATTTACCAATTTACCAATTACCAATTACCAATTAACCATTTACCAATTAACCCATCCCGAAGCCAAATCGACTGAAAGGAAATTTCTGCTTCGGGAACGATAACAAACAAGACCATGAATTTTGCGGACGTAAAAAAGCAACTCGGAGAATATCTATCGGGAGCATTTGAAGAAGTACAGAATGAAGCAGGCGAATTGGTTCGCGAATTTCAACGCATGCTCGAACGTCGTCCAGTACGCATGGAATCGGGAGCTAATGATGCGGAATACGATGTAGATGAAGATCTTATTGAAGAAATTCGCGCACTGGTAAAGCAATACAATGAAAAACGCGAACAAGTCCGCAAACAAAGAGGTGAAGTTGAAAAGACAAATCTGCGGGAGAAACAAGCCCTGTTGCAGGAAATGATGCGGGTAATCAGTGAGGAAGAAAATATTTCGAAGGCCTATCAGACTTTTAACGAGCTTAAAGACAAGTGGCGTACCATTGGGGCGGTTCCGCACGACAAACACCACGAAATCCAGAAGGAGTTTTCACGTATTTCTGAGTTGTTCTACTACAACATGAACATTTACAAAGAGCTTCGAGAAAATGATCTGAAAAAAAATACCGGTTCTAAACAAAATCTATTGGAGCGGCTCACTGCACTTGCGGAGAAGAATGATTTACGTGAACTCGAAACCGGATTAAAAAACATTCAGCGCGAATGGGATCATACCGGAGCGGTTATCAAGGAAAAGTGGGAAGAAATGAAAACACTTTTCTGGGATAATGTTAAGAAAGTAGAAGAAAAAGTTGTTGAACTCAGGAAGGAACGAGAAGAGAAACAAAACCTTTTCCTCGAACAGAAAAAAGCGCTGATTGAAAAAGCAAAACAAATTGTTGCAGAGGAAAGAGAGAATCAAAAGGACTGGGATAAAGCTACCGAAACGATAATTGCATTGCAGACTGAATGGAAAACCATAGGATTTGCAGCCCGAGAAGAAAACGAAAAAGTATGGCAGGAATTCCGTGAAGTGTGTGATGGTTTCTTCAATGAAAAAAAGGGATTCTACGAAGAACTGAAAGGTGTATTCGATGAGAACAAAAAGAAAAAGCAGGAACTTATTGAAAAAGCGGAAGCCATAAAAGATTCCACTAATTGGAAAGAAGATGGCGATAAATTGATTCAACTTCAAAAAGCCTGGCAAAAACTAGGAAGCGCCGGAAGAAAAGCAGAGCATCCTTTATGGATAAAATTCCGTGCAGCTTGCGATCATTTCTTCAACCGTAAAAAAGAGCATTTCGCTTCACAGGAAGTTGCCTTGCATGATAACCTCCGTAAAAAAGAAGAATTCATTGCATCGCTGGCAACCGTTTCCATTGAAGGTACAGATGATGAAAAAATTGCAAAACTCGACGCATTGTCTAAAGAGTTTGGGGCAATGGGTGATGTTCCTTTTAAAGAAAAAGAACGCCTCGGCAAAGCCTTTACACAAGCTCTCGACAATCTTTCCCAACGGATCAACATTGATCCCAATCTGAAAGAAACTACTCGTCTTAAAACACGTATTGCAGCACTTCAGCAACAGGATAATTCCGATTATCTTTTACGAAAAGAAAAACAAATCCTTCGCGACAAGATCAATCGAAACAACGACGAGATCATTAAAATTGAAAATAATCTCGGATTTTTTGGAAACTCCAAAGGCGCATCAGAAATGCTTAAGGACTATCAGAATAAAATTGAAGAACTGAAAAAACAAAATGAAGCATTAAAGGAAAAGCTCAAACTCTTTCCGAAAAATTAATTCTGCTTTCAAATTTGATCGTTTACCAACCCACATCACAAAATTGGGATAACAGTCAATGCCCTACTTTTTTCTGAAAATCCCTTAATGCATTTAGCTATACAGTATAAAATTCTGAGGAATTTGTACTTTTCAGTTTAATATTTTGATTTTTGATCGATCCATCAAACATTATTCTTTGTTTTCATTATATTGCAGAATAAACATTAAGTCAGGGAAGTATGAGTGAGTTGCTTAAAAAATCACCTACTATGGAAAAAGCAGACGAGAAAACACTGCTTAAGGCGTGGGAACTGATGTGCAAGGCGAAAGCATTGGCGGAATTGTACGAACGAAATAAGGAAGTCACTGCAAAATATGTTCATGCCACATCCAGAGGACATGAAGCTGTTCAGATTGCGCTCGGTATTCAGCTGAAGGCGCAGGATTACCTTTCTGCCTATTACCGTGATGATGCCATGTTACTTTCCATTGGCATGACACCCTACGAATTGATGTTGCAGTTATTGGGTAAAAGAGATGATCCATTTTCAGGCGGACGACATTACTACTCGCATCCTTCACTCAAGCGTGATCACATGCCCAAAATACCGATGCAGTCCTCTGCCACCGGTATGCAAGCCATTCCCACAACAGGAGTAGCAATGGGATTACAATACCTTGAACAAACAGGAATGAGTCTGTATAGCGGAGATGAAAATCCTATTGCAGTTTGTTCACTTGGCGATGCCTCCATTACCGAAGGAGAAGTTGCGGAAGCATTTCAGATGGCGGTATTGAAAAAACTTCCCATTTTATATCTTGTACAGGATAATGAATGGGACATCTCTGCTCACGCACGTGAAATTCGAGCGCAGGAAGCCTGGGAATATGCACAAGGATTTAAAGGATTGGAAGTTCGTCGGATAAAAGGAAGTGATTTTTTTGAAAGTTATGCCGTAATTAAGGAAGTCATAGAAATCATTCGTAAAGAACGTCGTCCATTTATGATTCATGCAAAAGTTCCATTGCTGAACCACCACACATCCGGTGTCCGCAAGGAATGGTACCGCGAAGATCTGGAAGAACAAATGAAACGCGATCCTTATCCATTGCTGCGCAAACAGCTGATCGATTCCGGAATTCGTGAAGGTCAGTTGAAGGAGTTGGAAATTTTCGCTGAGATGGAAGTGGAAAAACAGTACAAACAAGCACTTGAAGCAGAAGATCCGCAACCCGAGGATATTTACAATGCTATTTTTGCACCAACACCGATCACGGAAGAAAAAGGCGAACGATCACCTGCAGGAAAACAACCTACAGTAATGGTAGATTCTGCATTGTTTGCAATTCGTGAATTGATGAGCAAGCACAAAGAATGTCTTTTATACGGACAAGATGTTGGTCGCAGACTGGGCGGTGTATTTCGAGAAGCAGCAACACTTGCACAACAGTTTGGTGATGAACGCGTATTTAACACCCCCATTCAGGAAGCATTTATTGTAGGATCGACTGTTGGAATGAGTGCTGTTGGATTAAAACCGATCGTTGAAGTACAATTTGCCGATTATATCTGGCCTGGTCTCAATCAGCTTTTCACCGAAGTATCGCGATCGAACTATCTCTCGAACGGAAAATGGCCTGTGAGCATGATTTTGCGTGTTCCTATTGGCGCATATGGCAGTGGTGGACCCTATCACTCTTCGAGCGTAGAATCTGTTGTGAGTAACATCAAAGGAATAAAAGTTGCCTATCCATCCACAGGAGCAGATCTTAAAGGATTGATGAAATCTGCCTATTATGATCCGAACCCGGTAGTGATGCTGGAGCACAAAGGGTTGTACTGGAGCAAACTGAAAGGAACCGAAGAAGCACGAACCATTGAACCGGATGAAGATTACGTCATTCCATTCGGAAAAGCACGTATGGTGCAGGAGTCGGACAACAAGCGCGCAGGAAAAGGTGAAACACTTACCATCATTACCTACGGTATGGGTGTTTACTGGGCGAGAAATGCAAGTAAGAATTTAGGCATCACCGATCAGGTTGAAATCGTGGATTTGCGTACGCTGGTTCCCTATGATGAAGAAATGATTTTTGCATCCGTGAAGAAAAACGGAAAGTGCATGGTGCTGACTGAAGAACCGCTTACAAATTCTTTTGCACAGGCGCTTGCTGGAAAAATTCAGGAGTTTTGTTTTCATTATCTCGATGCTCCGGTATTTGCACGCGGTGCTGTTGATCTTCCTGCAATACCGCTTAACAGCACACTGGAAGCAGCGATGTTACCCAGTGCCGCAAAAGTGGAAAAATGGATTCAGGAAATTCTTGCGTATTAACAGAAGTACATCAACAAATGTATTCCTGAATTACGTTTTCTGACCAACACATCTTTACCAACCACCACCCAGTGAACGGTAAAGCCGCACTCTGTTTTCGAGACGTTCGTATTGTACATCGATCAATTCAAGATCTGCATTCAGCGCATTGCGTTGTGCAGTAATTACATCGAGAAAACTTGCTTTTCCTGTCACAAACAATTCGCGGGAGATGGTAACTGCATTTCTGTTCAATTCGGTTTCGCGCGATTTCAACGTGTAAGCACGCTCAACAAAATCGGATTGCAGAGTAAGCAGATAAACTTCCGTAAAGGCTCCTACAATTGTTTTATGGTAATTCAGGTAAGCTTGTTTTTGCTCGGCCTTCGATTGCATGAGTTGTGCTTTTAATGCATTGCGGTTAAAAATGGGTTGTGTTAATCCACCAAGCAATTGATATGCCACCGATCCGGGAGTTTCAAGCAGCAAACTTGCAGTAAATGCCTGCCATCCCAATGCGCCACTGATATTGAGCGAAGGAAAAAACGCCAATCGCGCAGCACGTAAATCCGCCCGTGATGCCATTAATTCCCGTTCGCTTTGCAGTATATCCGGACGACGTTTTAAAATATCGGAAGGAACACCCGTTGAAAGTAGTTGTAGCTGAGGAAGTACTCCATTGAATGGTGTAACGGTAATCGGTTGGGGAAATTGTCCCAACAATATACATAATCGCGCTTCAACTTCACGGATAGCATATCGTGTTCGCAATTCAATTCCCTGCGAATTGAGCAATTGTGCTTCAAAGAAATCAACTGCCAACTGATCGACATCACCTGTAATTTTTTGCACACGCACCATCTCAAGCGCCTGTTGCTGTAAAAGTATATTCTCCTCGAGAATCAGTACTTTTCTATTCAGCAACATCAATTCATAATACGCTAAAGCAACATCAGCAACCAGTGCAGTCTGAATTAAATTTTTCCCTTGTTCAGTAGCCAAAAAACGAGCCAGCGCCGCACGCTTACGATTGCGCAGTTTCCCCCATATGTCAATTTCCCAGGAAGAAGATAATCCAAGATAAAAATCAGGAATAGGATCCGGTAACATACGGTCGGGATTGGCCACCAGGTTTGGAGATTGACGTGTATCCCAGTTCCCAACTCCATCCATTGTGTAGTCGGCATACTTTCGTGTTCCTGCACCAACATTTGCATTCAAATCCGGAAGCAATTCGCCTTTCGCACGTTTAACACCTGCACGGGCTGCTTCAATACGCTGCATGGCGATCATCAAATCAAAATTCCGAACAAGTGCTGTGTCTATGAGACGAATCAGGTTTTGATCAGAGAAAAATTCCTTCCACGATGGAATAGATACAGATTGTGCTGTTAGCGAATCAATAAATTTTTCAGGTATGCGCACCTCAGCCGTCTCAGAAATGTCCTTTTTGAGTCCGCACGAAGCCACAAAAAACAAAACCACACTAACCGGCAAAAAACGTTTCATCATTTTTACTTTTTAGTCCGACCCATGCCGGCAAATATCATATATAACCCCGGTATGAATAACACACCCAAAATTGTCCCTGTTAACATTCCTCCTGCAGCAGCTGATCCAATTGTTCTATTCCCAATTGCACCTGCACCACTTGCAACCACCAGTGGAATTAGTCCTGCGATAAACGCAAAGCTTGTCATCAGAATCGGACGAAGACGTTCTTTCGAAGCGTGTGTTACTGCATTGAATACACTTTCTCCGTCCTTGCGCTTTAACTGTGCAAACTCAACAATCAGGATGGCGTTCTTTCCTAATAATCCGATAAGCATGATCATAGCAACCTGAGCGTAAATATTGTTTTCAAGTCCGAACAAATACAAAAAGAACAAGGATCCGAATAAACCAAAAGGAAGTGAAAGTAAAACAGGAAGTGGTAATACAAAACTTTCGTATTGTGCAGAGAGCAAGAGATAAACGAATACAAGACAGATGAGGAAAATAATGATCACCTGGTTCCCGGATAGCACCTCTTCGCGCGACATACCTGACCATTCGTAAGTGAATCCGCGGGGAAGATTTTCGGCGGCAACTTCCTGAATCGCACTTAGGGCTTGACCCGATGAATACCCTTTTGCGGGTTCACCGTTTACCATACCTGATGGATACATGTTATATCGGGTTACCTGTTCCGGACCATATACTTTTTCCATTTTACAAAATGAAGAATACGGTATTAATTCCCCTTTATCGTTTTTAGCTTTAAGTCCAAGTATATCTTCCGGCTGCGAACGATATTCCGGATGCAATTGCACCATTACCTTATACATTTGTCCGAAACGAATAAAATTTGTCGCATAAAGACTTCCTACCAGCGTTTGCAAATTTTCCATTGCATTATCGACAGTAATTCCTTTTGAAATAGCAAGATCCTGGTCGATACTAATCAGGTATTGCGGAAAGCTGACATTAAAACTTGTAAATGCTTCCTGAATTTCCGGACGTTTACGCAGTTTAACAAGGAAACTATCTATTACAACAGCAGTGTATTGCAAATCACCCTTACCGGTTTTATCAAGAATACGAAATTCAAAACCGGAGGCGTTACCAAAACCGGGAACAGCGGGAGGAGGAAAAAATTGAATCTCAGCATCCTTGATGTGAGCTGTTTTTTCCATCAGCAAATCAGCAATCTCATTTGCATCCATCGAACGATCATCCCATGGTTTAAGGTTTATCGTACTCATTCCGAATGACGAACCAACCCCTTCTGTCATCATGGAATAACCCGACATCGACGATATAGATTCAATGGCATCAATATCTGCAGCGGCACGATCGATTTCCGACATAACCTCTTCTGTCCGTTCAAGTGTTGAACCGACAGGCGTTGTTACGTTTACATAAATTGTTCCCTGATCTTCGGTAGGAATAAAACCGGATGGAATTTGCTTACTCACTAACCAGATCATTCCTATAAACCCAAACAAAACCAGATAGGTTAGTCGCTTCCTATTCACGATTTGGGTAAGCAGCTTTACATACTTTCCGGAAATACTGTCGTAATTGCGATTGAAAGAATCAAAGAACCGCTTTAATGTTTTATTCTTTACAGCTTCCCCATCTGAATCTTTCAAAAGCAAAGCACATAATGCCGGAGTAAGTGTAATTGCGGTAATTCCTGAAATCACAATGGATATAGCCATCGTAATTGAAAACTGACGGTAAAACACACCAACAGGTCCCGACAAAAAAGCAACCGGAATAAATACGGCCGACATTACCAGTGTAATTGCAAGAATAGCCCCTCCAATATCTTGCATCGCTTCTTTGGTTGCGGCTACAGGCTTAAGGTGTTTTTCATGCATTTTAGCATGCACAGCTTCCACAACAACTATTGCGTTATCGACAACAATACCAATCGCCAAAACCAAGGCAAAAAGTGTCAAAAGATTTAAGGAAAATCCAAAGAGCTGCATAAAGGCAAATGTTCCGATAAGCGAAACCGGAACAGCTAAAATTGAAATTATTGTAAGTTTTAAATTCTGTAAAAAAATGAAAACCACAAGAGCAACTAGAATAAATGCTTCAATCAGCGTTTTAATAACTTCATGAATTGACGCATCAAGAAAGCGTGATACATCATAACTCAAGGTATAAGTCATTCCCGGAGGAAACTGGGTCTCTTTTAAAAATTCGAGTCGTGACTTTACATTCGCAATAACCTCACTTGCGTTGGAACCCGGACGCTGCTTGAGCATAATTGCTGCAGAAGGTTTTCCGTTTTCCTTTGATAACACATCATACTCGACCGAACCAAATTCAATATCCGCAACATCCCTCAAACGCACCATTTCACCATTTTCACCAACTTTTATAACAACATTTTCATATTGTTCACGTCGTGTCATTTTCCCTGTGTACTTAAGTACATACTGCATTGATTGCGGATTCTTACCGGAGCTTTCACCAACCTTACCGGGAGCCGCTTCAATATTTTGTTTACGAAGCGAGCTCACAATCTCATCTGCTGAAATATCATAAGCATCCAGACGATCGGGTTTCAACCAAACACGCATGGCGTATTCCCTGTTTCCAAGAATCATGGCAAATCCCACTCCATCAATCCTTTTTAATTCGGCAAGGATATTTATATCAGCAAAATTGTATATAAACTTCTCATCAAGTGTAGTATCTGTACTAATAACATTGATAAAAAGAAGCATACTATTCACTTCCTTTTCCGTTGTTACACCGGCACGAATTACTTCTTCAGGAAGTTCGTCAAGAACAGTGGTTACCCTGTTTTGAACATTAACAGCAGCTACATCGGGATCCGTTCCAACTTCAAAATTTACCTGAATTAAACTCATCCCATCATTACCAGAAACCGAACTCATATATGTCATTCCCGGAACACCATTTACAGCACGTTCTATAGGAAGAACTACCGCCTTTGAACATACTTCTGCATTTGCGCCCTTATAGTTTGTCATTACCGTTACTGCAGGTGGAGCAATATCAGGATACTGGGTAATAGGTAAGCTAACAAGTGCCAGCAAACCTAATAGAAGGAAAAAGATGGAAATTACAATGGATAAAACTGGACGCTCAATAAATCTGTTATACATAAATTCAGTTATTGAGTTCCTTTATTATTTCCTTCATGTTTATAAAGGCAGGTTCTATTGTCATTCCGTCGCGGATCAGCTGAACACCTTCGTAAACGATACGGTCATCTTTTTTCAGACCCTTATCGATAATATAAAAATCCGGAATCCGTTTTCTGACATTGATTGCGCGGGATGAAATTTTATTTGACCTGTCAACAATAAAAACATATTGAAGATCCTGAATTTCGAATACCGATTTCTGCGGAATGATCATTGCATTCTTATAGGGTCGATACAACAACACTTTTCCTGTTGCTCCGTGCCTCAATAAAAATTCAGGATTGGGAAATCGTGCGCGGAAAGATATTGTTCCTGTTCCAGGGGAAATTTCACCTGCCATTGTTTCAATATTCCCCTTATAGTTGTATGCATCGCCATTGGCCAAAACAAAATCTATTGTGGAATTTTTACTTCCTTCCCCTCGAATCATATCCAAGTACTCTGCCTCAGTAATATTAAAATAGACAAAGACTTCTTCAATATTTGAAATAGAGGTTAGCATTGTACCTTCTTCCACCAAACTTCCCAACTTAAATGGAATGCGGTTGACAATTCCTGAAAACGGAGCTCTTATCTCTGTAAATCCCAAAATGGCTTTAGAATGCGATTCATATGCCTGAGCCTCTTCCACCTTTGCTTGCGCAGTCTCAAATCTGATTTTCGCTAATTCCAATTCAGTAACCGAAACAACATTCTTTTCTACCAGCTGTCGGGTATTTTTATAGTCGATCTCGGCTGTTTTTGCTTCGAGCTGACACGATTTTAAAACAGCAGAAGCTTTTGCGAGTTCTTCCCGTTGAATGGAATTATCTATAGAAAACAATAATTGACCTTTTGCAACCGGCTTTCCTTCATCCACATGATTAGCAGAAATATAGCCATTTATCCGCGATCGTATTTCAACGTTTTGTACAGCGCTTACTTCACCAACATACATTGTGGGAAGTGCTGTATCAATGATTATAGGAGAGGTAACTGAAAATTTTTCGATTGTAACGATATCTTCTTTCCCGGAACAGGAAATCAGAAAAATGGAAAATACTAAATAATAAAATGTTCTCATGGTTAATGAAAAGTTGTAATATCCCTAACGGGAAATGAAAAAAAGTGATACTAAATGCTATTTCAGCAAAAATCAGGAGGGGAAAAAAGCGAATCAGGATAGCATTGTCCTTTTCGCACAGACAACAAAGAAAAAGTATTTAAAACACTCGCCGTTGTAAATATCAAATAAGAGTTAGATTCTTTATAAAAAACCTTAAAATCAGAAGCATCCTCACTATCAGTCAGGAGATCAGCAAATGGATCTAATTCTGAACTTGTTTCTGCGGTCGTTATTTCTTCAATGAACTCCTCCGCATTATTAAAATCTGAGACGAAAATCGAAGATAGAATGTATGCAAACTGAACAAAAAACAATAATTGCTTTAGTGCAGTGAAAACGATATGCCGATTTAATAACTTCAAACCGCTGCAAAAATAACAAAAGACTTAAACGTAAATTAAAAATGAGGTATATGCCTCTTTTAAAGCACAACCTTATACTTCTCAAAAAAGGCCTGCCAATCCCAAATAAAATAGTTCATCACCTCATTCATACGCTTGAGGAAGATAGGATTAGGGGTATTGAGTGTACGGAAATAATCTGCCTGGTAGTGGTTCAGATTGTATTTGTAAAAGACCCCTCGGGCCATACTGTACAGAATATTCTTGGAAGGATGATTCACTCTGGAAAGGAAATCGCTGTATTCCTTATAGATAGCAATAAATTCATTTCTGTCCATTCCCATCGAATAGGCACTCTTATCAAAAATGCTATCCTTTAGTGTATCCTCCATTTCCGGATCAAAACTCTCGGAAAGCAAACGGATATTACCTACCAACACGATCATCAGAAACTGCTCATCATCAGTCAGTTCAATGCCAGGTGACTTTGGAAAGTCAGGATCCTCGTTGATAAGACCTGCAACATCAGGGAAAGCCTTTTCAACAACCTCCATAAGATTGGAAACAAAAGCCGTAGCGAGGGTATCCTCGGTGATCTTTCTGCGGGAAAAGCGTGTTAACAGTGAGATCATTAGCTTTTTGAAAGGTTTGACTAAATCCTATTCAACAAAAATAACCGGACTTGGCCCTGGTTTTTTTAACAGGGCTTGGGCATTTTCAACAAAGTTATTAACCTACTGGAAACGCTGAATTTAACCCCATCTCCTTTCATCCTATTCTTTAACCTCCCTTCAACTTATGCACAACACTGTAAAAAGTCCTCCTACATTTGCTCCACCAAAACCAAAAAGATGAAAACCCGACATCTTGTCCTGGCCGGATTCCTCAGTATGCTGGCCCTCATGACCTGGACATTAATAAAGAACAAAGACATCTTCTCTCTTTCCGGAGAAAAACCAAAAGACGCAGGCATACGCTATGTCGATGTTATTTCGAGCAAGGCAGACAGTACTGAAGTTCTTATTGAAGGTCAGGGAAGAATTTCATCGAGTCGGCGAATTGACGTTTCATCCGAAGTTCAGGGATTGTTATTGCCCGGAAAAATATTAAAGCCAGGCACAACTGTTCGTCAGGGAGAACTTTTGTTTCAGTTGCGCGACCAGGATGCACGACTTGCATTGCAGGCAAGAAAATCGAATTACATGAATATCCTTGCGAACGCTTTACCGGATATCCGTCTTGATTTTTCGGATGTT
>JBKBUQ010000070.1:0-14761 GCA_046289975.1 Flavobacteriales bacterium | reverse complement strand
AAACAGCACTATTATCACCAAGCGGAGATGCTGAGTCCTTTGCTTTCAACCTCTTGCGACTAATCAACCAGCCTTCCCTCAGATCCGAAATGAGTGCGCAGGGCTGGCCACATGTTGAGGACCGCTTTCACTACAGTCGACTGGTTAAGGACATGCGTCAGCTCTATCTTGAATTGCTAAAAGCCTGATAGATTGCCCTGTTTTGCTTACTTTTGGAAAAAAAACACGATGATCTACAGGCGACTTCTCGTCCTTGCTCTTTTTGCACTTTCACTACCGGGCTGTTATATCAACTCAAACATCATGTTGCGGACCGACCGCAATTATGTTTTTGATTCTATTCCCGACACCGTTGGGCGTGCCTACAAAATCAGTCCGAACGACATCATCAACTTCCGATTGTTTGCCAATGATGGATTTCGACTTATCGATATTGCTTCAGGATTGGATAATGATCAGGGAAACCGCGCCATGTTTCGGAATTTCATGAGTTACCTTGTAGAGGCTGATGGAACAGCTAAACTTCCGATTCTTGGGAAAGTTCCCCTATCCGGTTTAACAGTACGGGAAGCCGAATTCAAACTGGAAACGATGTATTCCGAATTTTATGTAAAGCCATTTGTGCAGGTACAGGTAACCAATAAACGTGTAATTGTATTTCCGGGAGGTGGGGGAAATGCCGCTGTGATAACACTGGAAAACAACAATACCACATTAATGGAAGTGCTTGCCATGGCAGGTGGAATTGCACAACGTGGAAGAGCAGCCCGCATTAAAGTGATTCGCAAAATTGACAATGTTCGTCATGTTTACCTTGTTGACCTCTCCACTATCGATGGTATACGTCACGCAGATATGATCGTGCAGGCTAACGATTACATTTATGTGGAACCGGTTCCTCAAATTGGGAACGAAATTCTTCGGGATGTTGCTCCGATCATTTCCTTACTTACCAGCGCAGTATTGATCTATACTGTTGTTCAACGACTGTAATTCTTTTTCATGATCGACGAAAAGATTCAGCGACAGTCCGAAAGTTTTTCCCAGTACAAGGAAAGAATCACCAATTTCAGCAATGAATTTGAGCTTGGTTTGTTTTTGTATATCGCCAGAAAATCCCTGCGTTGGGTTCTTCTATTCTTAATCACATCTCTTCTTGCTGCGTGGTTATATCTTCGTTACACACCACCAGTTTATGAATCGCTGAGTGTTATTCAGATCAGTGAAGAAAACAACATGAAGCAAGTCATTCCCGGAATCAACTCATTTGAAGATGAGCAATCGGGAGTAGACAAAGCACTGGAATTAATGCGATCTGAATTCCTTTTCAGAAAATCGATTGAAAAACTTGATTTTACTGTCAGCTTTTTCTCAGAGGGACAAATTCTTACAGAGAACAAATACCCTGCTAAATACCTGCGTTTTTCTGAACTCACCATCATTGACTCCACCATTTTCGGAGAGCGGGTTGATATTTTTTCCAACAGCAATCAGATTACACTCAGTTGCAGAAACCAAGCTTTTACTACAGAAAGCGGAGGATTACTTCAGTCGCCATGGTTCAGAGCCAGAATCACAGTAGCCGACCCGCAAACCATTCAGGCAATTCAAAGCGAAAACAAATTGTACTTTGTTTTCAATCACCCCGATCAACTCCTTACCCAGTATTTCCCGGCAATTAATGTTCAGGTGTTGAACGCGAGTGCTAAAACACTTCAGATCTCTATGCGCGACCACAACAAGGCCATTGCGCATGATATCGTTTATGCCATTACCCATGCCTTTAATGAATTTGCACTAGAACGAAAAAATGAAAGCTCCAAAAAGATCCTGGATTTTATCGATTCGCAGATCGATACTGTATATACCAAACTAAAAAATTCAGAACTTGAGTTGCAGGCATTCCGCCAATTGAATAAAGTCCAGAATTTTGAAGGTGTATCAAAAAACTACCTGGAACGTCTCACCGAATTGGAGGGGCAATTATTAAAAGTTGATATCGATGAAGAACTGATCATCGAAGTTGAACGTGCGTTAAAGGAATACCACAATGAGTCGGATATTTATAACGTACTAAGTATCCTTTCCGGAACTCGCTTTGAAAGTGAGTTGTCGGGTATGGTGAAGGAGTTGCATGTTTTAATCCTTACCAAAGAGAAAGAAAAATTCAGCAGCACCTCAAAGAGCACCTATATGAAATCGCTGGATTATCAAATCGACATCCAGCTCAAGATGATCAACCAGGCGATCACTTCATTGAAAAATCAATTCAGTAAACGAAAGGGCTCTTTAAAAGATAAGATTCGCCAATACGAAACCATTTATTACGGTCTACCTGAGAAGGAAATTGAGCATGCACGAATGGAACGTATGTTTGCCATCAACGAGAAATACCATACCATGCTTTTGGAAAAAAAGACAGAATATGAAATTTCACTTGCAGGCCAAACAACCGGAAACCAAATTCTGGAACAAGCCAGCACTCCAAAATTACCTGTATCTCCAAAAAAGAGAATGATTGTTATTGCCTTCTTTTTTATTGGAATCCTCTTTTCAGCTGTTATGATTGTTATTCGGTACCTCATGCACAATGAGATCACCACACTGCATGAAATCACTCGCATTTCGAATGCCAGCCTTGGAATACTGGGCATCATTCCCAAGTACAAAGAAGACATTCCGGTTTCTCAATTGATCGTTGACAAAAACCCAAAATCACTTATATCTGAAGCATTCCGGACCATCCGAACCAACATGCAATTTTTAACGGCAGACAAAGACGCGAAACTGGTTTCGGTAACTTCTACAATTAGCGGCGAAGGGAAAACATTTGTAGCCATCAATCTTGGTGGTATGATTGCCTTTTCCGGAAAAAAAGTGATCATTCTCGACCTGGATATGCGCAAACCTAAAATTCACATTGGATTTGGAACGAGCAATGAGATGGGAATGAGTTCGCTTCTTATTGGAAGAGATCAGCTTGAACAATGCATCCGGAAATCGGAAATGGAAAACCTACATTACATAACCGCCGGGCCAATTCCACCGAATCCTGCAGAATTGATCATTAACGGAAAGTTGGATTCCATACTCGAAGACCTTAAGAAAACCTACGATATTGTAATAGTTGATCTTCCTCCGGTAGGACTGGTTACAGACGGAATCCCAGTTGTTCAGATGGCCGACTACCCAATTTATGTTTTTCGTGCGAATTATTCAAAAAAGAATTTCGTTCAGAATGCCGATCGACTTGTGAATGAAAACAATATTCAGCGTTTATCTGTTGTTCTGAACAGTGTGGATACCGATAGAGGTGCTTCCGGTTACAATTACGGTTATGGATACGGTTATGGATACGGATACACTTACGGTGGGAATTATTACACAGAAGGAACGAATACGACTGAAAAAAAATTCCGGTTTCTCCGGAGAAAAAACAAAAAATGAAGATTGTATCTGAACCGCTTCCCGGATTATTTCTGCTTGAACCATCGGTATTTGGTGATGAACGCGGTTACTTTTTTGAATCCTGGAACCAAAGTAAATTTTGTGAGCTGATTCAAAAAGAAGTTCATTTTGTACAGGATAATCAATCCTTATCCGGAAAAGGAGTTGTTCGCGGTTTGCATCTTCAGGCGCCACCATTTGCACAAGGCAAACTCGTTCGTGTTGTTCGTGGAACCGTTCTGGATGTGGCGCTGGATATTCGTAAGAATTCGCCGACTTTCGGAAAGCATTTTTCAGCCGAGCTTTCGGAAAAAAATCATCGCATGATGTGGATTCCCGAAGGATTTGCACATGGTTTTTCTGTTTTGGAAGACCAAACCATTTTCCTTTACAAATGCACCAACTTTTACAATAAGGCATCTGAACATTGTATTCGTTATAACGATTCTACCTTACACATCAATTGGAAGGTAGAACAGGCCATTGTTTCGGAAAAGGATAAGGAAGGATTGTTGTTGTCGGATTTTGAATCTCCTTTTACGTATGTCTGATCAGGAATATTATACAGGAATTTTCATTCTTGTATTCTCAGTATTTATTGCACTTACTGTTTTTATCAACGGGGTTTTGCTGAAGTTTGTTAAAACACTCGGCATTCGCGAACAATCCACAACCATAATACGATGGAGTCCGGTTTCCAAACCTTCTCTTGGCGGAATTACATTTTTTCTCATTTTCCTTTTATCGATATCGAGCTTCTCCTTTTTCTTTCCGGGGAATATCATTTTTCACGATAATCACTCCCTGGCACTGATCATCATTTGTATTCTGGGTTTTCTCCTTGGATTGGGAGATGATGCTTACAATACGAATCCTCTTCTTAAACTATTTGTACAAACGCTTTGTGGAGTTGTACTTTGGTTAAGTGGTGCAGGAATAAAAATCACCCCTTACGAATGGCTGAATATCACTTTAACCATCATTTGGGTAATCGGCGTAATGAATTCGATTAACATGCTCGATAATATGGACGGTATCACTGCTTCCGTATCGGCATCAATAATTCTCAGTTTTATTTTGATTCAGATTGTCAGCAACAAAATTCATTTGTTCGACATGTTCGTCCTCTGTGCAGTTCTCGCCTCTGTGATCGGATTCCTCTTTCACAACTGGAATCCCTCACGCATGTTTATGGGTGATACCGGTAGTCAGTTCCTTGGTGTTTTCCTGGCATACTATGGTATTCGTTATTTCTGGAACGGTACCGATATCCAAAGCAGTTTAATTCAATCCAAACAAATTACCCTGGTGCTGATCGGCTTCATGGTTCCTATCCTCGACTCGAGTATTGTGATCATTAACCGATTACTCCGCGGACAATCACCTGCTGTTGGTGGTAAAGATCATACCACGCATCATTTGTCTTACCTGGGTTATTCCGACTCGCAGGTTGGATTTATCTTTTTGGGATTAAGCGCCTTTTCCACCCTTTTAATTCTGGTAATGGTGCGCTTAATCGATGGTTGGTCACACTTATACACTATTGCTTTCTGGTGCTGGTTTTTTGTTGTATTTTGTGTGTTATTCATTATAACCCGTAAAAACAAAAATTATGTCAGCCAAGGAAAGCAAGGGCAATAATCGCTTACGGAATATTGCATTTTTCTCGATCATTGCATGTTGTGGCATTGTAGCGATGCGTGCATTAACGTTTTCGGTAAACATACCCGCAGAAAAAAACAACGATACCCTCTACCGCGAACATGTAGCAGAAAACTACAAGATCTTTTCACTTGCCACTCCCGATAATATGGAATTTGCAGGAGAGCGTGTTCCGCTTGAGGATATCGATATTCGTGAACGTCTGGATAAGGAACTCACCATTAACACGTACTGGCACTCGGCAACGATGTTCATGATCAAACGATCGAACCGCTGGTTTCCGACCATTGAACGTATACTCCGTGAAGAAGGAATTCCTGAAGATTTTAAATACATCGCAGCCATTGAAAGTAATTTCGATCATGTAGTGTCTCCTGCAGGTGCATCCGGATTCTGGCAATTTCTGCGCGCAACAGGACAAAGCTACGGACTGGAAGTGAATGGTTTTGTTGACGAGCGCTACAACCTCGAAAAAGCGACCAGAGCAGCGTGTAAGTATTTTAAGGATGCGTATGCAGTTCTTGGAAATTGGACCTTGGTTGCGGCTTCCTACAACATGGGTGTTGGAGGAGTTCAATCCAAAGTAAAGGAACAACAATCCAAAAATTATTATGATCTGTATCTGAATTCCGAAACACATAGATATGTATTCCGCGCATTGGCCGCAAAAGAAATTTTATCCAAGCCTGCAGATTACGGATTTAATGTTCGTCCAAAGGACCTCTACCCTGCTTACGAAACAAAATCCATTGAGATCGATAGCAGTATTTCTGATCTGAAATCTTTTGCCCAAACGCAAGGAACCAACCTGAAAATTCTGAAGCTTCTCAATCCATGGCTGAGAGATTCTTCGCTGCCTAATAAAGTGAGAAAAAAATACGCATTGCTACTTCCTAAAGAAGATTTCGCTCTGAAACCGGTAGCGCCCTAAGTTGTTATACTACCATGTCGAAACAATCCATTGAAGAAGAATCCATTTCCGTATACGGTGCCCGTGTTCATAATCTGAAAAACGTCGACATCTCCATTCCCCGTAACAAACTGGTCGTTTTTACCGGACTAAGCGGAAGCGGAAAATCATCGCTTGCCTTCGACACCATTTACGCAGAGGGACAACGTCGCTACATCGAAACCTTTTCATCCTATGCGCGATCGTTCCTAGGCAACCTGGAGCGACCTGATGTAGATAAAATAACCGGATTAAGTCCTGTTATTTCCATTGAACAAAAAACAGTAAGTAAAAATCCGCGATCGACCGTTGGAACCATAACTGAGGTTTACGATTTTTTGCGACTCCTTTTCGCCAGAGCCGGTGAAGCGTACAGCTATGTTACCGGAGAAAAAATGGTGAAGTACTCTGACAGTCAGATCCAGGAACTCATCCTTACCGATTTCAACAAGAAAAAAATTGCCATACTTGCTCCTGTTGTAAAAGGAAGAAAAGGTCATTACCGCGAACTTTTTGAGCAGATCAAAAAAATGGGCTTTTTACGTGTGCGTGTCGATGGAAAGATCAAAGAACTAACAGAACGAATCAGTCTCGATCGCTATAAAATTCACGATGTAGAAATTGTTGTGGATCGCATTGAAGTGAAAGCCGACAATGAACAACGCATCAGCGAATCCATTAAAACAGCAATGAAACATGGAAAGGGATCACTCATGATCCTCGACATGGAAGATGACAGCACACGCTATTTCAGTCGCTCGCTGATGTGTCCTACTTCAGGAATTTCCTATCCTGAACCGGCTCCAAATCTCTTTTCATTCAACTCGCCCTATGGCGCTTGTCCGAAATGTGACGGAATAGGAGAAGTAACGGAGGCAGACCTCAGCAAGATCATTCCTGATCCTTCAAAAAGCATTAAACAAGGAGCAATTGCGCCACTTGGTGAATTTAAGAACGCATTGATACTTCGTCAGATCGAAGGTTTGCTTGCTCATCACAAATTGAAAATCACAACACCTGTTGATGAAATTCCTGAGTCGGTGATCAGTAAAGTGCTCTACGGAACTGACGAAATTTTCAAATTACCCAATGCAACAGGCATAACCGAACAGGTGAGCAATTATGAAGGTGTTGTAACTTTTGTATTGCGACACTCTCAGGAAAACCCTTCCAAAACCATTCAGCGCTGGGCTTCCGGGTTCATGAATCAGGTAAAATGCAAAGAATGCAATGGCAGTCGTCTGAAAAAAGAATCCCTGTATTTCCGCATTGCAGGAAAAAACATACATGAACTCGCTTCACTGGATCTTTATCAACTGAAAGATCTTTTCGACTCGATTGAGAAAAAACTTTCCGCGCGTCAACTAAAAATCGCAACTGAAATCCTCAAGGAAATCCGTTCACGAATCGGTTTTCTTCTGGATGTAGGCCTCAATTACCTCACGCTCGACCGAAGCGCACGTTCACTAAGCGGTGGTGAAGCCCAACGTATCAGACTTGCAACGCAGATTGGATCGGAGCTGGTGGGGGTATTGTATATTTTGGATGAACCTTCAATCGGACTTCATCAACGTGATAATACCCGATTGATTCAATCCTTAAAAAAACTTCGTGATATAGGAAACTCTGTTATTGTGGTTGAACACGATAAGGAAATGATCATGGAATCTGATTTCGTTGTGGATATTGGTCCCGGCGCAGGAATTAACGGCGGAAAAATCGTTGAAGCCACCGAGCCTTCACAATTAAAAAAAGGAGATTCCATTACCACTGCCTATCTCACCGGAAAAAAAGGAATTCCCGTCCCGAAAAATCGTCGCCCTTATTCCGGAAAAAACTTATTGCTGAAACAGGCCAGCGGACATAATTTAAAAAATGTCACCATCGAATTACCCTTACAGCAACTTGTATGTATTACAGGTGTATCCGGAAGCGGAAAATCGAGTTTGATAAACGAAACGCTTTACCCGATTTTAAGCAGGCATTTCTACAATTCTGTGCAAACTCCATTGCCCTATAAAAAAATTGAAGGACTCGAACATATTGATAAGGTTATAGAAATTGATCAATCACCTATTGGACGTACACCCCGATCCAATCCTGCTACGTATACAAACATGTTCAATGATATCCGGAATTTATTTGCAATGTTACCCGAAGCAAAAGTTCGCGGTTACAGTCCCGGAAGATTTTCCTTCAATGTAAAAGGTGGTCGCTGCGAAACTTGTCAGGGTGGTGGATTGCGAACAATAGAAATGAATTTTCTTCCAGATGTATATGTAGAATGTGAAACCTGCGGAGGAAAACGCTACAATAAAGAAACACTGGAAGTACGGTTTAAAGGAAAATCAATAAGCGATGTTCTAAACATGACCATCTCGAATGCTGTTGAATTTTTCGAAGGTATACCTGCTATACGGCAAAAGTTGGTCACAATGGAATCCGTTGGATTGGGTTATCTCACCTTAGGACAACCTTCCACCACGCTCTCCGGAGGAGAAGCACAGCGAATTAAACTCTCAACTGAATTATCCAAAAGAGAAACCGGAAGAACACTTTACATTTTGGATGAACCTACAACCGGGTTGCATTTTGAAGATATTCGTTTATTATTGGATGTATTGAACCGATTGGTGGACAACGGAAATTCTGTTCTTGTTATCGAACACAATCTGGATATCATAAAAGTTGCTGACCATGTTATTGATATGGGGCCCGAAGGAGGAAGTGGCGGTGGTGAAATTATTGCCATGGGTACTCCGGAGCAGGTTGCATTGGTAAAAGGTAGTCATACCGGAAAATACCTTAAAGCAGAATTAAAAGGATAATTCCTTATTTCCGTTACCTGTTACAAAACTACCGTAAACCGGTTGTCATAACCATTTTGGTTTTTGCCCGTACAATGGAACAGATTTTGATTACACATCATTGCTACACCTTATCACCATGACAGATCAGGAAAAGAAAACACACGAAAAATTCGTTCTTAAGAACTGGAGCGATATTAAATCAGAAAACAGTTGGACCATCTTTAAAGTGATGTCTGAATTTGTTGAAGGCTATGAAAAATTGGCGAAGATTGGTCCGTGCGTAACCATATTTGGTTCAGCGCGCACCAAACCTGAGCAGAATTATTACCAACTCGCAGAAAAAATTGCATTTCAGCTTACACAAAAAGGCTACGGTGTAATTACAGGAGGTGGCCCGGGAATAATGGAAGCAGGCAACAAAGGCGCGAAAGCAGGAGGAGGAAATTCGGTTGGACTGAATATTTTTCTTCCCTTTGAGCAGAGTTCGAATATTTATATCGATTTCGACAAACTTATCACTTTTGATTACTTTTTTGTAAGGAAAGTCATGTTTGTGAAATTCTCACAAGGCTTCATTGTGTTGCCCGGAGGTTTTGGCACTCTTGATGAATTGTTTGAAGCACTTACGCTGATCCAAACCAAAAAAATCGGGAAGTTCCCGGTGGTAATGGTTGGAAAAGAATACTGGAGCGGACTGGTGGAGTGGATCAAGAATACGATGCTTGATAAGGAAAAGAACATTTCCCCGGAAGACCTCAACCTCTGGCAAGTGGTAGATACACCGGAAGATGCGGTGAAGGCCATTGAGGATTTCTACAATAAATTCATGCTGAAACCGAATTTCTAAGCACTGTTCAACATCGAAATGTGCATAACCCACTCCACTTCACCTCTCATTTAGCCTTGCTAAAGATTAGATTTGGGTGAATGAGAAGATGGACACTTTCTGTATTGGTAGGTCTGTTGTCTGCAGGAATTTTTCTGCTTTTCTGTTCACTCCTCCCCGCTCCTGAACAAATTTCGCTTGAGCATACTATACCGGGATCAATTCTGAACGAGGAAGAAAAAGAATTTACGCTTACCCTTAACAAAGGAACACTCAGCGGACCGGCACGCATCAACATTGAAATCCGTAAATCAGGAATTGACATCAGCGCAATTGAATTATCCGGCGCCGAACTACTCAAAGAAGGAGATATTCATTCAATTGTTTGGACAGAGCTACCTGCATCGCCCGCTATAAACCTCAAATTACGACTGAAAGGCCACCGTTTTTTTACCGGAATATTTACAGCCCTTGTAAGCTTTTCCTATATCGAAGAAGGAAGCAGCCGTGAAAAGGAACTGGCCAGAAAAGAACTTCGCGTAATATCCTCAGGGAAAAGTCAGAGCACTGCCTCAACAGGAACTAAAACAGGAACGACAGAAACAACTACATCCACAAGCGGAGGAACAAGCAATTCAGGTACAACAGGAACTACAACAACAGGAAGTACAACCACAACCGAAAACTCAACCGGTACCACAAGCGGAAATACCGGAACAAGTAACACAACAGCTGCGACTTCTACAGGAAACACAGGCACAACAGGAAATACAGGCACAAAAGGCAACACAGGCACAATAGGTACAGTAACTGAAAACAAAACCATGATCGATCCGATCACGAAGAAAGCAGGAACGCCGATTCGTGATGCATCCACCATTCCCGGACTCTTCTTCCGTGTGCAAGTCGCCGCGAGTCATTTTTTGGTAACGCAGGAATATTTTACCGACCGGTACAAATTCGATGAGCAGCTGTACGTTGATAATGTTGATGGCTGGGTGAAATACACTGTTGGCGATTTCAAGACAGTAGAAGAAGCCTTTGCCAAAAAAGCCACGCTGGTTTCATTCCCTTTCAAAGGCCCTTTCCTGGTGGCGTTTAACGATGGAAAGCGAATACCCATCTACTCCGCCAGACAACTGAGCACATTCAAGTGATTTTTTCAGGTCTTTTGCCTACCTTAGACATGCAAATGCGCGGGTTAAACAGACATATCTTTTTCCTGGTGTTGATTCTCTGTCCGTTCTTCGTTTCAGCGCAGGAAACGGAGGAAGAAGAGGAAACATTACCTGAAGATCAGGATGGATTTATTTTCCGTCCCACTATTGGATTAGGTGTCGGCACCTTCACCTTCATGGGAGATGTTGGTCTTTACAACAAAGGATATCACCCTACGGTTAGCCGCATGGGTTACAACCTCACCGTTTTTAATCCTCTTACTCCCGAAATCGGTTTGAATTTCTATGCCATTTTCGGAACAGTTTCTTCGAGTGAACGATCGCTCACCCGGAACCTGAATTTTCAATCGCAGATCAGAACAGGTGGAATGGTTTTGTCGTATAATTTCGGCCACTTTTTGCCTGAAAAACGTTTTCTGGAACCCTATGTTTTTGCGGGGATCGAATCGTTCGAATTTCTGACGAAAACAGATTTGTACGATCGCTTTGGTAACCGTTACAACTATTGGAGCGACGGTTCGATACGGAACATTGCAGAAAATGATCCCAATGCAGCAACAGCAATGATCATTCACCGCGATTACCATTATGAAACCGATGTGCGCGAATCGAATGTTGACGGTTTTGGAAAATACCCCGAACGCTCGTGGGCACTGCCTGTGGGTATTGGATTTTCGATGAACCTCAATCGCCGGTGGACACTCAAAATGAGCACCAGTATGCATTTTGCCTTCACCGATCTGGTAGATGGCGTTAGCGATGCCAGTCTGGGACCGCGACAAGGAGATGGAAAGAACGATCGTTTCCTGTACACTACTACCACCCTCACATACGATTTACAGCGACTGGGAGGTTCCAAAAAGAAAAAAGATGACGGAATGATCGATGAGGAGATGGAAGACTATCTCGCAAGAGATACCGTTGATACCGACAGAGACGGCATTCCCGATTTCGTTGATGATTGCGCATGGACTCCAAAAGGCGTTGAGATCGACAAACGCGGTTGTCCGGTCGACAAAGACAAAGACCTTGTTTTCGATTATCTCGATGATGAATTACCCACACCAAAAGGAAATCTGGTCGATCTGAAAGGCGTTACCGTTACCGACGAAGATCTTTACGAACGCTGGTTGCGGTATTCGGATACTACAGGGAAATATGTAGTATTTGAAACCATTCGCGAGGACGGTTATTTTGGTTACACCACAACATCAAAACCAAAAACAACTTTTGTAGTTGTGATCTCTAACGAACAAAAATCAGTATCGCCGGATGAGTTGCGAAAATATTTATCCATGCGTGATTTTAAAACGGTGAAATCGAACGATACCATTTATTATGTAGTTGGAGATTACCTGAGTGCCGAAGAAGCGAAAGTGCGTCAGAACGAAATTGAAGAACTTGGAATCAGCACCGAAGGTGTTGCACAATCTTCCACTAAAAACACACGTGAAGGAACACAAACAACCATTACAAAAATTCCTGACGACAAACTACCAAAGAACACCAACACTACACAACCGCACGATAAAGATGTTACGTTCCGCGTACAGGTTGGCGCATTTACCAAACCCGTATCACAGGATGTATTTAAAGATGTTCCGGGATTGCTCGTAGTGAAAGGTCCGGACGGAATTACGCGCTATTATTCGGGAAGCTACAAGACCTTTGGCGAAGCAGCCGAGCACAAACTGAAGCTGGATATGCAAGGATACAGTGGTGCTTTTGTGGTTGCCTATAAAGAAGGCGAACGTAAAAACCTGGAAGAAGTAGGCGCTACACTATCAGAAGGCACAAAATCAAATGAACTAAACATTGACGAAAAAACCGATATCAACAAACCGGTTGTAGATGCAGGATTGGTGAAATATAAAATTGAAGTAGGCCGTTACAAAAACGACATTCCAACGGAAGTGCTCGATATGTTCCTTGATCTCGGAAAAGTATTACCACGTCGCGCAGAAAACGGAGACGTGGTGTATTTGTATGGAGAATTCAGCACCATTAAGGAAGCCGAAGCAGCATTGAAAGCAGCGCAGAATGCAGGATTGAAAAAGGCCTTGATCATTGGTGATTTCAACGGAAAAATTATCACAGCAGAAGAGGCAAAATCCTTACTTCGTCAGTAACGGCATAAGCTTTGCAATAGAATTCAAAATTAGCAACACATGAAAAAGCTTTTCATAATTGTTTTGTTTGCATCATTTGCATCCATTACCTCAGCGCAGCAAGTGAAATCCGATACCTCAAAAGTTTCGAAGGGCCAGTCAAAGGAGAACACAGTTAAAAGCGGAAAAACAATCGGCGACACCACTAAAAATCAGCAACGGATTACTGTGAATGAAGAAGGAGTAAACAGCAAGAAGAAAAATGCAAAGCTGAAAAACGCTTCGGCGCCTGCAGAAGGAACTCCTCCGGAAAAAAAGAATGAGAAAAAGTAAGGTATTAAGCCTTTACCAGGAAAATGAAGGAATCAATTCGCTTCACCTGGTCGGTCAGCTTTTTACCCTTCAGCAAATTCTTCTTCGGCAGACTTTCCTTGTATTCCTCACAGTTCTGCAAAAACTCCCGCAGGTGAGAAACTTTTAGTCCGTATGCCGCACCATCGGCTTCGATGTTTTTACCGGTGATTACCCCCATAAGTTCACCGTTTTCGGAGAATACCGGAGCACCGGAGTTACCCGGATTTACAGGTAATGAAAGTTGTAAAGCAATTGTATCGCTTTTGTAACCGGTCAGTGAACTTACAGGACCTTCACTGTATACAATATCATCTTTCGGATATCCCAAAGTGAAAACGCGTTGTCCGATCATTGCATCCTCAGTTCCGAATACATAGGGAATCTGTGGTAATTTAATGAATGCAGGATCGCTTACACGAATCAATGCGATGTCCAGACGCTTATCCGAAGCAATAACTTCTGCCACGTAGCGATTCAGGCTATCGGCCATTTTTTCAACATAAACATATTTTTTTCCTGCAACCACATGATGGTTGGTCAGCATCCATCCGTCCTCATGAATTGCGAATGCAGTTGCGATGGTTGTTTGTTGTTTTTCTTCGGAATCAGAAACATTAGCCGGAGCAACAGCATTTTCTTCAATAACTGCTTTCGTTGATTCGACAGGTGAAGAAGTCCGGTTAAGGCGGGCATACGAAGATCTTGCCTCGTTTTCCTGAATAAGGTTATAGGTTACCAGGGAGCCTGCAGAGATAAGTAATGAAACAGAAGCAGCGATCAGAATAATTCTGCGTACTGAAACCGTACCTTTTACCTTAATGATACTTTTATTAGTAAGACCCGGGCCTTCCATTTCACGGTGAGCATGATGCATAACCGAACGAAGAGAACGACGATCCATTTCCCAGGAAAAACTGCGACGAACCTGCATGTGAAGTTCATATTCCTTTAAAAAGGAGGGATCATTTTCCAAACGTTCTTCAAAGGCAGCCTTTTCAACAGGCGACATATCACCTTCGAGGTAGCGTTCTATCAGTTCGGTAATCAGTTCGCGGTTCATATTCATTTATTATTCGGCCTTTTTTCGGTCAGCACCAGTTTTTTCAGTCTGTTAAAACATTTGTATTTCTGGTTCTTCGCGTTAGCCGCGTTGGTATAGTTCATTTTTCGGGCGATTTCTTCCATACTCAGCCGGTGAAAAAAGAAATCCTCCAGCAGCGTACGACAGGGTTCGCCAATTTTTTCAAGTGAACGATCAAGTGCCTCGGCCCATTGCTCCTTCTGTTCTGAAAGCGCAATATCTTCCTCAACATCAACCATATCCTCATCCTCCACACGGATCACCGGCGAGCCCGACCAAGAGCGCAATTTTTTCATCCAGAGATTTCTGGAAATACTGTACAAATAGGTAGATATGGCTGATTTAA
>JBKBUQ010000006.1:0-41029 GCA_046289975.1 Flavobacteriales bacterium | reverse complement strand
ATCAAAACCCGCCAAAGGAGATTCTCGACCTGGTCGATATTCAGCCTACGCCCATGGTGAGGGTTTCTTCCAAGGGATCGTACATGGTTTTTTTGGAGCGATTTGTATTTAAGACGCTTGAAGAACTTTCGGAGGAGGAATTGCGCCTTGCAGGATTGCGTATCAATCCCCGTAATTTTGGCCCATCCCGTGCCAATTACGCGCATTCGCTCCGCATCATGAACATGAACACCGGAAAGGAGATTGCGGTGAGCGGCGCGCCTTCCAATGCGCGTATTGCTTCGCTTTCCATTTCGAAGGACGAAAAGTATGCTGCATTTACCAATACAACCGCCGAGCGCATCGAATTGTGGATCATGGAACTGGCCACTGGAAAATGTACTTTGCTTACATCCGGTCTTGCGGTGAATGCTGTATTGGGATCGCCGTATTCCTGGTCGTCGGACAACAAGGGTATTTATTGCAAACTTGTTACCGATCAGGTTCCGTTGAGCTCCATCTACCGCAAACCGCTGCCTGAAGGACCCGTTGTGCAGGTTTCGGGAGGAAAAAAAGCACCGGTGCGCACTTACCAGGATTTGTTGCGCAACAAAAACGATGAAAAATTATTCGAATCGTTCGCTGCATCCGAAGTCGTTTATTTCGGTATGGATGGTTCACGCCGCAAATTCGCATCACGTGGAATGTACTATTCTGCCGATGAGTCGCCCGACGGGAAATTCGTGTTGCTGACATCCATTCAATATCCTTTTTCCTATATCGTTCAGCTTGATCGTTTTCCGGTCAGTTACGCCCTGCATGAAGCATCCGGAAAATTCCTGAACGAATTTTACCGCAAGCCGCTCATCGAAGAACTGCCTACAGGATTTGATGCTGTGGAAACCGGAAAAAGGGATATCGAATGGAGGAATGATCAGAATGCTACACTCGTTTGGGTGGAAGCACAGGATGGGGGTGATCCTGCAAAAGAAGTGGCTGTTCGTGATCATGTGTACCAGGTTGAAGCTCCGTTTACCGGTTCGCCTCAATTGCTGGCAACAACCGAATTGCGGTTTTCAGGAATCAGTTACGGAAACGCGTCCATGTTGCTGGTGAGTGAAAACTGGTGGAAATCGCGGCGGACAAAAACCGTGATGGTGGATCCATCAGGGAAATCAAAACCCAAAGTGATCTTTGATCGTTCGCAGGAAGATGTGTACACCGATCCCGGAAATTTTTTGATGGATTATAACGAAAACGGAAATTATGTTCTTCGTACTTCAAGGGATAAAAAGAAATTGTATCTCAGCGGACAAGGGTATTCTCCATCGGGAAATCGTCCTTTTCTGGACGAATACACCATTGCCGACGGAAAACGCAAACGCCTCTGGCAGGCGGATGGAAAAACCACCTATGAAAACATTACCACTGTTTTCGACCCGGAAAAGCAGATCATGCTCACTACCGTTGAATCGCCGGAGATGAATCCCAATTTTTACCTGCGTACCGGGAAGTCGGCGAAAAAGATGACCAATTTCCCGAACCCTTATGCCAGTTTTATGGGCGTCACCAAACAGCGTATTTTTTACAAGCGCAAGGACGGCGTAGATCTGTCGGCTACCTTGTATTTACCCAAGGGATACGATAAAGTGAAAGATGGTCCGCTCCCTGTTGTCATGTGGGCTTATCCGCGCGAGTTTAAAGACAAGGCACAAGCCGGTCAGGTGAAGGAGTCTCCGCATCGCTTTGCGCAGATCAATTACGGTTCGCCAGTGTATTGGGCCATGCGTGGTTATGCCATTCTCGACAATACCGATTTCCCCATTGTGGGTGAAGGAAAAACAGAACCCAACGATTCGTTTATCGAACAACTCGTAGCCAATGCCGAAGCAGCGATCAATACGCTGGCAGAGATGGGTGTGGGGGATAGAAAACGGGTGGCGATTGGCGGACACTCCTACGGCGCATTCATGACAGCAAATCTCATGGCGCATTGCGATCTCTTTGCAGCGGGAATTGCACGCAGTGGTGCTTACAACCGTACACTTACTCCATTCGGATTTCAGGCTGAGGAACGCACGTTCTGGGAAGCTAAAAAAGTGTACATGGAGATGTCGCCTTTTTATTTCGCCGAAAAGATCAATGAACCTCTTCTTCTTATTCACGGAGATGCCGATAACAATCCCGGTACATTCACCCTGCAAAGCGAACGTTTGTTTGCAGCCATTAAAGGCCTGGGAGGAACGGCACGATTGGTATTGTTGCCCTACGAAAGCCACGGCTACTCCGCCCGCGAAAACATCCTTCACATGCTCTGGGAACAAGACCAGTGGCTGGAGACTTATGTGAAGAATAGGAAGTGATTTATTTATTGCCAACAAGGCACTATGCGCACTGAGGAAGACCAAGGTTGTTGGTGTTTCTGAATGCCAAATGTTTGTTAAAATGTCTTTTTTCTAATTTGTTCAATGCAGTTTGAAAACAATAAGTAAAAAGCAGGTTGCTTTCGTGTAAAGTTCCAAGAGTAGATGACCCATCCACATTTTCATTTGTTTGTAATAGATTGATTTTGTACCGTATAGATTAAAAATTCTGTCGTACATACCGTGGTGGGGATAAATTCTTCTTTTTCTTTACCGAAGTTCTTGGAATTGATCAGTTTTCTTCCAAAATTGTGTCATATAAAATATCGTTTATGAAAAAGTTGCTTCTACTTATATTGATAGTTTTTTGGAAGTTTGGATATTCTCAAACTCCTCCAAATGGTAGTATTACAAATTCTATTTATGACCGTTTTGGAAAGGAATACACGATTGATGAAGTGTTCATTGATACTACAGCCAATGAGACCAATGAATTTAGGCAACGAAATTTCTTATTATGTCCAAATACAGGATATTTTAGAGTATATTTTGAAGTTGGTTCCGGTTTTGAAGGCTCCACTCCGGTTGAAATTGCCCGAAGAGAGGTCATTTGTCAACTTTTTGAGGACTTGTCAAATTTTATTGTCCCCATTGATCCTAATGCCACTGTTACAATTTGGATCCGGGATGCTGCTGCATTTGTAGCCAACCCGCAATCGTCAGGAGTTGTTGGATTAGCTTCACCTTTTTTTGTAGCGCCCGGGAATTTACCGGGTAGTGGATGTATTGTTGAAACCGAAACATGGAAAGTGATCAATACCGGATCAGATAGCTATTCAAGTCTCCTAAATCCAAATACAACGTTACCATTTTATTCGCAATATGGTTTTTCTGGGGGGCTTGCTCATGGCTTTATGGCATTTAATTTTTACAACCCGGCATTTGCTAACCTTTATAATTTGGATTTAACGTCTGTTCCCAATGCCAGCGAAACAGATTTATATGGGGTTGCGTTACATGAAATGTTGCACATTCTTGGATTTGCTTCGCTCTTGGGTTTTGACGGAAACTGTGTATTTAGCATCCCACCCAATCTCCCGCAGTACTATTCACGTTACGATCTCTTTTTAAAAACTACAAATGGGCTACCGCTTATTACCGCACCCGGGTCATGTTCAATGTACGATTACCAATTTAATCCGGCACTTGATCCTATTGTGACAATGTCGCCAAATCCTTTTACTTGCGGGGGTAATCTACCTTCACAACTACCACCCTCTGAAACGTTTAATTGTCCAACAAACATTGTATTCTCCGGAAGCGTGAACCAATCAGTTTATACACCGGATTGTTTCGAAAATGGAAGTAGCCTTAGTCACCTGGAAGATCAATGCCATTCGCCTGTTGCATTTCCTGACAATGAGTATTACGTAATGGCCAACTCACTGGCTTTTGGAATTTCAAAGCGATTCCCTAAAGAAGAGGAAAAGCAGATACTATGTGACCTGGGTTATCAGGTAACGAATTATTATGGGAATACCCTTAATCCAGCAAATAATACCAGCTATTCAACGGGATCATGCAATCAGGGAGTTGGTGGAGTAAATGACGGGATAACTATAAATAATACGTTTTCTTATATGATAAACGTAAACGCACCAACTCCAATCTCAGTTACGGATGTATTGAACAATGATTACAATGCTGTTGCTTTTGAGTGCCTTCAGGTTATTTATGGGGATGGTTCAATTTCGAACCTGACTCCTACAAGTTTTGATTATGGTGGAGCGCAACAAAGTGGCGTACATTTGTTGAGATACATTCCGGTTTCTTCCGGTGGATTGAGAGGTAATGTGACCTATATTTATATCTATGTGATCCCAGTTCTTTGCCAGAATTCTCCTTGTGATTTGATAAGCAATGGGAGCTTTGAATCAGGAGTAAATTGTGGTCAGATGTACATTGATATTCCTGCACCTTTCATCGACTGCTGGGAATCCTCCAATGGTTCCCCTGATTACCTAAAACGAAATTGTGTTTCACAAATTGCGCCAAATTTGGCTATTCCCTCATCAACCACCATTCCTTCCAGTGAGACCTGGAGCACAGCCTTGAACAATAACAACGCGATGATGGCAATACGCGCCACAGAGGCGATACAAAATTTTCTTTCTAATCCTATACTACCCGGTGTAACTTATCAAGTTGGTTTTTTTGCTAAAGTTACCAACGCGCAACCGTTCGGATTTCAAAATGTACCAGACAACCTTGCTATTTATGGTGGTACTGAAGTAATAGCTCCAGGACTAAATAACCTCGTGCCTCCAACCTTTGAATTACTTACCTCAATTACTGTTCCTGCTAACACCAATAATCAATGGCATTATGTCACGGCTCAATTTACTTCAACAAGCCCGGTTCCACTCACCACATTTGCTTTGCTGAGAGATGATGCTAATAATCCTAACCTTCAGCCGGGTCAAACAATATACACGCTTATTGATGATATAAGTGTAGTGCCGGTCTCTTCATTAATAACAATTAATTTCCCGCCTGCATTCACTAACCAATGTCAGAATCAGATCATCACTGATTTGATGCAATACGTCAGTCCTCAAGGTGGTACATTTGCGGGGCCTGGCGTTAGTTTTAATGGGAGTACTTATCAGTTTGATCCGGTTGCGGCTGGCGTAGGTACACATACTATTGCCTACGTTTTTGACAATGGTAGCGGTTGTGCCCAAATCACTACATCAACAATTACAGTCGTCAACCAAAATGTTCCGATTGTGAACTTTTCACCCATTCCCACTTTATGTACCAATTCCGGATTAACCAATTTGCTTTCATATGTAAATGTAACCGGAGGAATTTTTACAGGAACGGGCGTGTCAGGCAACACCTTTGATCCGTTACTTGCCGGTCCCGGATCTCATTTGATCACTTATACCTATACACATCCTTCATCCGGCTGTGTTTCTGTTGGCACACAAACCATTCTGGTTGAATTGTGTTGCCCATCTCCGTTGAGTACAATTTCACTGATTCAAGCCGGCACCTATACCTCTCTTAATTTAGCGAACCCTGCGCTTACTTATTATATTCAGGGAGATATCGTGCTTAATGGAGTGAACGTGTTTTCAAATGCAAACATTGTAATTAACGACAATGCATCCATTACTGTTTCTAATGGCGCGTTTCTTATTATAAATGGTTCAAGTAAATTGTACTCCTGCAATTTAATGTGGGATGGAATTATTGTTAATCCAACCGGGCAATTGAATATTTCGGGCACAATGGCAACTCGACCTGTTATTGAGGATGCAAAAATTGCTGTTACCTCACAAAATGGCGCCAACATCAGATTGCAACACTGTGATTTAAACAGAAATCACAAGGGCATTTATTTTACCACATTTACCGGGACACATCCTGCGCAGGTAGGCCCGTTTGTCCGCATCATGACTCAAACATCCCTCATACCCGGAAACAACATTCAAACTTCTTCATTAGATGACCCCGGATTAGGTAACCGTACATTATATGGAATAGAAATCCAGGGCGGTGGCACCCTTACGATTGGGGCTGCCAATACGGCTCAGTTAATGTGGAATCAATTTACCAACTTGAGATACGGAGTTTACGGATTAAACGTCAACGCAATTTTGGTGTGCAATAAGTTTACCAATATTATTGGGCCGGTTCCTCCACCTTGTACCAGTTTTCCAAATTGTACTCCCATGGAGGGTACAGCCGTTTATTTCAGAACAAAAGAAAACCGTTCAGTTACTATTGGTACTTCTGTTGCAAACCATAATATTTTTACAAATTGTCAATCCGGAATCGATATCTACGATTATACAACAGTAGCTGTACGATTCAATTCGATGAATATTCCCAATCCCGGCGGTTTTTTCCCAATCGGCCTGCGGGGTATTCAGGTAGTGAATAATTCCATTTCGCTGGCATTCAACATGAACATTAGCATCGGCAACAACACCATCAACAACATCGTAAACCCTATTCGGTATTATTATACAGACATGTCATCGGTGGTTAATAGCGTTTTAAATATTAATGGAAATACCATTGGGCAAAACACAAACCGACTGATAAAAGGAATTACCGTTGAAGCATTACTACCCCTAAGTCAACCAAGTGTAATAGGAACAAATAACTGGGATATTCTTAACAATAGCATCAGTAACGTACAGGATGGGATCATTGTCTCGAATATTCAGTTGGTGGATACCCGTGTGCGAAACAATACGATTACTACCACGCAGGGTTCGGTAAGGACCGGTATTAGAGTAGCCAATTGCAGGCTCGTTTCTGTGCGGCAAAATACAATTACAGGTACGGGTATTAATGCCATGCAACTCAATCATCGCGGAATTTGGGCAAGCTTTAGTCCCCGCTGTTGGTTTCAGTGCAATACCATAAACACCACAGGCCAGTCTGTAGTTTTCGAAGGACCGATGCTTCTGCTCTCCGATGGTTTTTCAGGAAACACCATGAACAACGCGTACAGAGGTTTTGTCCTGCTCAATGGAGGAACGGTTGGCCAGCGGGGAACCACTACTCAATACAGCGACAACCGCTGGACAGGAACATTTACCAACTACAAAACCTATACAGAGAACACCACCAATGCCAATTCGGCCAGTCCCTTGTACACCCGCACCCAGACTGCATTTAATCCGGCGGTGAATCCGCTTGAGAATGGAAGTTCTGCTCCAAACGAGGAATATAGTAGCCTCTTTGGAGGCTTAAATCCATACTTCGGAGGACAAGCCTATCTTTGCATTACGATTGGCACCCCCTGGGGTAGTTTCCCTTTTGGCTTATTACAGGAAATTGCCCGCAATACCATGTCTTACGGTATAATGGAGGCCAACTCAGCATGGTTGGCAAGGCGAAATTTATACAAGGACATTCCGTTAGATCCTAATTTAACGGCTGATCCGGTGCTGGATAGTTTTTATATTGCCGAACAATCCGGAACTTTTTCAAAACTGGAGCAATTCAGTCAATGGATGGCCGACACCAATTATATCCAGGCGGAGAATGTAAACAATTCGATTGTTGCCGGGAGTACCGCAGAAGATAACTATAAACTTTTTCAGGCCATCATTCTAAAACTGGCCAAGGGGCTTACCATTGATGAAAATGATTACCTCATTCTGGAATACATTGCGCAGCAATGCCCTGTTTCCGGCGGCGAAGTGGTGTATCAGGCCCGAAGCTTTCTCAATTTGCTGAATCCGATTGATCTGGACTTTGAAGATGGTTGTGAAGCCGGGTCTCAGAAAAGGGCAGAGCGATTTGAAGAAGGTACAGAGCCTTTGTTTTCCATTTTTCCAAATCCGGCATCTGAAAATTTATCCATAAAAGTTCAAAATATAGACAAAGATAAAGCCTATGAAATTGTTATTTCTTCAGTATTAGGGCAAGAAGTGGCCAGATGTTTTCTCAACAAGGATTCTGAAGCAAAGATTCAATTTACAGGAAATATTCCGAATGGAATTTACTTGATTTTACTTTATGAGGATGGTAGCTATATTTCCGGTAAACAATTTATAATTTCAAAGTAAATGCTACTAAGGATGTGTGGCCTATTTGTTGCATTTATTATTTCTCAGGAAAAGATGTATGCACAAAATTTAATTGAGAATCCCAGCTTTGAATTTGTGAGTAATTGCAATTGGAGTGGGCAAAGTGGAATTTTGTTTTTAAATGATTGGAATAACTCAGGCTCAAACTCTACTGTTGATTTATACCACCCGTGTGATTTAAGCAATCTATATGTACCACCTCAAGTTTTAAATGGATATCAAATTCCATATGATTCGATGGCATTTATTGGTATTCAAAACTCAATAAACGGCTCCAATTGGAGAGAATATGCACAAGGTACTCTGACTTATTCTTTACTTCCAAATGTAAAGTATTGCTTAAGTATTCCGATAGTGACATCAGAAGCCACTCGATATGGTTCAGATGGTTTTGGTGCTTTCCTTTCTGATACTGCTATATTTTGCCAGGGAGATAGCTGTGTGTTTCAATTCACACCACATGTCAAGTGGCCTGATGGTGTTCCCATGACGGACACGATGAACTGGAATTTTATTTCGGGTATTTATATTGCAAACGGTACAGAGAATTTCATTACTATTGGTTGTTTTAAGCCGGACTCCCTCCTAACTATTGGCGTGTCTAATCCAAATTCCATTTACATTTCGAGTGTTTATTATTTCATCGACAATGTAAGTCTCACCCTCTGTCGCCCTCCTGTTCTTGCGGATGATACCATCATTGTTTTTGGCAACAGCATCATCATCGGAGATACCGCGCAGGATGTGGCCAATTATTACTGGACACCGTCAATTGGTTTATCCTGCGATACCTGCTGGCAGACAATCGCAACACCCGCAGAAACCACCACCTATACGCTTACAAAAATCACTCCCTGCGATACTACATCGTCGCAAATCACAATTAGCATGCGTGAGCCTGATTTTACAGACTATTCATTTTCTCTTTCGCCCAATCCCGGTTCCGGCATTGTACAACTTCAATACAGCAGTGATAAAGAAATTCGATTGCACATCTACAATACTATCGGACAAGTCATTCAGTCTACCATTCTTCCCGCATCAACCATCGGCAATACGGTATTCGATTTAAGCGGACTAAGCGCCGGTGTGTACGTATTTCGCTTTGATACCGGAGATAAGGTGTTTGCAGAAAAACTTGTTTTGGAAAACCACTAAGGCACTAAGCGCACTTAGAAACACAAAGAAACTTAGTGAACTTATGTGCCCTTGCTATCTTCTTGCCCGTCTTATTGGAACGAAGCGGGATCACTGCTTACTGTTCACTGATTACTGTTCACCGTTCACTGATTACTGTTCACCGTTCACTGATCACCGTTCACCTCTATGCCAATTGATCCGTCAAAATCCTCACCTCAACAGCGGGAGCAATTTTTTCGTAGAGGATATTGTATACGCACTGTACAATGGGAATTTCCACATTGTAGTGTTTGTTCATTTCAACAATGCTTTTTACGGCGTAATACCCTTCCGCAATCATTTCCATTTCGAGTTGCGCGGCTTTAACAGAGTATCCTTTTCCGATCATATATCCGAACGTACGGTTGCGCGAAAATTTTGAATAGGCGGTAACCAATAAATCTCCAAGGTAAGCGCTCGATTTTACGTCGCGGTGTATGGGGTGAACGGCATCAATAAAGCGTGCGAGCTCAACCGATGCATTCGAGATGAGCACAGCCTGAAAATTATCACCGAAACCGAGTCCACCACAAATGCCCGATGCAATGGCATAAATGTTTTTGAGTACTGCGGACAATTCCGTACCGAACAGATCATCCGAAACTGTGGTGCGGATGTACCGGCAAGCCAGCAGATCGGCCATGTGTTGTGCAACAGATGTATCGCTGCAACCAATGGTGAGGTAACTCAATCGCTCGAGGGCGACTTCCTCGGCATGACAGGGGCCGCAAATGATCCCGATTTTCTCGTAGGGAACCTGTAGTTGTTCATTGAAATAGGTAGCGGGAATGGCGTTGTATTCGGGAACCATCCCTTTGATGGCAGAAAAAATAATTTTCCCCTTGAAATGTTCTGCAGGATATTTTTCGAACACCGAATGCAGAAACGCAGCAGGTGTCGCCATGATTAAAATATCGCATTTAGGAATGATTTCCTCCAGTCGGTTGGTAACAACCAGTTGACCGGGGTTGAATTCAACCGACTGTAAATAGCGCGGGTTATGATGAAAATTACGAATGTGGTCCACACTTTCTTTCTTGTGCACCCACCAGTAAACAGTATCGACCTGGTTGCATAATAATTTGACGATTGCTGTACCCCAGCTACCTCCTCCGATAACGCCTATTTTCACCTGCTTTGCATTCATAACCCGACGAATGTACGAAATCAGTTGATTTTCTTAAGTGCTTCATTTTCAAAAACGATAATTTTCAAAAAACGACGTTCGTCCTATTTTTGAGCATTTGCAAACACCTTCGCACTTATTTCCTGCATATTTGTAGTTGAAAACGACGGCGTACTTAACTAAGAAAATTTCATTCTTGGGTTTTTTCACTTTTTTGAAAGTATTTAGGGCTTTCGGTGCCTCGTACGTTCTTTCCTCATTCGCCATGCAATGAGGTGCCGGAAGCCTTCTCTTTCCTAAACGATTTGTTAAAACATGATGCACCCTTTAAATCTGTAGTAGGTTCGCCGAAGAAATTTATTTCCATGAAAGGCAGATTGTATCTCGTTGCACTATTTCTTTCCAATTCGCTCCTTTTAAGTGCACAGACAAAGGAATTGAAAGTCAATCTAAATGAAAGCGGCACTCATTTTATTAAGGCTACGTTTTTAAATCAAGTTTGGCTTCGTTATAATGAGAGCAATCCCGGAACTATGGTTTTGGGAAAGGAAGCGCCGCAAACATTTGATATCGGGTTACGAAGAACACGCATGCAGCTTTACGGAAGGATTTCGGACCGAATGTTTTTTTACACTCAGTTTGGGATGAATAATTTTAATTATCTCTCACAGAATGCAGGCAACAGAAAGCTCCAGGCATTTTTTCATGATGCATTGGGTGAATTTATTATTCACGAAGGAAAAAACACGCTCAAGGCCGGGGCAGGATTAACAATTTGTAATGGGCTTTCTCGTTTTTCACAACCTTCCATTGGTACTATTTTAACACTTGATGTTCCGGTTTTTGCACAGGCAACCGTAGATCAAACCGATGAATTCAGCAGGAAATTATCTGTTTATCTCCGCGGTCAATGGGGAAAATTGGATTACCGTCTTATTCTTAGCGATCCTTTTCCAATCACCACCTCAGGTGGAGCCATTCCTTCATTGGGGGCGGACGCAAATTTTACGCCGATTGGTCATCATCACCAGTATCAGGCATATTTCAGTTACAATTTTCTGGATCGTGAACCACATGTTACTCCGTATATGACCGGCACATATCTTGGCAAAAAGAAGTTTTTTAATCTGGAAGGCGGAGTCATTAGTCAGAAAAACGCAACCTGGAGCAGCGATGGAACGGATACTGCTTTTCACAATATGTTGCTGTGGTCGGTTGCAGCCTTTCTTGATTTACCATTGAGCAAAGAGAAAGGCACTGCACTTTCTGCTTATGCAGGCTATTTCAATACTGATTATGGACCAAATTACACACGGAACAATGGACCAATGAATCCGGGACAATCTGTTAATGCGAATGGAACGTTTAATGGAACGGGTAGTGCATATCCCATGTTTGGTACGGGATCCGTTGTATATGCGCAGGCAGGTTATTTAATGCGTAAGGATCTATTGGGTAGCTTGGGAACCTTATTACCATACGCTTCCTTTCAAACCGGTTTTCTCCAGAAACTTAATAATCCGGTTATTATTTTGGACGCGGGGTTGAATTGGCTGATCGATGGCCACCTACAAAAACTGACATTGGGATGGCAGCAACGGCCTGTGTTTGATGCAATAACCCATAATTCCGTTTCAAGAAAAAACATGATAGTGATGCAGTATCAGGTCAATTTCTGATCGTTTCTGCACTATTTGGATTGTAATTCATGATTCAGAACACCCAGTTGTTTTTTTCCCTAATTTTGAGGGATGTTGCTGCGCAATTCTATCGCCGAAAAGCTGCTTTCTCTAACCCTCATTCTGAGTCTGGGTTGGATACTTTTTGGGGTTCCTTATAAGTTTGTCTTCGATCAAAAGCTGATTCGAAAAGAAATCAAACAGCGAATCAAACAAGGTGTTCCTGAATCGGAAATGTTTGTTTTCAATTTAAAATCGCTTCATTCAGATGCTGATGTTGAGTGGGTAAACAGCCATGAATTTAAGAGGGGAAATCAGTTGTTTGACGTAGTGAGAACAGAAGGCGATTTATTGTATTGCATTAACGATACGCAGGAAGAAAAACTGTTCAGTAATTTAGATGATTTAACCGAAAAAGCATCAGAATCGCGTGGAACTATTAAGAAAACCATTCCCATTCAGCTATCTTGTTTTCATTATGAAGCCTGGACGTTTTTTTTAAGTTGTGATCCTTTTCTAATTGTGAGCCGTACAATCTCTCCTTGTACGGGTTATCTGCCTTCTCCTTTTGATCCACCTTGTTGTTGATTTTTGAGTCGCATCCGAAGCAAAGTGCTTCCGGAATTTTAGTATTCAAAAAAATCAACATGAGAAAAATTATTCTTGCAGTCCTTCTTATGGGAGGATGGCAAAGTGCATGTGCTCAAATCGTACAGGTTTTCGACAAGGAAACCGGAAAGCCTTTGGAGTATGTCACTATTCAAAGCAAAAAACCTGAAGCATTTACCACTACCAATGCTAAAGGTCAGGCTGAAATTTCAGCGTTTAAATCATCTGCTGCTATCGAGTTCCGATCTGTAGGATTTAAGTCATTGGTGCGATCCTATGCTGAGCTTGAATCAGAGAAGTTTGTGGTGCGAATGGAATTTTCTGTAATGGAAATTGAAGAAGTAGTTGTTTCAGCCGTGAGATGGAATCAGAGTTCCAATGAAGTGCCCTTTCGTATTGAAGGAATTGATAAAAAGGAAATCGCATTGTACATTCCGCAAACTGCAGCAGATATGCTCTCGAATACAGGAGCAGTATTTGTGCAAAAAAGTCAGCAGGGTGGAGGTAGTCCGATGATTCGTGGATTCTCTACCAATCGATTGATCTATTCCGTTGATGGTGTTCGCATGAATACAGCCATTTTCAGAGGTGGAAATATTCAAAACGTAATTTCTCTTGATCCCTTTGCAACCGAATCGGCTGAAGTGGTTTTTGGCGCGGGTTCAGTCATGTACGGTTCAGATGCCATTGGTGGAGTAATGAGTTTTTCTACACTATTACCGGAACTATCGTATTCCGATACGGTGCTTGTTTCCGGAAAAGCAGTGATGCGTTATTCTTCTGCAAATAACGAAATGACAGCGCACTTTGATGTAAACCTCGGTTGGAAAAAGTGGGCAAGTGTCACAAGTTTTTCTGCCAATCGCTTCGGTGATCTGCGCATGGGAAAATTCGGTCCCGACGAATACCTTCGTCCTTTTTACGTAATTCGTCAAGACAGCTTGGATCGTGTGGTCACCAATGCAGATCCGCGTCTTCAGGTGCCAACAGCTTATTCGCAGATGAACCTCATGCAGAAAATTCGTTTTCGTCCCAATGAGAAATGGGATTTTCAATACGGTTTTCATTACTCGGAAACGTCCGATTATTCCCGGTATGATCGTCACATCCGTTACCGACCCAACGGAATGCCTCGTTATGGTGAGTTCGATTATGGTCCGCAAATCTGGATGATGAATCACCTTTCCATTTCACACGAAGGAAAGAACATCGCATATGACCGCATGAACATTCGCCTGGCTCAACAGCATTTTGAAGAAAGCAGAATCAGTCGGAATTTTAACTCCTCCACTCGAGAGACCCGCGTTGAAACAGTCGATGCACTATCCGTAAATCTTGATTTTGTAAAATCAATTTCAGATCGGAATAAATTGTTTTACGGCGCGGAATACGTATTCAATGATGTCATCTCTACCGGTACCAATACAAATATCTCCAACGGAATTATTGTTCCCGGACCATCACGTTACCCAATGTCGGAATGGCAATCGTTTGGCGTTTTTATCAACGATCAGTTTTCGGTCTCTGAAAAATTCATCGTCCAGGTTGGAGCGCGCTGGAACCGTGTGCAGATTGATTCGCGTTTTGACACTACGTTTTATCCGTTCCCCTTCACACAGGCGCAGGTTAACAATTCGTCACTTACAGGAAGTGCAGGATTTGTTTTTCGTCCAACAGAAAAATGGGTTATTGCTTCTAATGTGTCTACTGCATTCCGTTCACCCAACGTAGATGATATTGGAAAAGTATTCGATTCCTCGCCCGGAATTGTAGTAGTTCCCAATACCAATCTTCGCTCCGAATACGCCTACTCTGCAGATTTGGGTTTGACCCGCATGTTTGGTAAGTACGTGAAATTTGAAATGAACGCTTATTACACTTATCTGAAAGATGCGCTTGTGCGTCGTGATTTTCAATTGAACGGTGCCGATAGTATTATGTACGACGGACTACTCAGTCGTGTCCAGGCTGTTCAGAATGCTGCTGAGGCACGGGTATACGGAATGCAGGCAAAACTGGATGTGAAGCTGAAATCCGGATTTGGGTTTTCATCACAGATCAACATTCAGAAAGGTGAAGAAGAAATGGAAAATGGAGAGGTGAGTCCTTCGCGCCATGCCGCTCCGACTTTTGGTTTAACACGTTTATCGTATTCCAAAGGAAACATCAACATTCAGGTGTATGCGCAATATTCTGCTGCAGTTGTTCATGACCGACTCAATCCGGAGGAACAACTCAAAACAGAAATTTACGCCCGCGATGCAAATGGGAATACCTGGTCTCCTTCCTGGTATACCATCAATTTCAAAGCCATGTTGAAGGTTTCTGATTATATCTCTGTCAGTGCCGGTGTAGAAAATATCACTGATCAGCGGTACCGCCCATACAGCTCCGGATTGGTTGCTCCAGGAAGGAATATAATTCTTTCATTTCGCACTCATTTTTGAGGATACATTGAACGTTTCAATTGAGCATTTGAAAAACCCTTCCGGTGAATTAGCATCGGAAGGGTTTTTTGTAACCTTTCTTCCCAATGCCCGTTAGATAATATCGCTTATAATGAATTCTTCACGCTCAATTCTTATACTATTTCTTTTGCTTCCGTTCTATTGCGATGCAACAGGAAAATATAAGGCTATGTTTGATACCGATTACCGAAAAGCTGAATTGTTCCTTCAACAAAACGGCACGTATTTTGAATTAGCAGCAAAGTGGTCGGGTAACGACCCTCGTTTTTTGAAAAGCATTGTGTTTCCCGAATTGATCCGCTACCATCAACTCAGCGATCTGTTTGAAACCGCAGCATTGGAGTGGCTCTATGTAGAAGGAGGTAGCAAGGCGGCCGATTTTTCAATCGGTCATTTACAGATGAAACCGTCTTTTATAGAGACGCTGGAGGGGTATGTTTCATCTGTGGAGTCGCTCCGTTGCAAATACGGTTTCCTGGTCATGAGCGGTAGCGGATCTTCCTTTCGGAAACAACGCATAGTTCGATTAAAAACAATACAGTGGCAGCTTGTCTATCTTGCCTGCTTTATGGAATCGGTTACCTATCGTTTTGCTGAAGAAGTTTTTAGTAATGAACAGCAACGACTTCGTTTTATGGCAACGGCATACAATACCGGTTTTATGAAGGACCCCGTATTTCTGCGTTCGCAAATGGGATTGAGTGCTTTTCCGTATGGACCAAAATTCGAAGCAAACATGCAGGTGCCTTATTCAGAAGTGGCTGTGGATTACTTTCTTAACCACTAATGATTTGTATGACGGATTGCGTTTATTTTGGAGCTATGATTACCAACCGGATACTTCTTTTTTTCGTTTCACTGGCATTGCTTTCCTGCAATAGTGAGACAAATTCCATAACTGAAATACCGGTTGAAAAGGATTTGCTTGTTGTTGCCTTACCTCCTTTGGTAAAACCTCCGGTTGCCGAATTCGATATTCCTTTTGAAGAATTTATTCTTGACGCTGAAGTCGGGGGCGTGTATACAGTTCGTTCCGGTGGGGGTTCAAGAATTATTTTGCCACCTTCCGTGATGGTAGATAGTTATGGCGAATTGCTTCAGGGCGATATAAAATTTCGTTACCGAGAGTTTCATGATGCAGCTGATATTTATTGCGCGGGTATTCCGATGGATTATGATGCTGCAGGAATGATAAAACGATTTGAAACCGCAGGAATGTTCGAGTTGCGGGCATACGATAGCCGGGGGAATGAAGTGTTTGTCGACAGCGGAAAAACGATGTCTGTTTCATTTGCAGGAACAATTACCGGAAGCGAATACCATTTTTTCTACCTTGATGAAAAAGGAACCCGTAACTGGCATTACATTGGAGATGAAGGAGGCGTTTTTAATCCGGAAAAAGAAAAAATTCGTCGACGCAAACAGGGGTCAGCACTGAAAATTCCGCTTGGACCGGATTACTTTTCATTCAACTACATGGCAGCACTGGATGTGATGTTGAATGATAATGTTCAGCAGATCAATAAAAACAGGAGCAGTGCCGATTTCCGCACAAAAATTTCGGAGTACGGATTGGGATGGTCGAATATTTACAACTACCAAAGTGTGCAATTCGAAGGCAGAACGATGCTGGCTTCATTGCTGGTTTGGAAAAATATCGGCGGAAAAAAACTACCCGACTGGGCCGGGAAGTCGGATAGCAAACTTGTTCCTCTGGAGGGAAATGTTTATGAATTACAATTAATTGAAAAGGGCGGAACACGTCAGTTTTCCACCCGTATAGAGCCGTTTATGTCCTTAAAGGCACTCTTTGCATTCTCTGCTGCTGAATGGAAAAGCAATTACGAAAAAACACTGCAGCGTGTAAAAGAAGATGAAAAGCGTCTTACCATGCTTGCAGACGTCTACCGTGAAATGGAGATCAATCGTTTTGGTATTTATAACTACGATCGGTTCCTGAACGATAAAAATGCGGTTGTTGTGAGAGCAGATTTTCGTTTCGATCGTGATGCCGGTATATTGCAAAATCAGGAAGTATGTTACGTTAGTGGAACGGATCGTGCATTGATTAAATATCCCTTTGAGAAATGGTCGCAGTTCATTCTTCTTCCGGATCCCGGAGCACAACTGTTCGCAATGTTGCCTGGAAATTTTATCGCTGTTTTTTCATCGAAAGAATACAACAAGGTAGATCAGAAAAAACTTAAGCTGGAAATAGAACCTGCAGTGGTGTTTGAGTTGCATACGGTACGGCAATTCAATGGCGCGGAAGATCTCCGCAAGATCCTCGACGGTAAATGATCGCATATATTTATCCATTACTTATTTTGCTTACAGGGGCAATTACACTTGCTTTGAAGTACAACAAACGGATCAATGAAGAAGACCGTTTCAAGTGGATTATACCTGCATTTTTCTATTTCTGCTTTTTTATCGCAAGCGGATTAATTCTGTTTTTTGTTTGGCCGGCATCAACTTCTACATCAGGCCTTGGTGCTGTTGCAATATCTGTGACCTCAGTATTATATTCAATATGGTTGTGGGTGGTCTTTACCGCTGTATATGCCGTAGTAGCAGTAATTCTGCTGATGAGCTATGGTAAAAAGAACAGGCATCTTGACGGTGTAAGTTCCGGCGTTACCATTACGCTGGCACTATTGGGTGTGCTGGTTTTGGGACTTGTCATCATGCTTTAGTTTATATTAAACGACTCATTTATTGAAAGTTAGCCCATATTTCGTTATGCAAAAGTTAATTTTTTTGAAGAGAGCCGATTCCTCTGTTAATTTGTGCCTGCATTCAAGAACTATGAAGTGTTTTGGCAGTCGTTTGGCACCTATCTTTTTCTTCTGGATAATTTTCCTGAATGCAGCTTCGTTATTTGCCAATGCTGAATTAGATCTCTCGACGGAATTGGATGCGGTATTTCTGCAAGCCAATGATGATGAAAATGCAGAGCTAATAAATGAATCGCAGGAAGAAAAAGTGTTTCCTGTTTCCAATATTCATTCTCCTCTAAGTGAACCGGATCTATCCTTTCCCGGTTTTTCCGGTGAACCTGAAGAAGAAAATATTTCGCAAAAGGAAAAAGATGGAAAAGATCGTGTTTATCTACACGACCAGTTATTATTACACTGGATAGAATCTTCTTTTTCTCGTTTACCATTTATTTATTATTCCAGGCGCAATTGTCCGGTTCCCTTGTTCGTACTTCACCATTCCTGGAAAAGTTTTTTGATCTGATTAATCGTATTGCTAGTTCGGCTTCTATGCCAATTGTCAATTAGTATTTTTTAGAATCAACACCATGGATAATCATTCCCTGGTATTTGACGAACAACGTTCCTTAGAGCATATAAAGCATTATTTACCCGCTCAGGCAGCACTTAAGGATTTCGTTCATCACAATACCTTACATGCTTTTCAGCATGAAAAATTTCATACAGCATTAAGGCAAGCCTCAAATGTATTTGGGTATACCACCTATTTATCAATTGATGAATACAGAGAACGATTTAACTCCGGTACGATCAGAGAGGATATTCTTAATCGAATCATTGATGAGTATATCACAAAAGGTCATGGTACGAGTTTTAAGCAACTAAAGGAAGCTGTTCTTTATAAAAACCTTGACGTTCAAATTTCCGGTAAAATCGGATCGCTTCGCTCGCAATGGGATAAGCATTGCTCAATTGCTTTGGATAAGATTATTCCACAAATTTTATTCAGACTATTAGCGGCATTTCTCGATCAGGGAATTGCATTATGGAAGTTTCCATACAAAGACTGTTCGTTTTTAGAGGCTGTTCGCAACCTTGAAAAAAACAGCGCTGTAAGCCTTTTTCATTCGGCAAAAGCAAAGGAACTGTTGCTTGATGAAAGCATTACTCTTACTGATTTGTTGTTCATGGTAGTTGGACGCGAATCTCTGTTTGAACACTATCTTTTTGATCAGCAATTTGCACATCCGGGTTGGTCGGGATTTGTTGCAATGCTCGAAACGCAGCCGGAGACTCTACTTGATAAACGTAAAATAAAGCTAAGAGAACTTATTATTCTGGAGTTGATTCTGGAAGTCGATGCGCTTGAACACAAATTTAAAAAGGGTTGGAAACCCCTTGCATCAGTATTCGTTGAAGAACCTGATTCACTTTTTTCAAGCTATGCTCCGGTTGAGGCAGACTTCATTCGTAGTATCTGGCAAGACGCTTTCGAATGGAGTTTTTACGACGATGTATTATCCGGACTGGAAGAAGCTGAAGATGTAGCAGCAAATTCACCGGCTTCCATGCAGGCCTTGTTGTGCATTGATGATCGCGAATATTCTTTCAGACGGCATATTCAATCGGTCGATCCCCAGTCGTCTACTTTTGGTACTCCGGGATTTTTTGGTGTGGAATTCTATTTCCGACCCGAAAACGGAAAGTTCAATACAAAGGCTTGTCCTGCACCGGTAAATCCTTCTTTTCTGATAAAAGAAACCAACAGAAAAGCCGCATTAAAAAGCGATGTTCATTTTGCACGGAATTCCCACTCCTTATTCCGGGGCTGGTTGCTGTCCATGACAGTGGGATTCTGGTCGGCATTTCGCCTTTTTATTAGTTTGTTTAAACCTTCCATTAGTCCTGTCGCTGCTTATTCATTTTCTCATATGGATGGTGCATCGGGTTTGCAAATTGATGCGGATGGCACCATAGAGGGTGAATTGAAGGTGGGATTTACTAATGAGGAAATGGCCTTAAGAGTGATGAACACCTTGCGGAGTATTGGACTGACCGGAAATTTCTCAAGACTCGTTTATGTAATTGGTCATGGTGCAAGTTCAGTCAACAATCCTTATTATGCGGGATATGATTGTGGCGCATGTTGCGGAAGACCGGGTGCGGTAAATGCAAGGGTTTTTTCTTATATGGCAAACAAACCGGAAGTGCGTTTGATTTTGGCAGAGAAGGGTATTCAGATTCCGAAGACCACCATTTTTATTGGTGCAATGCACGATACTACCCGCGATGAAATGGAGTACTACGATTTGCATTTGTTGTCGGCTGAACAGGTTCAATCGCATATGAGTTGTGAAAAGGTGTTTTTAAAAGCATTGCAATTGAATGCCGATGAGAGAAGTTTTCGGTTTGATAATGTAAAAAGCGCGAGCGGTAGTTCAGGTTTGCATGCCGAAATAAAAAAACGTTCAGTATCTTTTTTTGAACCTCGTCCGGAATGGAATCATACCGCAAATGCGTTGACAATTGTTGGGCGATCGCATCTGTATAAACACATGTATCTCGACAAACGCCCTTTCATCAATTCATATGATTATCGTGAAGATCCGGAAGGGAAGTATTTGTTGTCCATTTTGTCGGCTGCAATTCCTGTTTGTGGTGGCATTAATCTTGAATATTATTTTTCAAGGGTAGATCAGCAAAAACTTGGCGCGGGCACAAAGCTTCCGCATAATGTGGTTGGACTGTTTGCTGTAAACAATGGTGTTGAAGGAGATCTGCGTCCTGGCTTGCCGAGTCAAATGGTTGAAATTCATGATCCGATTCGAATTCTTTTTGTTATTGAACATCTAACGGAAGTTGTATTTAGGGTGATAACCTCCAACGCCGGCATCTTCGAATGGATAAAAAATGAATGGATTCATCTCGCTGTTAAAGATCCCACAACCGGAAAAACATACAGGTATACTGATGGGGAATTGGTTCTCTATGAACCTTTGCAGAAACAGCTAAAAAAAGCAAGGGACATGGTTCAACTGCAAAAGAGCTATGCAAAAAATGAAGTTGTACTTACAAATTGATTGCTATGTACCAAATCATACATTTACTCGTCCTTTTGCCTTTCTCCGGATTCCTGCTTTCGTTATTGTTTAATGGAGCCAGAGAACGTTCTATTGCAATAGTCGCTTATGTGACTATGTTTATCTCCATGTTGCTTTCAGTGTTTTTTTCAATTTATTGGCTTACTATTGGCTCTCCTGTTTTCAGTTTTGCAGATGGGAGTCTCTACGCACAAAGCGGATTTAATTTCTTCCTCGATTTTTATTTTGACGGAATTTCAGCGACCTATTTAGTTGTTGGTAATATCATCACCTTTATGGTTATTGCTTTTAGCCGTCATTATATGCATCGCGAATCCGGATATAAGCGATTTTTTAACACTATCCTTTTTTTTAATACCGGATATGTTATTACAATTCTTGCCGGAAACTTTGAAACGCTTTTTATAGGTTGGGAAATTCTAGGTATTTCATCCTTTTTGTTAATTGCATTTTATCGTTTACGTTATCTGCCGGTTCGTAATGCATTAAAAGTTTTTACCATTTACCGAATTGGTGATGTTGGTATTCTGCTAGCCATGTGGATGAGTCATCATTTATGGAGCGAGAATATTACTTTTCAGAAACTCCATAATTATGAATTGGTACACGAACATTTATCCGAACACACAGGAATAGGCGTTTTTGTTTCACTGATGATCCTTGTTGCTGCATTGGCGAAGTCTGCTCAGTTTCCATTTTCATCATGGTTACCTCGGGCAATGGAAGGACCAACACCGTCTAGCGCGATTTTTTATGGATCGCTTTCTGTGCATATGGGAGTGTTTTTACTAATGCGGACGCATCCTTTTTGGGAACACCAGATTTCAGTAAAAATAATGATTGTTGTAATTGGATTGGTTACAGCAGTGCTCGCTTCTTTAATGGCGCGTGTTCAGTCAACTATTAAGGGACAAATTGCTTACAGTTCAGTTTCACAGATCGGAATCATATTTGTTGAAGCAGGCCTTGGGTTTGAAATGCTGGCCTTAATTCATTTCGCCGGTAATGCATTTTTAAGAACCTATCAGCTCTTGATTTCTCCCTCCGCAGTAGCGTACATGATTCGGGATCAGTTTTATCATCACCAGGATACTGATGTAAAAAGATCTTCAGACTGGAAATCAAAGTTGAGTTCTACCTTATACCTCCTTTCCCTGAAGGAGTGGAACTTGGAGATCATAGTTTTTAATCTATTTATAAAACCACTTAAAAAGATCAGAGTGTTATTGGGATTTCTTACTGTCAGAAATGTTGCATTCGTTTTATTACCGCTCTACATTATTGGATTTATTCTTGCCTACAAAAATCCGGCTGCAATATCAGAAGGCAAAATTATCATTGCGCATATCTGTGCAGTACTCGCCTTGCTGATGGTGGCAAAATCATTCAATGAAAGAACCAGCTCTCGCTTAGCATGGATGCTGGTAGTGTTTGCCCATTTTTTTGTGGATCTGGCAGTTACCTTCAACGATCATCTTGATTTAAAAGAGGCTACAATTTATTTGAGTGGAATTATTATTTCAGGAATAATAGGATTGATTGCGTTGCTAAGAATCAGACGAATTGAACATCATGGACTGGGATTAAACCGGTTCCATGGATTGGTCAAAGAATATCCGGTAACTGCATTTGTGTTTCTGCTTTCTGCATTAGGAGTGGCCGGGTTCCCGATTACAACAACATTTTTTGGAGAAGATCTGGTTCTGACTCATGTCCACGAAAATCAAGTACTACTTGCGTTTTTAGTTTCAGTAACATTTATCGTTAACGGATTGGCAGTGATCAGGATTTACTCCAGAATATTTTTAGGTACACATCAAAGAAGCGTTCAGCACGCATCAGATTTAACAGCATAAATTTTCCTCAATAACAATAGTATGAGCACAACAACAAATACAAATAAAAAAAACCTGACGCTTTCCCCTAAGTTCAGTGACAATTGGAGTTCTGATCTACTTTCCGGTTTTCTGGTATTTCTACTTGCACTTCCTCTTAGTTTGGGTATAGCCAAGGCCAGTGGTTTTCCGGCATCGATGGGTGTGCTTGCCGCAATAATTGGCGGTATTTTAACTAGTTTCTTTCGGGTTGCACCATTAACCATTAAAGGTCCGGCGGCTGGATTGATAACAATTTCGTCCGGAGCAATAATTGAATTTGGTGGGGCGGAACAAGGTTGGAAAATAGCCTGCGCGGCAATAATGGTAGCCGCAATATTGCAATTGTTTATCGCCTTGGCAAAACTTGGTGCGCTAAGCGATTTTTTTCCCCATTCAGCAGTTCATGGTATGCTTGCTGCAGTAGGAATAATCATTATTGCAAAACAAATTCCTGTATTGCTGGGCGACGATCCTTCAACATACAAAGGGGAAGGTCCGGTAGAATTATTACTCGACATTCCGAGTTTTATCAGTCATGCTCACTGGCACATTGCGATTGTTGGTGTTATCGGATTGATCGTTATGTTCGGATTGCCACTCATCGGAATCCGTTTGCTCAAAAAAGTACCGGCACCAATGATAGTTTTATTGCTTACCATTCCACTTGGAGTTTTCTGGCATTTTCGTGAAACAGAACCTGCGTACTCGTTGGTGCAAATTGGAGATTTTTGGGGTTCAGTCGGACTCAATTTCGATTTTTCTCTGATCTCTTCATTTGTTTTCTGGAAGTATGTTTTTATGTTTTTATTTGTAAATAGCCTTGAGTCCCTGCTTACCGTTAAGGCAATCGATGATTTGGACCCCTATAAGCGATCGTCAAGTTACAATGGTGATCTTTTCGGTTTAGGTGTTGGTAATTTTGTTTCAGGTTTGTTGGGTGGATTGCCTATGATTTCTGAGGTGGTTCGAAGCTCTGCCAATGTTGGTTTCGGCGGAAGAACCAAATGGTCGAATGTTTTTCACGGCACATTTTTGTTAATGGCTATGATTTTTCTCATCCCTTTCATCGAAATGATTCCCAATGCGGCACTCGCTGCTATGCTCATTTTTGCAGGTTTTCGTCTTGCTGCACCAAAAGAGTTTATTCACGCCTACCAGATCGGCAAAGAACAACTTGCAATTTTTCTTGTAACAATAATTGTAACCCTAATGGAAGATCTTTTATTAGGTGTTGCAAGTGGAATTATTGTAAAAATTCTCTTCCATCTGTTTAATGGTGTTTCTATTAGAAGTCTTTTTTTGGCACACTTCGATAAAAAGGAAACAGAGGACGAGATCTACATTAAGATCAAAGATTCCGCGATTTTTTCGAATTTGATTGGATTTAAAAAAATGTTTATGTCCATTCAGAACAATAAGAAACTTGTAGTTGATCTTTCCGAAACAAACCTGGTCGATCATTCTTTCTTATCCTTTATTAATCATTATAAAAACGAATCCATCGAACATAACCGGCCAATGAGTATTATCGGACTGGAAAACCATTTAGCATTTTCCAGTCACCCTTTGGCTACTATGAAACGCAAAGTAAAATGAATAAGGCAGGGGTTGGCAGGAATTATGATCATGTTGATTTGGTTTTGGTTTGGTTGATCGATCTAACAGCTTGCAATCAGGTTCAGGTCAACACCCTTTTTTATTAAATTCTGATAAGCTTTTTTTGAGAGAGGATTTCAGTCGTAAGAATGTGTTCTGAATTACTCTTGTAGGCCATCACATCGAAAATGTAGAGGTGATGATCCCCGGCATTTATTTCGGAGTGATAACTCAATTGAATATACGCCGATGCGTCTTTCAATACGGTATGTCCTTTCCATTGTATTGTACGGTTTCGCTTTGAAAGCCATTCTGATTTATCAAATCGTTTGCCTGATGTTTTTCCCAACACACGAACCAATGGGTATTGTTCTTCTCCTAAAAGTTGGAGTACCGCATTTTTATTCAAATTCAGGTTTTCAAGTGTTTTAGTGCCATGAAAAACGGCAATAGCATACCGTTTTGGCCTCATGCTTACTGCACTTACATAGGTGCAAATATTCATGTTGACTTTTCCTTTTTCGTAAGTAGCTAAACTATACACTGCCAAAGAGGGGATGTTCCAGGGTCGTTGCATGTTAATCTAACAGACTGATCAATCTTTTGTTTCTTATTGATAATCAGTCAACTTTATTAAGAATGATTCAAAATACCGTTTTTAGGGTATTGGGGATATCCGTCGTTTGATGCAATTTTGAGCTATGGAAATCCGCCGGCCTTTTACGGGAATTGAACTTCAACAACAATTGGAAGTGAATTGCTGTATCCTAAAGCAGCTGTTTGCGGATAAGAAAAAAAAGTGCTGTAAAAAATACAAGAAAAGTAAGCGCTGTGGATCTTGTCCGAAGGGATGAGGAACTATTTTTTCTTTTTATTCCGGGCTCTTTCTTCTTCCTCTTCTTTCCGGAATTTCACAATTTTAGTAATCAATCCGAAGGGAAGTTTTTCATTGTAGGGAAACTGTATGGCTCCTTTTGAGGTTTGAAATTTTTCAAGCTCCTTGCTGAATGCAATGATCGGACCTGTTGTTGGGTAAAATCCGATATGCGATTTGTTTGCTGCGTAATAAACCAAAACTTTGTCCATGCAAAACGCCGGCATATTGTAGCTTATTTTTTCTGTCAGATGAGGTACTGCTTTATGAATGCATTTCCGAAGCTGCTCCAGAATTTCTTTTACATCCTCCGTTTGAGCGTCATGGTAGTGTTCCACCGACTCATACGTTATTGCTCCGTAAGCTTTGCGTTTGGTTTTTTTCAAAGTCTTCATTAGAGCAAATTAACGATGTTGGTCAATTAAAATTTCATTGCCATCAGGATCTTTTAACATAATATATGCCGGACCTTTCGTCGTGTCGGGTGTTTCAACATCGAGTACTATTCCTTTGGCTTTCAGTTTTTGTTGAATTTCACGTACGTCGTCAAATTCTACCAGATCTTTTGCGCTTTCATCCCATCCCGGATTAAACGTGAGGATGTTTTTTTCAAACATGCCCTGGAACAAACCAATCAATGCGTTTTGGTTTTTCATGATAAGGTAGTTGTCTTTCATTTCCCCTCCACTGGTGGTAAAACCTAAATGTTCATAGAATGTTTTGGAGGCCTGGAGATCCTTTACGTTCAAACTGATTGAAAAGGCTCCGAGCGGTAACGAACTTTTCGCAATCGGGGTTTGTTTTACTACGGCTGTATCACATATTGTTTTGTCGCAACTTTGTCTACTCTTACAAAAAATAGAATTGGTAAAGAATCCCAGAAAATAGGAACCGATCAATAAAAGAAAAATGATAAAAATGTTTTTCATGGTTTATGGTTATAATTTAATACGTACATCTATCTATTAATGCACGAATTACTTTTTTATAGTATTTAGAAAATTTACAGTGTTGCTAATGGCATCATTTGCATTCTTAAAGCGATAATTCAAGGCTTGAATAATTTTACTGTTGTCGTACTCATACACCGCATGAGCTGCGCGGGCAGTTTCGCGGGTGATGAGTGGTTTCCTTCCTGTGAGTTTACTCGCTAATTTTTCCCATCTCCATGCAAAGCCGGTCATGAAGTTGCTTGCTTTAATTCTTGATGGTTTTTTTCCAAAAGCATGAGCAATCTTATTGAAGAGATCCCTAAAACGAATATTTTCTCCTGTAACTAGAAACCGTTCTTTCTCTATCTGACTTTCCATAAGTTGAAGCATGATTGCGGAAACATCTCGTACATCTACAATAGCATTGCCTCCGTCTGTGTAGAATCTCATTCCGCCTGATCCCTGACGAAACATTGCAGTGCTACCGGAATTCCAGTCGGCCGGTCCTAATATTACACTGGGGTTAACAATTACAGCGCATAAGCCTTCTTCGATCCCTCTCCATACTTCTCGCTCGGCATTGTATTTGGTAATAGCGTACCAGGTGTTTTCCGGTGCGTTTTTCCATTGTGTTTTTTCAGTGATCATTTCATTGCCCTTCGATCGGCCAAGAGCTGCTGTGGAGCTGACGTGACAAAGTTTTCTAATTTGAGCATCCAGACATGCGTTCACAAGATTGGCTGTTCCGATGTCGTTTATTTCTGTCATTCGCCTTCTGTCCGATGGATCAAAACTTACAAGGGCTGCGCAGTGATACACCTCTGAAATTCCGTCCAAGGCGTCTTCCAATGAAAAAATATCACAAACATCCCCGTCAAACCATTCAATGGTAGAAAGAAATTCAGATGCACTATCAGGAACGTAATAATGAAAAAGCAGTTCAACGTTTTTTATCTTTTCGCGGTTTCTAACCAGGGCACGAACTTTTTTACCGCGACGAACCAGGTCCAGCAAAAGATGTGAGCCTAAGAGTCCGGTTGATCCTGTTACTAAAACCATAGGATAAAGATAGCATTATAGGCTTTTCCATGCTTTAAGAAACCTCAATAACGGCTGCTATTGTCTTGTTTGATAATTCCATTGGTGCAGTATTTTTCGTTCTGTGAATACTTTATCTTTGTAGGATGAAGAATTTTATTGAAGAACTCCGCTGGAGAGGCATGCTTCACGATGTTATGCCGGGAACCGAAGAATTGCTTAATTCAGGTAAACCCGTTAAAGCATATATTGGATTCGATCCCACTGCCGATTCGCTTGGGGTTGGAAATCTTGTTCAGGTCATGACACTCGTGCATTACCAACGTTGTGGTCACCAACCCATCGCATTGGTTGGGGGAGCTACAGGCCTGGTGGGAGATCCTTCCGGAAAAAGTCAGGAGCGGAATCTGCTTACTGCCGAATTGCTTCAGCATAATCTCAATTGTCAGCGTGCGCAGCTTGAAAAATTCCTTGATTTTTCAGGAGCAAATGCTGCCAGCATCGTGAATAATTACGATTGGTTCAGTTCCTTTAGTTTTCTCGATTTTATTCGTGATGTGGGGAAACACATTACGGTGAATTACATGATGGCAAAAGACTCTGTGAAAAAGCGCATCACAGGAGAAGAACGCGAAGGGATGTCTTTTACAGAATTCACCTATCAGCTTATACAGGGATATGACTTCTTCCACCTTTGGAAGAACCATGGTGTACTATTGCAAATGGGTGGAAGCGACCAATGGGGAAATATTACAACGGGAACAGAGCTTATCCGAAGAATGGATGGAGGAGAAGCTTTTGCGCTTACAACTCCGCTGATTAAAAAAGCCGACGGAACTAAGTTTGGAAAAACAGAAAGCGGAAATATCTGGCTGGATAAAAAGCGTACTTCTGCTTACCAGTTTTATCAGTTCTGGCTGAATGCCGCAGATACAGATGCAGAAAACTACATCAAAATATTTTCAATAAAGGACAAAGAAGAGATTGAAGCAATTATTGCTACACACCGTGCCGCACCTCATGAGCGAAAACTCCAAAAGGAATTAGCTCGAGAAATAACTGTCAGGGTTCACTCTGAAGTCGATTATGAAACGGCTCTTGAAGCTTCTGCTATTCTTTTTGGAAAAGCGACATCTGAGAATTTGCGCAAGCTGTCTGAAGATGATTTTCTTTCTGTTTTCGAAGGCGTTCCTCAAGGGAAAATTCCAAGAACAGAACTGCATACCGGAGTTGATCTGGTGACTTTGCTCGGCGAAAAAAGCGGTTTCCTCAAATCAAGAGGCGAGGCACGTCGCGCCATTGAGGAAAACTCGATCGCGTTGAATAAGGATAAAGTAACAATGGAACAAGTGGTCTCCGATGCCGATTTAATCAGCGGAAAGTACTTGTTGTTGCAGCGTGGAAAGAAAAATTATTTTCTTCTGATCGCAGAATAATTATCTGGCAATTACAACCCGAATGGTTTGACTGAAATTGCCTGACTGAACAAGAAGCAAATAATTTCCTGCACCAAATTCAGCGCAATTAATGCGATGATTTCCATTGGCAGAACTTTGATACACTGTTCTTCCGGTTATGTCTGTCAATTGAATGGTTGCTTTTTGTTCCTGTGCTGAGATTATTATTTCCATCCATTCATTTACAGGATTTGGCGCAACAATTACAGTGAGTTTTTGTTCGATTTCTTCTGTTCCTGTGGTATGACTAACAAACACTGTTTCAGAATGAGTACAACCGTTTGCATCTGTAATCAGTACAGAATATGTACCACTGGGAAGTCCGTTCGCTGTTGATGTTGTTTGTGCGGAATTATCATTCCAAAGAAAAGTGTAGGGTGCTGTCCCTCCGCTTGCAGTTACACTTGCTGTTCCGTCATTGTCGCCCAGACTGGTTTCCGGTGTGCTGCTGCCGGTAGAGGTTAGTACGGCGGGTTCGCTGATGGTTACCGATTGCTGCGTGGTGACACATCCATTCGCATCTTCTGCTTCAATGGTGTAAACACCGGGATTGAGGGAAGAATAAGTCAGATTGGTTCCGGTAGATCCGTTAAACGTAATATGATAACCCGGCGTTCCTCCTGTTATTGTGATTGCAACTTCACCGTCGCCGGCAGAGTGGCAACTTACATTTTCAGTGGAAACATTCGCCACGAGTTCATCAGGTTCGGTGATGGTAACCGTTTCCGTTACACTACACCCGCGCGGATCTGTTGCGGTATAGGTGTAATTTCCGGGTTCAAGTCCGGTATGAACTCCTCCGTTGAAACCATCGCTCCAGATATAATTTGTTCCGTTAAAATTATGTACGAGTTCTATCCCTCCATTATCTGCACCAAAGCAGTCAATTTGTGTAACCAGAGTATTGGAGAGTACAGGAAGTCCTTCGGGAATAAATACAGAATCTACTACTACACATCCATCGAGATGCGTAATGGTAACGGTGTACATCCCTGTTGGAACGCCTGAAATGGTGTATCCTGTTGTGCCTTCTTCCCATAGAAAATTACAACCGCTGAACATGCAATAACAACCGGTTGAACTTACTGTTGCCGTTCCATTGGTTCCGCCCGGACAAGTAACCGGATTGATTCCGCCAAAGGAAATGGTGTAGGGGTCTGAAATAGTAAACATTCTTAACTCCGAACATCCTGTTGCATCGGTAACAATTAGAGAATATTGTCCTGCCGGTACATTGAGAAGTTTGTCACCCACGCTGCCGTCCGACCACAGGTAAGTGAAAGGTGCAGTTCCGTTTGCGGTAACAGGATTTATGCTTCCGTCTGAAAGACCATTACAACTTGGATTACTTACAAACACATTCGATAAAATACTGCCCAGTCCGCAATTCGTGAAGGTGTAATTGTAATGCCCGTCATATTCCGATCCCATATAACTACCCCATGCAATGTCTTTAATCGGCATATTCATTCCGGTATTGAGTCGCTTTACAAACGTTCCCTTCCATCCCATTGGGTTGAGACTGTCCTTACGGAAAGCAAAAACCAGATCAATCATATCATCATTATCGAGATCTCCAACCCAGGGAGTGCTTCCGATATTACTACCTGCTTCGCTGTTCCAATAATTTGCGCTTGTGTTGTTTTGGAAATCTATCAGCATGAGCTGATGACGAAAATGTCCGACATGATTTAATCCTGAAATCAGCACCTCATCTCTGCCATCACCATTGCTGTCGAATGCAACCGGAGCAGCAAAATGCATAGACAAAAGACTATCTTTATACACCAACGTGCCGGTTTCTCCATCTAGCATTACCTGATAGAAATCCGAATAAGAAGGCGCAACGCCTTTGTATAAAACACCAAAAACATCAGGAGTCAGATTTCCGGTAAAGTTTCCAATCACCGGAGAGGCACTGGTTTCAGTTCCGGGAAAACTTTTGCTCCACACCAGGGAGTAGTCGGATCCTTTAAACCGATACAAAGTTCCATCATACCCATGAGCGACAATATCCATGTGAGCAGCAGAACTAAAACGGGCAACTGTTGGCGGTGCAACAAATCCAAGTGTAGGATGTGTAGCCAAAGCAACAGCGCTGCTCAGATCTTCATTGAATACATCGAGTAGTGGAGCAACCCATAGTGAACCGGGTAGTGTTTCACCCCCTGTGCCGAAGACCACATACAATACACCATCGCCTTTTAAATTAGCTACAACAGGTGAGCAATACGTTTCTGCACCGTCGGGAACTTCTACCATCGATATCAATGCGCCATCGCTTGCACTGATGATCATCAAATGTCCGGGGGGACGATTGGTTTGCCATACCGGAGCGGCGTGATCTCCTCCGTTGGCAAGCAGTAAATCGGGAATGTTATCACCGTTCATATCCGGAATAATCTGGGGGGTATAAAAATTATACAATCCCTGCAGATTTGGATTGCCATTTGCAAAAGGCCAGTACTCCCAGATGATAGCTCCTGTACTTCCGTTGATGGCATATAGTTGTGCATCTCTTCCTCCCAGAAAAATATCAGGAATATTATCGCCTGTGATATCCTGGAATTGTGCACTGGTAAAAATTTCATTTCGGGTTTGTACTGTCCATAAACTAGCGCCCGTTGCGCCGTTAAATGCAAGTATACCATAGTTGGTTACAGCGGCTTCTTTTCCGGCACCCATTATGATATCCAACACACCATCACCTGTAAGATCTACTGCGCGTGGAGAAGAATAGGTTACAGTAGAATCGGTATATGCACTCCAATTTAAGGTTTGTGCAAATGTGAATGATGAAACTGCAAAAGCTAAAGCAGAGAAAATTAAATTTTTCATTCTATTCCGGTTTGGACGGTACAATTTAGCTTATTTAGCTGCTTATAATGCAAAAACCCGGAATTTTCCGGGTTTTTGGGGAATTCAAAAATCAAAGTATTATTTCTCCGGACGCATTTGAGGAAATAATAGTACTTCCTGAATACTAGCCTGATTGGTCATCATCATGGTCAAACGATCAATACCAATACCCAGTCCTGCCGTTGGTGGCATTCCAAATTCTAATGCACGAAGGAAATCATGATCGATCACCATTGCTTCGTCATCACCACGCTCGCCCAAAGCCATTTGCTCCATGAAACGGTCGCGTTGATCAATAGGATCGTTGAGCTCTGAGTAGGAATTCGCAATTTCTTTTCCGTTTACATACAATTCGAAACGCTCAACCAGACCTTCTTTACTGCGGTGCTTTTTGGTAAGCGGCGACATTTCAACTGGATAATCGATGATGAATGTTGGCTGGATGTAATTGTGTTCACATTTATTACCGAAAATTTCATCGATTAATTTGCCTTTTCCCATGCTCGCTTCTGTTTCTATATGCAGTTTTTTGCATACATCTCTCAGCTGATCCTCATTCATTTCGCTAACCTCGAACCCGGTATGTTCCTTGATCGCATCAAACATGGTAATGCGCTTATAAGGACGTTTAAATGAAATCGATTTTTCGCCTACCTGAACTTCGGTGGTGCCGTTTACATCAAGCGCCACTTTTTCAATCATTTCTTCGGTGTAATCCATCATCCAGTTGTAATCCTTATACGCCACATAAATTTCAAGCGCAGTAAATTCCGGGTTATGTGTACGGTCAATTCCCTCGTTTCGGAAATTTTTTGAGAATTCGTATACGCCTTCAAAACCACCAACAATAAGCCGCTTTAGATACAATTCATTTGCAATTCGGAGGAACAAAGGTATGTCAAGTGCATTATGGTGTGTTGTAAACGGACGCGCAGCAGCTCCTCCGGGAATGGGTTGCAAAACGGGCGTTTCCACTTCAATATAACCGCTGGCATTAAAGGTGTTTCGTAATGAATTCATCAGCTTCGTGCGCTTAATGAAGGTTTCCCTTACGCCTTCATTTACGATAAGGTCGACATAACGCATGCGGTGTCGCTTTTCGGGATCTGTAAACGCATCAAATACATTGCCTTCTTCATCGGTTTTCACAATAGGTAGTGGTCGCAATGTTTTGCATAACAGTGTTAGTTCTTTTACATGCAAAGTGGTTTCACCCATTTTGGTTTTGAACATGAATCCTTTTACGCCGATAAAATCTCCAATATCAAGTAGCTTTTTAAATAGCTGATCGTACAAAGTTTTATCTTCTCCCGGACAAATATCATCGCGCCTCAGGTAGATCTGAATCCTTCCTGTATTGTCTTGCAATTCTGCAAAACACGCCTTACCCATGTCGCGAACACTCATTAATCTTCCTGCAAGAACTATGTTTTCGAATCCTGGTTTTTCAGCCTCGTATTGTTCTTTAAGATCGTTTGCATAAGCATTCACCGGATATTCCTCTGCCGGATAGGGGTCGATCCCCAGCATGCGAATTTCATCCAGTTTCTCTCTGCGAATAACTTCCTGTTCGGTAAAGTCTTGAATCATGGGATAAATAATTTTTGCAAAGATATCAATGTTGATGAATACTTGTTTTGCTGGATTTCAATCCGTTAAATGCGAATTCGTTTAGTTTAGGCGAATTACTTATCCAACGGTGTTTTATTCCTGTTTTGCGATTGTTAAATTCAGGCCACCAAAAACCTACTTGTATGCGAACAAAACATTTACGTTTATTTTTCCTTGCCTTAACGCTTGCGGTTTTCTCCAATGCAATTGCGCAGGTTTCGCTTGGAGGAACACCTCAAAGCTTTTCAAAATCCCTTACATTACAAGCTCTCCCCCCTACCCATGTAGGGTTTCCGGATATGCAGCAGGTTGCATTGGAAGATGCGGTTGATGCAAAGGAAGGAACGCTTTACAAGATCGCCCGTATCATGCCGGTAACGCTCAACCCGCAAAACAGCGGAACCTGGGAAGTATTACCCGACGGATCGCGTCTGTGGAGGTTGAAGATTCAATCGGATGGTGCTCTGGCGCTTTTTCTAACGTACAATCACTTCGTTTTACCAGAAGGTTCGACCTTGTTCCTCTATAATGAAGACAAATCTCACATTGCAGGTGCCTATAACAGCACAATCAACCCGCCTGCATCCAATCCCGAATTTTCTACACGCATTATCGACGGTGATGTAACGGTTCTAGAGTATCATGCGCCAATGGGAGTTTCTGCTGATCCGATAATTGATATTGCCGGGGTGGGACACATTTACCGTGGTTATAATCCTCGTTCGGTTCAGGTACAAAATCAGCAGCGGATTGGTGAATCAGATGCTTGTCAGGTGAATGTAAACTGTACACCTGAAGGAAACAGCTGGCAGGATGAAAAACGCGGTGTGGTTCGTATTCTGGTTGTAGGTCCTTCAGGCGCCGGATGGTGCTCCGGTTCCTTGATTAACAATACCGCACAGGATTGCAAGCGCTATGTTCTCACTGCCGACCACTGTGCCGGTGGAGGAGGTTCCAATCCTCAGTATTCAACTACAGCCAACCTTAACCAGTGGCAGTTTTATTTTAATTATGAAGCACCTACATGCACAACTCCCGGTACTGCAGGAACACTTGATGATTATGTGCTTACCGGTTGCGTAAGAAGAGCTCAGGGCGGAAATGGCGGTGACAATGGTTCCGATATGTACCTTATTGAGATTACGCCTACTATTCCGGCATTATGGAATGTGTACTACAATGGTTGGAGTCGTTCTGCTACTGCTGCAACAAGCGGTGTTGGTATTCACCATCCTTCCGGTGACGTAAAAAAGATCTCTACATTTTCTTCTACGCTTGTAAACAGTGGATGGAACGGTAGCGGATTAAGTTCGCACTGGCGTGTTACCTGGGTTGCTACTACCAATGGTCATGGTGTTACTGAAGGTGGGTCTTCAGGATCTCCTATTTTCAATAGCGCAGGTTTGATTGTTGGTCAGCTTACCGGTGGTGCTTCTTATTGTTCCGCAACAGGACAACCGGATTATTACGGAAAGATGTCGTATAACTGGTCCAGCAATACTGTTCCGGCAACCAATAACACACTTCAGCCCTGGCTCGATCCGGGAAATACAGGTGTTACTACTTTGTCCGGAGTTTACGCTCCTTGTAGTCCGCAAGCCCCCGTAGCAGATTTTTCCGCAAACAATACTGCCCCTTGCATCGGATCAACGGTAACATTTACCGATCAATCGTCGGGACAACCTACCAGTTGGGCATGGACATTCAGTCCTGCAACCGTTACCTATGTTGGTGCTACGAGTTCAACTTCGCAAAACCCGCAAGTGCAATTTAATGCAGCAGGAAATTACACCGTTACACTTGTTGCAACCAACGCACAAGGAAACGACAGCGAGGTCAAAAATGCATACATCACTGTTACCAATGGAGCAGCCCTTCCATACGCTCAGAATTTTGAAGGAGCTACTTTCCCTCCTGCAGGAATAACAGTGTTAAACCCTGATAACGGTACTGTAGCATGGGGTACCGATGGCGCAAAAGGATTTGTTCGTCGTGCTGCTGCCGGAAATACCGGTTCTGCCAGTGGTTGTGCAGGAATAAATTATTTCAATTACAACATTGCGGGCGGACCACTGGATGCCTTGGTGATTCAACCACTTTCATTGGTTGGAGCAACAAACCCAACCATGACATTCAAACGCTCTTACCGTTATTACAACAATCCGACTTATTACGATGAGTTGCGTGTGTATGTGTCTACCGATTGTGGTGCTACTTATGGTGCTGCAGTATATACCAAAATAGGAACCCAATTGGCCACAAGCGGAACGTTGAATACAACATTTACACCGGCAGCTGCAGGGGATTGGGATATCGATACGATTAATCTGACTTCCTATATCGGACAAACAGTTGTTATCAAAATTGAAGGCACAAGCCGCTATGGAAACAATTTGTATATCGATGATATTAATATCAGTAATCAGGCGGCAGTTGCTTCTGTTTCCATTTCCGCAAGTGCAAATCCGATTTGCGCAGGACAAAGCGTAACCTTTACGGCAACACCGGTTAATGGCGGCTCTGCTCCTACGTATCAGTGGAGAAAGAACGGTAATGTGGTTGGAACAAATAGTCCCACCTATACAGATAATGCACTGACCAATGGTAACACGATCACCTGTACGATGACCTCCAACTTATCCGGGGTAACAGGTAGTCCGGCAACATCAAATACGATTACCATGACGGTGAACAGTTCTGTTACACCCTCAGTTTCAATTTCTGCCAATCCCGGAACAACAATCTGCTCCGGACAAACCATCACCTTTACCGGAACACCAACCAATGGTGGAACAACTCCGTCGTACCAATGGCGCAGAAATGGAAATAACACAGGAACAAACAGTCCAGCGTTTGCAACTTCAGTGCTTAACAATGGCGATGTAATTTCGGTGATCATGACTTCTAATTCACCTTGTGCTAGTCCAACAACGGCCACATCAAACAGCCTGACTATTACAGTGAATGCAACACCGGCAACACCCACCATCACCCAAAACGGAACTACTTTAACAAGCAGTTCTGCTACCGGTAACCAGTGGTATTTGAATGGCTCTCCTATTTCAGGGGCAACAGGTCAGACGCATGTTTCAACTCAGGTTGGAAACTACACTGTAATTGTAACCCAAACAGGGTGTTCATCAGCAGCTTCTGCACCGGTTAATGTAACTAGTTTGTCTATTGAAAACCTCATCCTTCAGAATTCATTCTTTGTATATCCCAATCCCAATGATGGGCAGTTTACATTGCAGTTCGATGTAGCGGTTACAGATGATTTTGTAATTGAAGTAAAGAATCCGATTGGACAACTTGTGTATTCAGAGACCTTAGGTTCCTTCTCCGGGAAGTATAAGCGCAACCTTGATTTACAAGGACTTGGGAAAGGGGTGTATTTTATTACACTGCGAAATTCAGGAAGCGAATGCGTTAAGCGGGTCGTTATTCTGTAATTCATCCACTATTCAGCCCTTATCGCCCGAAAGAGCGGTAAGGGCTTTTTATTTACATTTGGGGTTCAATTTTTGCGGATGAAAAAGTTAGTTGCTGAATTTCCAGCACAATTGCGTGCAGCTGTAAACATCTCCAAAGCCTCAGTGCTTAAGGGTTTTAATGGGGACTTGAAGAATGTGCTTATTACCGGTTTGGGGGGCTCGGGTATTGGTGGAACCATTGCTTCGGAATTGGCTGCCAAACAGGCTAGAGTTCCGGTTGTGGTGAGCAAGGGATACTTTATTCCCGGCTGGGTGAGCAAGAATACGTTGGTTATTGTTTCGTCCTTTTCCGGCAATACTGAAGAAACAATAAATGCCATGCAACTCGCTATGGAAGCAGGAGCTACCATTGTAGCGGTAACATCCGGGGGTAAGATTGCTGATATTGCCCGAGAGAAAAATTTCGATCTGATTTTACTTCCAACCGGAGATTCGCCACGCGCATGTTTGGGATATTCACTGGTTCAGCAAATGCATATTTTGCACAGTTTCGGAGTCATTGCAGAAAGTGTATTAAATGATTTTTTGACCGCGGCAGATCTGATAGAAAGAGAACAGCAAACAATATTGGAAGAGGCTACTAAGCTTACAACATTTTTCAATGGAAGGGTTCCTGTAATTTATACAACCACCTACCGCGAAGGAATTGCTATCCGTCTTCGTCAGCAACTCAATGAAAATGCTAAAATACTTTGCTGGCACCATGTTGTTCCTGAGATGAACCACAATGAGCTGGTTGGCTGGACCACCAAAAACGAGGAGCTCGCAGTATTGCTGCTCAGAGATAAAGACGACTATGAACGTAATCAGAAACGGTTTGAGATCAACAAAGGCGTAATAGGAAAATACACTCCTCATATTGCCGAAAGTTGGGCAGGCGGAAAAAACAAGGTTGAAAAAGCGATTTGGCATATTCACCTTGGCGATTGGATCAGTGTATTACTTGCTGACCAACGTGGCGTTGATCCTGTTGAAGTGCGTGTGATTGATCATCTCAAGGGCGAACTCAGCAAATTCTGAAATGCGAAAAGTAATTTGTGAGGATCTCGGTTTAATCGACTACAAAGAGGCCTGGGATTATCAGGAAAAGAAATTCAACGAGCTTGTCGAACGAAAGTTGAGGAACCGGGAATTATCAGATAGTTCTCTTCATGATAAAGTGATTCATTATTTATTGTTTTGCGAGCATCCGCATGTTTATACCTTAGGGAAAAGCGGATCCGAAGACCATCTCCTGCTAAATGAATCGCAACGGGAGCAACATCAGGTAAGCTATTACAAAATAAATCGTGGAGGTGATATTACTTACCATGGTCCCGGTCAATTGGTGATGTATCCTATTTTCGATCTAGATGATTTTTTTACCGACATCCACAAATACCTGCGTTTCCTGGAAGAGGCTGTTATCCTCACCTTGAAAGAATACGGAGTTCATTCCGGTCGCTATCCCGGATATACCGGTGTATGGCTCGATCCGCAGGACGATAGCAAGGCACGCAAAATTTGCGCGATGGGAGTGAAGTGCAGCCGTTGGGTAACCATGCACGGAATTGGTTTTAATATCAATACAGATCTTTCTTATTTCAACCATATTATTCCCTGTGGAATTGAGGATAAGCAAGTGACCTCACTTCATAAGGAATTGGGTCGAGGGGTAGATATGCTCGAATTGAAAGCGAAACTCCTTGTCAACATGGCAAACATTTTCGATTTTGAATTCGTAACAGGAGAAAAAACGGTATGAGAACAGTTTTGCGATTTTTCGGAAAATTTTTCAAGTGGACACTGATCGCGCTGGGCGTTTTACTGATTTTGGCCAATGCCTTTATTTTAATTTCAGGACGCACCTACATTTATAAGGCGGTGGCCTGCACTTATTTGGTTGGGCAAAGCGGACCAGGAATTCTTGATCTGGAATATTTTCCCAAGCGCGAAGTCGCCAATCAAATTGCAGAACCATGGCCGGTACATCCTGATTATGCAAGTGCAAAATTGCTTCCGGAGCAACAGAAAATTCTTGATCAGTATAAAAGCACCTCATTTTTGATTTTCAGAAGAGACACACTGGTGCTCGAATATTACACCGGTGGATTTGATGAACATACCGTTTCAAATTCCTTTTCCATGGCTAAATCGCTGGTGTCATTGCTTTGTGGTATTGCAATTGATGAAGGAAAAATTAAGGGTGTTGATCAACCTGTAAGCGATTTCATTCCATCGTTTGCCGAAGGAGAAAAAAGCAAGCTGACTTTATGGCACTTGCTTACTATGAGCGCAGCAACAGACTGGAGTGAAAGCGGAGGAAATCCATTATCGCATAATGCGGAAGCTTATTACGGATGGGATCTGGAAGGAATGATAGAAGACACAAAGGTTGAAGGAGAGCCTGGTAAAAAATTCTATTACCAAAGTGGAATTACATTGATTTTGGGTTATTGCGTGTACAAAGCAACCGGCGTGCCTTTAGCAGAATATGCCTCTGAGAAAGTTTGGAAAAATATTGGAGCCGAGCAGCCTGCGTATTGGAGTCTGGACAAAGAAGGCGGTTTGGAAAAATCGTATTGTTGTTTGTATGCAACCGGACGCGATTTTGCACGTTTAGGGAAACTGTATATGCATGCAGGCGCCTGGAATGGAAAAAGAATTGTTTCATCGGATTGGGTGCAGCAGTCCATTACTCCGGCAGAATTAATTGACGAAGACGGAAGCAAAAATCAGCGCTACGGATACCAATGGTGGATTACGCAGTACGAGGGCAAAAAAGTGTTTTACATGAGAGGGATCCTTGGCCAGTATGTGATCTGCTACCCCGAAGAAGATTTGATTATTGTAAGAACCGGTCATAAACGTGGAAGAAAGCAGAACGACACTCCGGTTGAGATTGACGATTATATTCGAATTGCAAAAGAAGTGACAAACGCATTATGAAGAAAGACATCGAAATTCCCCGCATGCAGGATGTGGGAGTTGCAGTTGTGAGTGAGGTGAATGAAGAAGGACTCAATGAATGGAATGTTTACCTCATCAATCTGAAAAAAGAAGAGCTCAAGAGTGTGTTGGTTTCATCCAGAGGGTATGGGGAAATCAATAATGATATTCGTAAAACATCTGAGCTCCGCCATTTTTTGGATGAAGTAAAACCAAAAAGCTTCATGAAGATTGAACCCATCATCGAAGATGTCTTCATGCTGAATAATGAATACTGGGTTAGTTTTTTTCTAGAGGAAAAGATGTACGACAAGAAGTTTATTTTCCTACCCGAAACCATCCGGGAAGAAAACCTGATTCGGATCCCCTTGATCGATAAAATGGGGGTAATGATCCTCTAAGCGCCTAATTCTAAACACGTACTAAACACGATTTTTGTTTACCTATTGATTTTCAACAGGTAATAAGATTATCAAAATTTCACTTTTTAATAGCAATTCATTAAATTGCAGAGTCAAATTTTGATACAATGAATCGATTTTACGTTCGCTCATTCACAGTTGCAACTGCCTTGTTTCTATTTGGAAATGCAGTTGCAGGACCTGTTGCAAATACCGTTACCTCAGCAGGATCTGCCGTTATTGCGCAGGTTGCCCGTTTTAATGTGGTAAACCTGGGTCCGCAAGTGGAGATTTCCTGGGTTGGCATTAAAGAAAAGGATGCTTCTTTTTATACCGTTGAGCGATCTTCTGATGGGGTAAACTTCATTGAAATCACCCGGGTGAGCGCTGCAAGTGAGTCGCCTGCATTACTCGAATATTTTGAAGCAGATCGCGATCCACTGCCAGGCACTTCATATTATCGTCTTAAGCAAACACTCAAATCAGGAGAGTACCTTTATTCCGGACAGATCACCGTTCGTCGTCAGGACTGCGGTTCTGAGTTAATGGGTATGAATGCCGGTACAGAAATGGATCCCGTTATGTTCCTTGCATCTGCCGCTTTTGGCAATGAAGAGGTTCTTGTTGTGGTGCGTGATAGAGAGGGCAAAGAATTTTTCTCTAAGATCATGCTCACCTTCCTCGATGGAAAGATTGTTGGTTTTGATCCCGACGGACGAATTGTTGATGGGGATTATATCATTATTGCTTCCTCCAACGATTTGCTTCAGCAGAAGAAGATTAAGATGGATTGAATGGTCAGCTAAATCGTGACATTAATCCTTTTTTGCAACTCCTTTTTTTGAATTTGCGTTTTTTTGCCAAACTGTAACTTGGCTATGAGGAGTATCTACCGTTTAAATCTTATTGTTTTTTTAGTTGTTGGTTTGGCTCTTTCCGGTAAGGCAACAAATTATTACTCAACAACAAACGGTGTTTTCACGGCCAATATCTGGTCAACAGTTGGCCATGGTTCTCCCGCTACTACAACACCAGATAATTCTTGTGATATTACCATTGGTGCTACCGATGTGGTATATATAGCACATACTGTAACATCAAGTTGTAATATCACCATCAATGGAGG
>JBKBUQ010000069.1:0-14918 GCA_046289975.1 Flavobacteriales bacterium | reverse complement strand
AAAACGATGCTGGAGTGACCATCGTTGGATGCAATACAATTTACAACCAACTCCGGTGCTGAGGTGCCAAAAGCAACAACAGTTAATCCAACGGCAAGATCAGATACGTTAAACTTCTTTGCTAAAGCAGATGCACCGTCAACCAACCAACCTGCACCAAAAATTAATAGTATAAAGCCAGCAATTACTAAAGAAAATGAAAATAGCATATCGGAAATTGAGTTACGAAGTTAGGTTTTTTTCAAATCCACAACATTTCCGTAACAGCTGCCTTTTTCAAAGATTCTGTATGCAATTATTTTTTCATTAGTCCCGCTCCAAGGGCAAGTGCTGCTAACGGTAGTGGCACCCAGTATATTTCGTATAATTCACTTAAATGGGAAGAATCTTTTCCAACAAAGTACATGACTGCAGATGCAGCAGCTGCTAAAAATCCAATGGTAATCAGTAAACCCTTTTTTCATGAATTGATAGTATTATTGAATGACTTTATTGTTCAAAATAGTTATTAGCTCTTTATTAAAAGAAATTCTGTGATGCGGAGGCTAGTAAATAAAATAGACTTTATTTCTGCACAGGGTTAACTCCGTTTTTCTTCCCTTTCCAGGTTTTGAAAACACTTAATCGCATGTCCTTAACCAGAACAGTGCAAGGGTAATTCATTTTTATAATGCGGCTTCCGGAATTATAAATCAATCATTCAAATGCCTGCATTGGGTGTTAACACCTTTGGTAAAATCACAATGCAATCCTTTTATTACCTGGTCTGGTACATGGTTTTAAGCTATCTAATATTGGTGAAAAAATTAACAGCAGGAACCCCATCCTTTTCATCTAATTCAAAGTAAAAGGCAATTTTCCCTTCTACGCGCAAGTTCTGCTTATTTGCTGGGGCTATATGTATATGGCCAAAGGTCTTGAAGGTATCGTAATCTGAAGTCTTCGCTCTCATTCTCAGGGCTTCAAGCCATAAAAGCGGATTTGGATGAGTAAAGGTTGCTTTTTGAATAGTATTTGCTGTTCCATTTCTCTTGTCTTTGCATTATCTTTAAGACACTGAAATCTATCTATGAAAAAGCTAGCTTATCTTTTCGTGCTGCCTGTGGTGATTGCAGCGTGTTCATCTGAACCTTATAAGGATACCGAAAAAACTGATTCCAATGTTTTGGTTCAGGAGGATATTTACAATTTTGATAAGGTTGAAGCCTTTGCAGCCACTGTAGCGGATTCTGTTCGCGAAGCATCGCGCAAGGTGTTTCTGCATGGAATTGATCTATACCGCAACCAAAAGCAACCCGAAAAAGCTATCGCAGAATTTCGCAAAGCTATTCTCATGTGCCCCGATGCAAAATCCTATTACGAATTGGGTAATGCATTAATGGATATCCGCAACTATGAAGAAGCCATTTCCTCTTATCATATTGCAGAACAATTGAATTATCACCCGCTTTCTAAAGTGATGTACAATTTGGCTTGCGCATATTCTATGACAGAAAACGGTGAAGATGGATTGCGTTATGTTCGTCTTGCAATTGAAAACGGATATGCAAATTCAAAACACTTGCTTTCTGATACGGATTTGTCTTTTGTACGCGGATTGCCTGACTTTAAAGGGGTATATGAAGAAGCCATGAGTGGCGTTTCCTCTCCGGAAGCCGCATTGTTTGATTTATTCATGGTTGGTTTTCCCGATTCGCAGATTCCGCTGATCGTAAAAGCAGAAGAATCGCAAAAAATAAAATTGATCAATTCAATTGCCTACGACTTCGAATTGTTTGTTCCGCAAATGGTCAACCCCTCGTTTAGCCGTGAAGTGGGTGACGAGTTTTATTATCTGGCCAAGATCAATGAAACCGAAAAGTATGTTGCTTTAATGTATGCAGGGGTTCAGGTGATGTACGATACGCCTCCTGTATATCATATTCTCATGACCTACGATCATAATGGAAAGGTGATCGACAAACTTGAGGTTGGCGGTTTTCATTATCATGATGAGCCTTTGAAAGGGTATAAGATCGGAAAGGATATGTCGGTTGAGGTAAGCGAATACCAAATGGTATATGAAAAAAGTGTGGATGAGTTTGGTTACGACAACAACCCAGTGTCTGCATCGGAGTTTCTGAGCAAGCGGACATTCGCCATTCAGGAAAACGGAAAAATCAAACAGACTTCAGGTGAGCCAATGGCTTTTTGGAAAAGATAATTTTATCGGTTAAAATAAAAAAGCCCCGAAAACATTCGGGGCTTTTTTATGCTCAATAAAAATGATTTAATACTCGTCTTCATTGAAAAAGAAATCTTCTTTCGATGGATAATCGGGCCAGATTTCCTCAATGCTTTCATAGATTTCACCTTCATCTTCCATTTCCTGAAGATTTTCTACGACTTCCATTGGTGCACCTGCACGTAAGGCATAGTCGATTAATTCATCACGTGTGGCAGGCCAGGGGGCGTCTTCCAGGTAGGATGCGAGTTCAAGAGTCCAGTACATAACGTCTCCTTTCTTGTTGATTTTTGAAGATTACGCGAAAGTAGATTTTTTGTTCTATTATGATCCGGAAATGTCAAAAGGAGTTATCATTATGTAACAATCTGATTAACAGTCTTATCGCATTGTTTTTCACATCCTTGGTTTCCAGGGACTTTCAATTGCCTGCTGATCCTGGCTAAGTTTTCTGGAAAGAACGAAGAGATAATCCGATAAACGGTTAAGATACCGGATCACAATTTCGGCTACTTCTTCGTTTTGAGAGAGGTCCACACAGATGCGTTCAGAACGACGGCAAACACAACGGGCAACATGGCAGAAGGAAACAGAGGGGTGTCCGCCGGGCAGGACAAAGCTTTTCATTTCCGGTAAGCTTTCATTCAAAGCGTCAATTCCCGCTTCAAGAAATTCGACATCTGTATCGTGCAATTCCGGGATTTTCATTTTCGATTTTCCGGGTTCGCTCGCTAAAATGGCACCGATGGTAAACAAACGATCCTGTATCTCCAGTAATGTCGCTGTATGCGTATGAGAAGTATCATGATCTCGCAAAACACCAATCCAGGAATTCAATTCATCAACCGTGCCGTATGCTTCAATTCGCAAACTCGACTTCAATACACGGGTTCCTCCAATTAGGGATGTTTGTCCTTTATCACCTGTTTTCGTATAAATTTTCATGGGCTTTCCTGATTGATTTTACCAAAGATAAGGATTAACCCTCATCTTCATTTTTCCTGCATTTGATTACCATTGAAAATCAGAATGGAGTAATGGTTTATTTTGAGTTAGTAGCGGAGTACGTAATGTTCCTTTTGCACTTCTTTTTTCAGAAATACAATTCCGAAAAAGAAAATGTCGAGTGTAAGTGTAACGCGATCATCTTTAACAATAGTTTCCCAGGCCGATTCCATCTCTTCAGACCAATGAATATCATCGAAGATCAGAATACTGTCGTTGTGACAATTTTCAAGGATCTGGTTAAAGTACCGCAAGGTGGGTTCCATTCGGTGATTGCCATCGATAAGCGCAAGATCAATGATCGGATTTTCCTTTAAATACTCCGGTAAACTGGAATCAAAATTTCCCGGAATGGAACGAATATTCTTTACTCCTGCAGCATGGAATTGTTCAAGCGCGATTTTCCGGATTTCTGAACTTCCTTCGAAGGTGATTACTTGTCCTGAGGAATTTGCTGTTGCCAGATAAAGTGTTGTTATTCCAAGTGATGTTCCCAGTTCAATACTCGTTTTTGCCTTGCATTTTACAGCAATACGATGAATCAGCTGAGCGCGTTTTTGGGGAGTTAATGCAGTCTGCGCAATGCTTCTCACTTTCCGAACAGATCCCTTGCTTGTTTTGGATCCTGCACCGAGGTCATTGACCTGTATGATCCTATTATCCTTCAGGAGTTTTCTCCTCAGTGGTTCAATTTTGTGATAAGCGTAATAATTGCCTTTATTTTTTAATACTTCTTCAATAAATGCGAAAAGAAATGGAGAATGCACATCGTACCTCGTTTTTGAACGAAGCCGGTACTTGAGGTATTTCCAAAAAATGCCTAAGTTTAGCAATCAACACGATTTTTAAATGAGAGTAAATGTAGTCTTGTGTTTTGCAATGTTACTAAGTAATCCTGTTTTCGCACAGAAAAAGAGCAATAAGATGGAAGCAAAATTTGTACTTGTTATTCACGGTGGTGCCGGCACTATTTTAAAGGAGAATATGACTCCTGAGAAAGAGAAAGCATACATGGAAAAATTAACCGAAGCATTATCTGCAGGTTACAAGGTGCTAAAGGATAGCGGAACTTGCATTCAGGCTGTTCAAGCTGCAATTATGATTATGGAAGACAGTCCTTTGTTCAATGCAGGTAAAGGCTCTGTTTATACCAATGATGAACGAATTGAAATGGATGCTGCTATAATGGATGGTAAAACCGGAAAGGCAGGTGCTGTTGCGGGAGTTCATACAGTGAAAAATCCGATTACTGCTGCCATTGCTGTGATGAACAAGAGTGACCATGTTTTGCTTACCGGAGAAGGTGCAGATGCATTCGCAAAAAAGTCTGGATGTACAATAGTGGATACAAGCTATTTTTTTGATTTGAATCGCCTTCAGCAATTGCGAAAAGTGAAAGAGCAGGAAAAGTCAGTGCTTGACCATGATGGTGAACAGGGTCTGCATTCCGATTCATCTGCAATTGAATTTAATGTTGATTTGGATCCTGATAAAAAATTTGGGACCGTTGGTGCGGTTGCACTTGATGTATACGGAAATCTTGCTGCAGGAACTTCAACAGGAGGTATGACCAACAAACGTTACGGCAGAGTAGGAGACGCTCCCATAATTGGAGCCGGCACCTATGCCGATAATGCAACCTGTGCAATATCATGTACCGGTCACGGCGAATTTTTTATCAGGAATGTAGTTGCCTATGATGTTGCTGCCTTGATGAAATACAAAGGATGGTCGCTCGAAAAAGCAGCTCATCATGTGGTAATGGAAAAGTTGGCTTCACTTAGAGGAATGGGAGGATTAATTGCAGTTGACAGGGATGGAAATTATACCATGCCGTTCAATACTCCCGGTATGTATAGAGGAGCGATTCGTGCAGATGGTAAAGTTGAAGTATATATTTACCGCTGATGAATAAGAAATTTGTCTTCGGAATTGCAGGCCCGCTTCTTGGAATCATTACACATTTCTGGCTGGTACAACGCGGATTGGATCCTGCACAGGGAAAAGCGGCGGCATTATTGGTGTGGATGGCTACCTGGTGGGTTAGCGAAGCTGTAAATATTTATATCACAGCTCTCTTACCAATTGTTTTTCTTCCTGTTTGTGGTGTGCTCAAAATGGAAGAAGTGGCGCCCAATTATATGCATGAGATTATTTTTCTTTTTATTGGAGGATTTTTATTTGCTTATGCACTCGAAAAATGGGGTTTACACAGAAGAATTGCCTTGCGAATAATTTTGTCTGTTGGAAAAACACCTGCCTCCGTTTTATTCGGAGTTATGTTTGCCGCGTACTTTTTATCCATGTGGATCAACAACACTGCAACAACGGCAATGTTGCTTCCTGCAGTAATGGCCATCGGGGTGCAACTCGAAAGGGATGAGCGTCTTGAAGGAATTACTGCTCCACTACTCATAGGTTTGGGCTTCGCCGCGTCTATTGGTGGAATGGCTACTTTAATTGGGACAGCACCCAATATGATCTTTCTAAAGGAATATACCTCAGCTTTTCCAGATGGAACATCAATAGGATTTGCAACATGGATGATGTTTGGTATTCCGATTAGTATGGTGATTTTCCTGGGTTGTTATTATGCGTTACGATTTCAATTTCGTAAAGTCATGATAAAAGAGAATATCGATCTCACCCGCTGCCATGCAGAATACCGGGCATTAGGGAAAACATCCTATGAAGAACGGTGGATGCTTTTCTTTTTCATTATGGCAGTATTGATGTGGTTTTTTCTTTCGGAATTAAAATTTGGACCACTTACAATTCCTTCATGGACAAGCCTTTTTGGGTTACCGCCAAAAATGATCGTTGAATCAACTGTTGCAATGATCATAGCCTTTTTGCTGTTTTTTATTCCCTCGCGCGATGGAAAGGATACCCTGCTTTCTTTTACAGAAGTCCGCAGGTTGCCCATAGGAATTATTTTTCTGTTTGGTGGGGGATTTGCAATCTCCAAAGCTGTTGTCAGTTCCGGCTTGGATCAGTCAATGGCAGGAGCATTATCAGGCGTCGCACATTTGCACCCGGTGTTAATCGTGTTGATTCTTGCTGTGTTTATAACCCTGCTTTCCGAATTTGCGTCTAATACAGCCTCATTACAGTTGGTATTTCCTGTGCTTGTTTCTTTTGTTGGTGCGCTTCCGGTTGATCCTTTGCTTGTGCTGATACCTGTTACTTTAGCCGCATCCTGTGGGTTTATGTTACCCATTGCAACACCACCCAATACCATCGTTTTCGGTAGCGAGAGGATTACGGCCGGACAAATGATTAAGGCTGGGTTTATGGTAGATTTGGTTGGTATCATCGTAATTACGATCGCTACTTTTACCCTGATTGCGTGGGTACTTGGGGTTTAGCGTTTTTTAGTTTATCTGATATTTGTCATAGTGTGATATTAGTTGCTGGATATGTTAATCAATTATCCTAAATTTGGGTTGTGATTCGCAACGCGTTTATCATATTGTCTTCCCTAATTGTGCTGCTGCACAATCTTGTTCCGCATGAACATCATTCGGATTTTGATAACATGGAGGATCATGAACTTCATGTTGTTGCTGATGATTTGATCGATCCATTGTTGCTCATTTTTCATGAAGATCTTTCAGGATCATTGGACAATGTACTTCCTAAGGAAAACACAAATGATATTCAGCCTGTATTTTATTTACTGCCTGAATTAGTTTGTTTTGTAAGTAGGGTTGAACCATTGGCTATACCGATAGAACAGTTTTCGGTTTTTTCTGAAAATGAAATAAAAGGCTATTCTTTTCATCATTTACTCAGGGGACCTCCTGCTTGTTAAACATTTTGTTTAACTAAGAATCCGATGAGGATTCATTTCCAATTTTAATTTACAGTTCTATGTTTGAAAAGATCATTGCGCTTTCAATGCGTAATCCCTTGATGGTATTTATTCTTGTAGGTGCCATTATTGCAGGTGGGTTGTGGTCGCTCCGAAATATTGCTATCGACGCAGTGCCAGATATCACCAATAACCAGGTTCAGGTAGTTACAAGTACACCTTCGCTTGCAGCTCCTGAAGTGGAACAGGTTATCACCTTTCCGCTTGAGAATAAATTAAGAAACATTCCGAATGTTGAAGAGGTTCGTTCAATTAGCCGATTCGGACTTTCGGTCATAACAGTGGTGTTCAGTGAAGACGTTTCTCAATTGGATGCCCGCCAATTGGTAAAAGAACAAATAGATATTGCAGGTGCTGAAATTCCCCCTACAATTGGTGTTCCCGAACTAATGCCCATTACAACAGGATTGGGAGAGATTTACCAATATGTGTTGAAAGTTGAAAAGGGTTTTGAGGATCGGTACAATGATATGGAGATTCGAACCATTCAGGATTGGGTGGTTAAGCGGCAATTGTCAGGTACTCCGGGAATTATTGAGATCAGTTCTTTCGGTGGTCGCGTGAAACAATATGAAGTTGCAGTTGATCCGTCTTTGCTTCGACAACATGAGGTTACCATTGCTGAAGTTTTTGATGCGCTCGAAAGCAACAACGAAAACAGTGGTGGTAGTTATATTGAACGAGGACCTAACGCCTATTACATCAGAAGTTATGGTCGGGTCGAATCGAAGGATGATATCGAAGGAATTGTAATTAAGTCAAAGGCAAAAAATCCATTACGGATTCGTGACATCGGTACTGTTGAATGGGGATCTCCGAATCGTTTCGGAGCGATGACCATGGATGGAAAAGGTGAAGTGGTTGGCGGAATAGTTCTGATGTTAAAAGGTGCTAATTCTTCTGAGGCAATTGAGAACGTCCACCGCAGAGTTGCAGAAATTCAGCGCACATTGCCGGAAGGAATTTCTATTTACGGTTATCTCGACAGATCTGTTCTTGTGGGGAAAACAATTTCTACCGTAAGCAAAAATCTCATTGAAGGGGGATTAATTGTCGTTTTCGTTCTTGTGCTTATGTTGGGGAATTTTCGCGCAGGATTGATTGTTGCTTCGGTCATTCCGCTGAGTATGTTGTTTGCGCTTATCTTGATGAAGTATTTCGGAGTGTCTGCAAATCTGATGTCGCTGGGTGCTATAGATTTCGGAATAGTGGTGGACGGTGCAGTGATCATCGTTGAAAGCGTATTACATGTTTTGCACGTGAAATATGCAGGGCAAACGCTGAGCAGAAGTAAACTCAGGGAAGTGGTTGGTCATTCTGCTCAGGGTATTCTTCAATCTGCTGCATTTGGAGTATTGATTATCCTTATTGTGTTTGTGCCTATCCTTTCACTTTCCGGTATTGAAGGAAAAATGTTTCGACCAATGGCACAAACAGTGAGTTTTGCGTTACTGGGCGCTCTGCTTTTAAGTCTAACGTATGTCCCGGTAATTGCAGCAATGACATTAAAAAGGAAAATTCATTCAGGAGAAGGATTTTCTGATCGGATGATTGGGTTTTTAAAACGCATCTATCAGCCCGCTCTTGAAAAAGTTCTTCACCGACCCAAAACTACAATCTCAATGGCATTTCTTGTGTTTGTTTTTTCAATTGGAGTCTTTTACCAAATGGGAGGTGAGTTTATTCCTACGCTCGAAGAAGGAGATCTGGCAATGCAAATGACACTAAAACCGGGCAGTTCCCTGACGGAAAGTGTGCGTGCAACAACTCAGGCGCAAAAAATAATTCTGGAGAATTTTCCGGAAGTTAAACATGTTGTTGCAAAAATCGGAACTGCAGAAATTCCTACCGACCCCATGGCAATGGAAGATTGCGATGTAATGATCATTATGAAAGAGAAAGAAGAATGGGTTTCTGCCGATAATAGGGAGGGGTTGATAGCGATGATGAAAGAAAAGCTGAGTATCATGCAAGGCGTGAATTTTGAGTTTACACAGCCTATTCAATTGCGGTTTAACGAACTTATGACGGGTGCTAAAACAGATATTTCCATTAAAATATTCGGTGAGAATATGGAAACCTTAAAAGATGTTGCGGATCGGAGTGCACTCATCATCCAGAAAATTGACGGAGCCGGTGATGTGAAGGTTGAACAAACAGAAGGAATTCGTCAATGGATCATACGCTTCGACCGGAATGCAATTGCCTATTATGGTGCCGATATTTCAGAGATCAACAGGATTATCCGTGCTTCTTTTTCTGGTGAAGTTGCTGGATTTGTATATGAGAATGAACGAAAGTTTGACCTGGTTGTGCGTTTGCGCAATGTAGACCGCGCTGCATTTATTCCTTCTGAAATTCTTGTGTCTGCTAAATCGGGTGGTACAATTCCTCTAAATCAGCTCGTACATATATCGGAAGAAGAGGGACCAATGCTCATCTCACGTGAGGACGCGAAACGAAGAATCAATATTGGCGTTAATGTTCGTAATCGCGATGTCGCATCTCTGGTAGCTGAAATTGAAAAAGAACTTCAGTCGAAAGTGAAATTACCTTCCGGGTACTTTTTAAAGTTTGGCGGACAATTTGAAAATCTTCAAAAAGCAAAGAATCGCTTACTGATAGCAGTTCCAATTGCATTAGCGATGATTTTTATTTTATTGTATTTCGCTTTCGGTTCTGTTCGTTACGCCTCATTAATTTATATGGCGGTTCCATTGTCTGCTATCGGTGGTGTGTTTGCCTTGTGGATTCGGGGTATGCCATTTAGTATATCTGCAGGAGTTGGATTTATTGCTTTGTTTGGTGTTGCTGTATTGAATGGAATAGTGCTTATTGCCTACTATGAGCAATTGAAAAAGGAAGGGACTTTCGATCTGAAAAAATTGATAATGGAAGGAAGTAAATCCCGTTTGCGTCCGGTATTAATGACGGCTGCTGTTGCGTCGCTTGGTTTCATTCCAATGGCACTTTCTACAGGAAACGGAGCAGAAGTCCAAAAACCATTAGCTACTGTGGTTATCGGTGGATTGGTATCTGCAACACTATTGACATTACTTGTTTTGCCTTGTCTGTATTTTGTTTCTGAGCGCAAACGGTATTTAAAATCTGCAGGATTGCTGGCATTGATTTTTGTTGCGCAACCCACGTATGCTCAATTACCGGTATTTACACTCGACCAAGCCAGAGCAAGAATCAATGAGCATCACCTATTGATGAAGAACAGTGAATTGCAGATTGAACTTGAAAAGGAACAAAAGGGTCAGAATCGTCCGTTACCACCTCTGGAGTTAGTGATGCAATATGGACAAATCAATTACGACCGACGGGATTGGTACATGGAATCCAATCAATCGCTTGGAAATTTTGCATCCTGGTTCCGAATGGATCAGGTAATGCGAAGAAAAATCATCCTTGCTGAATCGCAGCAGTCATTGTTGCACCGCGAATTATTATTGCGGGTTTCCATTGCATACACAGGATGGAAATGTGCGTGGCAGGAGCGTGAGATGTATGATTCGCTACTTGTTATACACGATCGTGCACTTAAGCGAATGGAGAAAAAGATGAATAGTGGCGGATCAGATCGTTCAGAATATCTGCTTCTGAGTTCGCGCCAGGCATCTCTCCGAAACGAGTTTTCATTTGCAGAAATGCGTCTCTGGAATTTGTGGAATGAACTGGCAACGCTTTGTATGTACAGCGATTCTGCTGTTCAGCCGGAGTCGGTAAAATCAGCAACGTTCATTGTTAAACCAACCACCGTATTGCCCGAATTACTTTCAACAAATGAAAATGCAATTCAAATTCAACGTGCAGAAACAGCATTGATTCGCAGTGGTTATTCACCTGAATTGATGATAGGCTATTTTCGCCAATCCCTGGAGAATATTGGAGGTTATTGGGGAATCCGTGCCGGAATTAGCATTCCCATTTGGGCCTGGACAGTTCGTTCGAAAGCAGAACAATCAAAAATAAGGGAACAACAGTTAACCAACGATCTTGAGTGGCAGCGATTTCAATTGGCACAACAATTAAATTCATTGGTGCGACAATCTGTTGTTTTATCCGACGCATTACAGCGAAACGGGAGCGATTACCTGAATGATCTTGAAAAATTACGAATGCTCGCAGAAAAACAATATCAATCTGGTGCTATTTCTTTTTTTGATTTCAGACAAATGATCGATCATTATTTAAGATCCCGTATCGATCATATTCGATTGTTAAATGAATATGAAAACCTGATTCATCAAATTCGTTTCTTAACTGATAATACCTACTAAAATGAAAAATCAAATTATATATACATTCAGCTTCGCTATTTTTTTAATAGCCTGCAGTACTCCTCAATTGTCAGAAATGGAAACTGCAGCTCCTGAGGAAATAAAGTTAAGTGAGGAACAAATTTCAGCCAATGGAATCTCCTGGGGAAAACCCGAGTTTCGTGAAATGAGCAGTGAAGTTTTGTGCAACGGAAAAATTGAAGTTCCTCCGCAAAACCTTGCAGATATTCATACTCCATTACGCGGTTTTGTCCGTTCCATTGAGGTCATTCAGGGAGATCATGTTCATAAAGGAGATGTTTTACTTGTCTTAAGTCATCCCGAATTCGCTCGGATGCAACGTGAATTTCTAGAAAGCAGTAAACGTCTGGTTCAGTTGGAACGTGAATACAACCGTAATAAAGATCTGCTGAAAGATGATGCAGTTTCTAAAAAGGATTTTGAGCTTGCAGAGACTGCCTATTCAATCGAAAAGGTTCATCAGGATGGATTGCGTTCGGAATTGCTTTTATCGGGCTTTGCTGTTGATCGTATTCTTTCATCCGGACAGATTCAGGAATCCATAAGCATTCGTTCTCCATTTGACGGATATGTAGCTTCGCTTAACGTAAATACAGGAAAATTGGTACAGCCTGATGATCTGGTTGCACAAGTGATGAACAATGATCATTTGCATCTTGAATTAAGCGTGTTTCCAAAGGAAATTGCAACTGTTCAGGAAAAAGATAGGGTGGTCTTCAAATTGTCGGGATCAGATTCACTTCACATGGCAAGTGTTTATCTCGTGGGGAAAGTGGTTACTGAAAATTCCGGAGCGGTAATGGTACATGCTCATTTAGACCGGGAATCAGGATATGTACCGGGTACTTTCGTGAATGCTACAATTCGGACCTCAACATCTAAGGTGCTGGTTGTTCCTGTTGATGCAGTTGTACAAATTGGAGATCAATCGTTTGTTTTTATTCGTACAGAAGATGGTTTTAAACAACAACGCGTAACTGTTTTAAGAAAAGACAGGAACTTCATTGAAGTTACAGAACTCGATCCGGATGTGGATTATGTTACATCCGGTGCCTATTATTTGGTGAATTCACAAGAAGAATAATCAGGGTTTGAATTCCTGATTACTAAAGGGAAGGGAAGTTGGAGTTTTTATTTTTATGAATTCGTGTTTACTCGCAGTGTGACAGGTATTGCAGGTTACAGTAAGCAAATCATACGATTTTTTAAAGTTATACTCCGGTGTACCTAATGTTTTTTGAAACGAGTGAATTTGTTCCAGACCTAGATTTTTCATGTTGTCGCTAATGTGCACATCATCATCAATAATTCCGGCCTCTGCAATGGTTTCCATTTCTTCTTCAATTTCATGCAGGTAAAATTCAACCAGTCTTAAGTTGTTTTCCATTCCGGCAAAATAAAGTTTGTTATGAAAAACCTGAATCCTTGTCATGTAATGTACAAGCTCAATTTCATCTTCATCTTCATCTATTGGTTTAGCTATAGTATCAGCAGTGACCAATAGAGAATCTGTTTGCGCTGAATTACATTTCGCAAAGCAGGATTTGTTCTCCTCCCTGAGGTGATTGATTTCCAGGAACAAATACACGATTGCCACTGCAAGTAAAGCAGTTATAACCCATAACAGGGGATTGTTTTTCATGACTCAATATTTGAATCAAATAAACAAAAGCCATTCGCAAACTGCAATACCGTAAAGCGAGTATTCTGCGCAATAGGTTTTCATCTTTGTTTATATTTACAACCGTGAACATCAGTAGGACAGATAGAATTCAGGCACTTACCCACGGCATAAGTGAAAATGATCTTGAACGGCAAATATCCCTTTTGGAAGGAGGGATTCGGAATACTTTGCTCCTTCGGCCTGCCACAATCGGCGATGGAATTGTTCGTCTAAGTGACCTGGAAAAGCGGGAACTTTCTGATCAATTCCGTGAATTATCGAGGGATCTTGATGTTGTTAAGTTTATTCCTGCATCAGGTGCGGCAACCCGTATGTTTCGGGATCTTTATGCCTTCGTTGAAACAGGTACAGTGACGTCTTCTGTTCAGCAATTCTTTGATCACATCCATGAATTTGCCTTTCATGAAAAGATTTTGGCAGAACAGAATTACCCAAAAGATCCTCGTGAACAGGTATTGTTCCTGCTGGGCGAGAAGGGGTTTAATTTTGGACAATTACCCAAAGGACTACTTCCATTTCACAGAGATGAAGAAAAGATCATTACGCCAATTGAGTCGCATATCAACGAAGCGATTTCTTATTCCGATTTAAGGGATGGATCAGTTGCCGTACATTTTACACTTTCACCGGAGCATCTCCATGAAGCGGAGAAGATAATTTGGAATTCAGTTTTTGAACTGGAGGAAAAATTCGGTATAGAATCCAGTATTCAACTGAGTGAACAGGATGCTTCAACCGATACAATAGCATTGATTGAAGGATCAGAATTATTAAGAGATGAAAAGGGTAATTTAATTTTCCGTCCGGGTGGTCATGGATCTCTCATTAAGAATTTACAGGAGACGGATGCTGACATTGTTTTTATCCGGAACATCGATAATATTCTACCCCCCAAGCGAAATACTGAGAATGTGTTTTATAAAAAAGTATTGGGAGCTTTTCTCATTCAATTGCAAATTGAAGTCCATTCTGTGCTCCGTGCTCTTTCCGATAGTAATTCCAATGCTGTCGAAAGGGCGAGGAAATTGATCGCGCAATATTTTGGAATTCAAAAAGCAGATTCCTATTCAAAACAGGAACTGATCAGTTTTTTAAACAGACCCATACGCGTTGCCGGAATGGTAAAAAATGAAGGTGAGCCGGGTGGTGGACCATTTTGGGTGCTGGATGAAAATGGAAAAGAGTCGCTGCAAATTGTTGAAGCAGTTCAGGTAGGAAAAGAAATAGAACAACAGGAAATTTTAAAAAACGCAACTCATTTTAATCCTGTTGATCTCGTCTGTTCAATTAAAAATTACAAAGGCGATAAATTTATTCTGAATGATTATGTCGATTTTAGTAGTAGTTTGATTGTAGAAAAATCAATTCAGGGAAAAAAGGTAAAAGGGCTTGAACACCCCGGTTTGTGGAATGGTTCTATGGCGAAATGGTTAACTGTGTTTATCGAAATTCCTGTTAGTACATTTAACCCTGTGAAAACGATTAATGATCTGTTAAAAGAGCGGCATAAGGGGTGATATTGATAATACTTGATAAAAAAAGGCGAACACATGGTTCGCCTTTTTTTTAAAAAGTTCGATATTATCTGATCAAAGTAACATGACCGTAAGTTTCAAATTTCTCTCCGGTCCACTGATCTTTTGATTTGATTTTCCAAACGTAAACGTCGTTTTTCGCTTTCTGACCATTATGCATTCCGTTCCATCCGTTCGCTGCGCTTTCCGATTGGAAAATTACGTCTCCCCAACGGTTGAAGATGAAGAACTCAAAACGGGTTGGGTCAAAACCTTCTCCTGTTACAAAGAAGATGTCATTTCTGCCATC
>JBKBUQ010000068.1:0-14938 GCA_046289975.1 Flavobacteriales bacterium | reverse complement strand
TTACTTGGAGGAAGTACATTGTGTTTTGCACGATCCAGTTTCATGCATGCTTTGAGATGATCGAAAAGTTTTTTCTGGTTTTCGCGATCACCCATATCAATGAAATCGACACAAACGATTCCACCCATATCACGCAGACGCAGCAAACGTGCAATTTCATCTGCAGCTTCCATGTTTACCTGAAGTGCATTTGCCTCCTGATCGGTGCTTTTGCGGTTACCCGAATTCACATCGATAACGTGCATTGCTTCGGTATGTTCAATAATCAAGTATCCACCCGACTGAAGTGTTACCTGTTTTCCAAATGCAGCTTTAATCTGACGATGAATTCCGAAATGATCAAAAATATTGTTTGGTCCGGAATACAACTTAACGATACCTTCGCTGCCGGGAGAAATTTTGCGGACATAATTTCTGATTTCTTCGTAGAGCGTTGGATCGTTTACGTGAATATTGTTGAATTTCTCGTTGAGAAGATCGCGTAATAATGCTGCAGTACGATCGAGCTCTCCGAGAATCTTTTTCGGCGGCTCTGCATCTTTTAATGCCTTGTATAGCTGATCCCATTTTGCAACCAGTGCATTGAGATCCGCATCCAGTTCACTGAGGTTCTTATTTTGAGCAACTGTCCGAATAATCACCCCAAAATTCTTTGGTCGGACAGAATCAATAATTCCGCGAAGTCGTTTGCGTTCGTCTTCGTCTTTGATCTTGGAAGAGATGGATATTTTATTGCTGAACGGTACAAGAACGATGTAACGTCCGGCGAGTGTAACTTCAGAACTTAAGCGAGGACCCTTGGATGAAATTGGTTCTTTGGCAATTTGCACCAGGATATTCTGGTTTGCGGAAACAACCTGGCTGATCTTTCCTTCTTTATCGATATCCTTTTCCATTTCGAACTGATCGAGATGGGAAGTGCTTTGCTTGCGGGTAAGGGATCGCTTTGTGAATTTGGCAAGCGAAGAAAATTGCGGACCAAGATCGAGATAATGAAGGAATGCATCTTTCTCGTATCCTACATTTACGAACGAGGCATTCAGTCCCGGGACGACTCGTTTGACCTTTCCCAGGTATACATCGCCAACCGACCAGGAGTTATTGCCTTTTTCTCTGTGAATTTCAACAAGACGTTTATCCTGTAGAAGAGCAATAACCACCTCAGTGGGACCGGCATCGATGATGAGCTCGATGTTCAAGCAGTTACGTGTTGACCGACAAATCTTTTACTAGCGCCAAAAGGCACAGATAAACTGTGCCCCGGCTTAAAGATTGATCAAAGAAGGATTACTTCTTCTTTTTATGACGGTTCTTGCGAAGACGTTTCTTCCGCTTGTGGGTAGACATCTTGTGACGCTTTCTTTTTTTACCGCAAGGCATAATTGTAAATATTAAGTTATCGTAATTCGTTTATTTTTTTCTGAACGGACTGCAAAAGTAATGAATCCTCCGACATAGCCAAGACCCTTTGCAAGGCATCCACGCATTTAGTGGTATCACCGGCTAAAAATGCCGCGTCGGATAAGCCCATTAATGCCTCAACCTTCTCTCTGCCAGTAGTTGCCGCTACGAGTGCTTCGAATCGTCCCACTGCTTTTTCGTACTGACCGGTTTGCATGGAAAATTCAGCCAGGCGCCCGATAGCGATGGTATTCTCCGGGTGGAGTTCGGTAATCTTATCGAGCATTTTGATTCCCTTCATGGGGCCATTGCCACCTCCCATATAATTGAGCGCCAGCACAACAGCAGCCTGTTCGGGATTCATTCCTTCAAAGCTTTTGTCGGGCAATGTTCGGGGAGCCGACATTAGAAAGCCCATTAAAAGAAAAGCCACCAGAAGGATAATCCCCTGGTGGACTTTACTAAAAGAAGATTTCATTATTTCACTTTTACCTTCGACTTAACGCGATCAACGAAAGTCTTGGCAGGTTTAAACGAAGGAATGTAATGCGCAGGGATGATGATCGCCTGATTTTTGGAGATGTTTCTTCCGGTTTTCTCAGCGCGTTTTTTGACAATGAAACTTCCGAAACCACGGAGGTAAACATTGTTACCACGCTCAAGTGATTCGCGGATAGAATTCATAAACGCTTCAACAGTAACCTGTACTGCGACCTTTTCAACTCCGGTCTTTTCAGCGATTTCAGCAACGATGTCAGCCTTGGTCATAAGTAGTGTTTTTAAGATTAACTGGTTTCTTTTACTTTAGTGTTCTACACAAATATACCCTTAAACCTCAATAACTTGCAAGAACATTGCGATGGAAGTAGTTGTTTTTTAGACGGAAATACCAATTTTACGTCCGAATGACTGATTTTGCCTCAACAATTTACCTTTGGTACACCCAAAACGCCCGAAAACTACCCTGGCGCGAGACCCGCGAACCTTATTTAATTTGGATCTCGGAGGTCATTTTGCAACAAACGAGGGTAGACCAGGGTATGGCCTACTACTATCATTTTGCAAAAAACTACCCCACTGTAGAAAAACTAGCCTCCGCAACGGAAGAGCAAATTCTGAAAAGCTGGCAGGGATTGGGTTATTACAGCAGAGCACGCAACCTGCACGCTACAGCCCAAAATATTGTAAAGGAATACAAAGGAAAATTTCCTGCAACTTATTCAGGACTCCTTCAGCTTAAAGGAATTGGTCCTTACACAGCAGCAGCCATTTCCTCTTTTGCCTATAGAGAGAAGAAGGCGGTTGTTGACGGAAACGTATCAAGGGTAATTTCCCGGTATTTTGGTATAGAGGAACCCATCGATTCTACAACAGGTAAAAAACTCATTCAGGCCATTGCAGACGACCATATTCCTGAAAAGCGTCCTGATTTGTACAATCAATCGATAATGGAATTCGGCGCCTTGCAATGCACGCCAAAAAATCCGAATTGCAGATTTTGCCCCTTACAATCGGGTTGTTTTGCATTCCGCCATAAAAAAGTGGATTTACTGCCGATCAAGGGTAAGAAGACAAAGGTAAGTTCACTTTTTATGCACTATTTTTTTGTACACGACAGCACGAAGTATTTCATCAGAAAACGCGGATCAGATTCCATTTGGAAAAACATGTACGAATTACCTTGTACAGCGAATGAAAAAGAAAGTAAAACCGGTAAACTCCATATCGACAAAAACTGGAAGATTCCGGCCTCTTCAACCATCCGATTCGACGTTGCACAATACAAGCATCAGTTAAGTCATCGCACTATTTATGCCCAATTCTCAGAGATCCGGTTAAGCGGTAAATTCAAGCCCCCTCAAGGCTGGAACGGTGTAGCACTGAAAAAGATGCCCGATGTTGCCATTCCCCGTTTGATCGAGCGCTTTCTGGAAGAGCATTTCTCGTCCTATGGTGTTTAGCTTTTTGTATATTTGTTCGGCATCATTGTAGTCAGCTATGGCAAGAAGCGTTAATAAAGTCATTTTAATCGGCAATCTTGGGAAGGATCCTGAAGTGCGTCGTATGGAAAACAATGTTGCGAAGGCAACATTTGCATTGGCAACCGGTGAAACCTACCGCGATAAAAACACCAATGAATTAAAAACCATAACCGACTGGCACAACATTGTTGTGTGGAGAGGTTTGGCAGATGTTGCGGAAAAGTACCTTAAGAAAGGCATGCAAGTCTATATTGAAGGTCGATTAAAAACCCGTTCCTATCAGGATCAAAGTGGAGTTACCAAATACATAACGGAAGTAGTAGCAGACAATCTTGTAATGCTTACCCGCGGCAATGCAGAAGGTGGACCAACAACTGCGCAGGGCCATGGCAACGAAGACATGAGTGGCGGCGGTTATGAAATTTCCGGACCTGATGGCGGAGATGATCTTCCATTTTGAGTTGAACCAAAGCAAAAGCATTGGAACCTCCCCCGGTACACACTCTTTCTGATCTGTTTCTGATCATTCTTCACGCACCCTCAGCGGGTAGTGTTATCTCCATGTTAATTATTGGGATACTTTTGATCTGCTCTGCCGTAATTTCTGCTTCTGAAGTTGCCTATTTTTCGTTGACAGCAAAAGATCTTGAAACAATTCGCGAAAGTGAAGATCCTGTTCATCGCCGCATTGCAGGAATTCTGGAAAAACCGCAACAATTACTTGCTACAATTCTTGTGGCAAACAATATGGTAAACGTTGCCATTGTCATTCTAAGCTCAACGGCGTTAAGTGATATGGTGGATTTTGAACATTCACCGGCATGGCTTGAATTTATTTTAGAAGTGATTGGTGTAACAGCAATGATTCTCATCATTGGTGAAGTTGTTCCAAAAATTTACGCCAACAAATTTTCACTTCGGGTTGCGGGAGTGATGTCGAAACCATTACTGGTTCTGAAACAACTGCTGTGGCCTATTTCACAAATGCTTATCAGCAGTTCCAACTTCATCAATAAACGTGTCAAGAAAAAAAGCTCGACAATGACCGTAGATGAACTTGGTCACGCCCTAGAAATAACACTTGGAGAAGGAGAAGCCACGCAGGGAGAGAAAAAAATTCTGGAAGGAATAGTGAGGTTCGGCAACACCGATGCGCGTCAGATTATGAAACCCCGCATGGATGTTATTGCGGTTTCCATCGATCTGAATTTTTACGGTTTAATTGCGCTCATTATTGATTCAGGATTTTCGCGTATTCCGGTTTATGAAGGAACACTGGACACCATTAAAGGAGTGCTATACATCAAAGACCTCATTCCACATTTAAATGCCAGCGATGATTTTAAATGGCAGAGCTTGATACGAGATGCATTTTTCGTTCCTGAAAATAAAAAAATTGACGATCTGCTGAAGGAATTCAAAGATGCAAAAATTCACTTAGCCATTGTGGTTGATGAATATGGCGGTACGCAGGGAATTGTTACACTGGAAGACGTCATCGAAGAAATTGTTGGCGAGATCACGGATGAATTTGATGATGAAAAAATTTCCTATTCAAGAATTGATGAGCGTAATCTTGTTTTTGAAGGAAAGACTTCACTCATTGATATCTATAAAGTGATTGGGATAGAAGGTGAAGAATTTGAAAAGGCCAAAGGAGAAAGTGATACGCTTGCAGGATTTCTTCTTGAACAAAGCGGAAGGATGTTGCAGGCCGGTGAGAAAGTGCAGTTTGGAGAATACACCTTTACCATTGAAGCTGCCGACAAGCGAAGAATCAAACAAATAAAAATGACACTTCCTGCTGAATGAAATACAGTTATCTAAAATTCCTGTTTGTAATTGGCACCGCATTTTTTTCTTCATGCAGCGAAGAAGAACCCGGCGTGCCCAAGCCAAGAGGATACATGCGTATTGATTTCCCTGAAAAAGAATACATCGAATTCCGTGGAGATTGTCCTTACACTTTCGATTTTCCTTCCTATGCGCGAATTGATCATATAGGTCGCGATACTGTTACCTGGTGTAATAAAAATATTGAGTTTGTTCCGTTCAGAGGAACCATGCATTTAACGTATAAGCGTCTGCAAGGAAATGTTGCCCGCTTTATTGAAGAGTGTCATAATATGGCCTACGATCATTCCATTAAAGCAACGGCTATAGAACGCAAACAATTTGTGAACGATACCGCGCAGGTATTCGGACTGCTTTACGACATTCAGGGGAATGCAGCTTCTCCGCTTCAATTTTATATTACGGACTCCACTACTCATTTCATTCGTGGCGCACTTTATTTTCAGGCTAAACCCAATTACGATTCCATTCTTCCGGTACTCACTTATGTAAGAGAAGATGTAGAACGCTTTATCGAAAGCCTACGCTGGAAGTAATTTTCTGGGAAATTTTCCATCCATATTGAAATTAAATATATTGATTATCAATTATATATCAAAACATTAATTATTGTATTAACAATTATTGTAGTAATGTGTTATATTGGCTGAACTAAATTCAAAACAATGAGCTACATAGAAAAAGTTACGGCCATGTATAACATGGTCAATTCAGGTCAGATCCTTGATGCATTTGAAAAATACTACCACAACGATGTTGTGATGCAGGAAATGGGAGAAGCTGAACGCGTTGGAAAAGATGCAAACCGCGAATACGAAAAGAATTTTGTTGGTTCTGTTAAAGCCATTAATGGTGGCGGCGTGGATGCAATTACCTCAGATGAAAGCAACGGCGTAACAATGGTAGAGAGCTGGATGGACATCACCTTTCAGAATGATGCACGTGTAAAGCTGGAACAGGTTGCGGTTCAATACTGGAAAGGTGATCACATTGTAAAAGAACGTTTCTATCACAAATAATCTCTAAACCCTGAAAAAAGAAAGCGATGTTCTCACATCGCTTTTTTTATTTAGAAGTGAATGGCGAGCACAGGGTGTAGCTCAAGATTATTCTCTGCCTGCTTGCGTTTGTAATAGTGATCAATATCAATAAACGCAACGCCGGTAAGTGTTATCGTTTTTCCCTCCAGTGTTTTTTTATTCTGATCCAAAAATTCTCTCACGCGAATATAATTTTGCAAATAGCGAGATTGTCTTGCGTAAGAACAGCCCGGATTAGGTGCTTCGCATATCAGGTAATTCTCATTATCATCGATTAAACGAATGTGATAATCTCCATCGCGTTCCTTTGATAACTTGTGCACTTTAGCACGAACGGTGTAAGTTTGGAGTTCCAGATCCTGCCGACCGGTTTCCCATTTCACTTCGGGTACTACTATTTTCCCCAAAGAATCCAATCTTGCAGGAATGGGAATCGTATCTATCTCGTTAACGCGATCGTCAATTACAACTTTTACCGGACGCCGTGTTTTGCCATTGCAAGAATCGGGATCATTTTTGCCTTTATTACAGCCAAACAAATGCAACATCGCATGCAAAAACACAACAACAAACCAAACCTCACCAATTCTCATTCCTTGACTGAGCTTAAGATTACCAGATCAAAGAAATTTTATCCGCAGCTCTTCGCATTGGATCACCTTCTTTTACGTTGAACGCCTGAAAAAACTCAGGCATGTTTGCCAATGGTCCAAGCACCCGGTATTTTCCGGGTGAATGTGGATTGGTAAAGACCTGCAATTTCATACTGCTCTCAGTGTGGTTTTCTTTCCATACCTGAGCAAATGCAACGAAGAAACGCTGCTCTGCAGTAAACCCGTTTATTTTCTTGCGCTCCTTACCTTCAAGAGAACGTTGATAAGCATAATACGACATGGTTAATCCACCTAAATCGGCAATGTTTTCTCCTAAAGTCAATTCTCCATTAACAAAAATTCCGGGAAGCGCTTCGAAGGAATTAAAGTGTTCAACCAGTTTGTTGGTACGGGCGGCAAACTTCAATGAATCATCGGATGTCCACCAGTTCACAAACTGACCGGTTGCATCAAATTGCGCACCCTGATCATCAAATCCATGGAGGAACTCATGTCCGATCACTGCTCCCATACGTGCGTAGTTTACAGCATCCTCTGCATTCGGATCGAAAAACGGTGGTTGCATAATTCCAGCAGGAAATACAATTTCATTCCAGGTAGGATTATAATAAGCGTTAACGATATGAGGAGCCATTTGCCATTCGCTGCGGTCGATCGGCTTACCTAACTTTTGTGTGTTTTCTGTTACCTTAAACTTCGATTGTTCCATCCAATTCTTAAAATAAGACTCACGTGTGATGCTGAGCGTAGAATAGTCGGTCCACTTATCAGGATACCCAAGTTTACGTGTAAATGAAGCCAATTTTTCGAGTGCTTTTGTTTTTGTCAAAGGACTCATCCACTCAAGCTTATCCAAACGTCCGCGGAAAACAAACATGATATTATCGACCATTTCATTCACCTTCTGTTTGCTTTCCGGTTTGAAGTGCTTATCCACAAATGCATGTCCGAGAGCTTCGCCAATGGAAGTCCAGCCAATGGAATTGATTGCCCGTTCCCAACGTGGTTTCATTTTTTTGGTTCCACGAAGTTGCGTACTGAAAAAGCTGAACACTTCTTGTTCAATTTCGCTGCTAAGTTTCCCTGCTGCAGCTTCAAAGAAATGAATCTTAAGATAGTCTTTCCAAACATCGAGAGGTACTGCAGTAATCATTGCCTCTACACGCTTGAAAAATGCCGGTTGACCAACAATGATGGTATCCGCTTTCGCTAAACCGCGGTCGTTAAAATATTTATTCCAATCAAATGAAGGAACTGATTTTTTGAAATCGGCAATACTCATTTTATTGTACTGCGCTTCGATGTTGCGCATTTCTACAGGACCCATTGATGCTTCTTCCAATTGGGTTTCGAGGTCGAGAACTGAGGCGGATGATTTGTCGGCTTTGTTTTTATCGTAACCTAAAAACACAAACATCCGGGATAAATGCGCGATGTAATTGTTACGAAGTTTAACTGAAGATGAATCGCTTTTGAAATAATAATCCTTGTTAGGCAACAACAATCCGCTTTGCGAAATATAGGCCATGTGGCGATTGATGTCTTTCAGATCCTGATCAATTCCGGTATCGAACAACGGATGGATCCCGTAATTGTGATGATGAGCAATAACAGCAGCAAGTTCTTTCTTCGATTTAATGGCATCAATTTTTTTGAGATCAGCCTGAATGGGCGCAATCCCCTCTTTATCGCGTTTTGCACTGTCCATGAAACTTGCATAATAATCACCGATTAGCTGACGATGATCGCCCTTTGGATATTTTCCGGCTGCCGCTTCTTCGAGAATTGCACGAAGCTTACGGTTGTTATCGTCGGAAAGAATATTAAAACTACTCCAGCGGTTTTCTGTTGCTGGAACCGGATTGTTACGAACCCAGTTACCATTTGCAAACGAATAAAAATCTATACGCGGATCAATTTTAGGATCCATATCCTGAAAATCGATAGTACCTGCAACGGTTTCAAATGAAAACGAAGGCATTTCTTCCTTCACCGCCTCAACGGCAACAGCTGTGTTTTTATCCGATCCACTTACATCAACCTTAGAACTTTTTCCACCCGTTTTACAGGCAGCTGCACTTACAAAAGCCGCAAAAATAATTACATGTAGTCTTTTCATAATTGTAGAATGAAGTCCGAAATTAATGATTTTGAGGCAATCCCCCACAAAAATGCATTCTGCTAATTATCCCACTGATACCCAGCAGCACTTATTCTGCCCTAAGCATTGCGATATGTGGAATATCATCTTCGAGATAGGTTTCGCTTACCTGTACAAAGCCAAATGAGGAATAAAATTTTTTAAGGTATTCCTGGGCAGAAATACGAATCGCGCATTTTCCGTATCGTTGTTCGATTTCCCGAATACAAAGTTCCATTAAAACGAAACCGGCACCCAAACCTCTTACAGCCTTCGAAGTACAAACTCTGCCAATGGAAGCTTCGGAATAAGAAATACCCGGTGCAAAAATGCGTGCCACAGCAACAAGTTCTCCGTTTTGATTTCTTGCAAAAACATGGATCGCCTTTTTATCCTTTCGGTCCAGTTCAGGATAAGGACAATTTTGTTCCACTACAAAAACATTAGTACGAAGTTCCAGCAGATCGTAAAGGTCATCCGGAGATAATTCATCAAAAGGAACAACAAACCATTTCATCGGGAGAAGATAAATCCAATTACGATCAGCAAAGGGTAAAACCAGGGAAGAAATGCAGCGTAACGATCGCTTTCGAGAGGTTCGAATTTCTTCTTTTTTGCAAACTGTTTTAAGCGAACACGAATTTGTTCATGGAACAACATGGTAAAACCAATTCCCCAAAGCGTTGCAGTGATATGAAAGAGATTGCCGTAAATAATTGATCGCAGCAAAGGTGTTTCAGAATCAAAATAGATAGGAATGATCGACATCAACACCGGAATAACCAGATACATTATGGCAAGGATCAATCGGAAAGTACGAAAAAGTTCATCGAACTGACTTCTGGTCTTTAGAAGCCGACCTTCATTAAGCACATAAAAAACCACAGGCGCAAATGCCCAAATCAAGCCACTTCCACCATGCCCCATCATTCCGAAAACAGTATGTACAAGCGAATACCATGCAAGTGTGGAAATGCTTAGGAGGAAAAACATCCATGCACCAAGAACTTTCTCTGTAAAGACCGCAATGAAAGCCATCAACACCAAATCAATAATCAGGTGAACAACGGATGATCGCCATTCAAATCCATGCTGAAATGCAACTGTTAGGCGCTGCATGAAATCAGTTCCTTCATCGAAACTTCCAAACACATGTTGAAGATTTGGAAACACCAATGTAGCAACAGTTACACCAAGCGAACAAGCCATCAATGCATACGACTGCAATGGGGCAGGTTGTTTACTGGTATAAATTTCTGAAAACATCAGGCGACTTTTTCAAGTATGGAATCGAAGGTGTAAAATAGGTAATTTTCTACAGAAGGATATCCCATTTCAGAAAGTAATTTACCGTAGTGAGCTACCTGCTGTTTGTGTTCTTCGCGTTGTTTTCCGGTTTTAAAATCAAGAACTATAGTACGATCCTTGAAAAACACGACACGATCCGGCCTCCACATCGTACCTGAGGCATCAATTAATTCAAGTTCTGATACCGCATTATTTCCTTCCGCAAAAGATTCCTTTAAAAAAGGATGGGAAAAGATTTTATTCATCTCAGCTTTTACCCCATCATAGGTAGTACCGGCAGCGGCAATTTCCATTTCAAGTGAACGGAGGACAGTATCGATCTCTGCAGTATTTTTCAATTTTGACAATACCAAATGAACAAGATTTCCTAACCGGATAGAAACCATTCCGGCACTTTCACCCCATGCACGTTGCGACTCATAACTGATACGTAAACGCTCCTGCCAATTTATAGACTTTGAAGGTTTGAGCACTACCATTGATGCATCACTTCGTTTTGAATTTTTTACTTTTTTTGAGGTCCCCAGTGTGTATTCGCTAGTTTCATCGCTGATTTCGGGTATCAAATTTTTCAGAAGCGAAGACGCCCAACCACGGGATAAGTGCTGTGAAAAAACCAATAATTGTTCTTCGGCCCGGGTAAATGCTACATAGAGAGAGTTGATCCGATCAAGCTCTGTCCGGGCAACTTCTTCCTCATAAATCTCTTTCTTACCTATCTGTGAAAATGTTTCCTGACTGGTTTTAAAAAGAGCATTCTGCAATGGATCAAAAACAGGATCCAGTTCAACCCATAATCGCTGCTTACCCTTTTTATTATCATCCCACCAGGTAAGCAATGGCATTATCACCACCGGAAACTGCAAACCTTTTGATTTGTGAATAGTCATCACCTTAACAGCGTCCGACGAATCCGGTAATTGCACCGAGAGTTTCTCTGATTTTTCCTTCCACCACTCTTCGAATGCATGTAAATCATTTTCCCGTTGCGAAAAACTGAATACCTGATCGAGAAATGCATTCATGAATGCTTCATCTCTTTCTAGCGAGAAGGATGAAATGAGGTATTCTGCCAACTGATACAGCGAGAAACGCAACATTTCATCCGTGTTGAGTTTTAACTGCAGCACTTCAAATAATTTAGCAATATCTATTGTCCGTCTGCCTTTGTACTCTGTAGATGCCTTATCCAACAACGGATAGAAATTGCTCCCCGGAAGACAGTGATGAATAAGTAGTTCAGCCAGCTTGCCATTGTTTTCTTCATCTTCCGGACGAGTCATCCATCGGATTACAGAAGCTATCATTTGAACTTTTTGTGAAGTACGAATCAATAAACTATCCGGAGAAACAACCGGAACTCCCGCACGAGCCAATGCAGCGGCCATATGATCGCCTTCCGCATTGGATCGCACAAGCACACAAATATCAGAATACGCATATCCTTGCCCATGCATTGTTTCTATACTTTGAAGCAACCAGGCAGCGTGTTCTTCGATCAGTTGTTTTCGTTTCAATTCTTTTGATGAAAAGCGAATGGAAACAAATCCGTACTCCTTGTTGTTGGGGACTTTCTGTTCGAGATGATCGTAAACTGATGCAAGTGCATGGGGAAACTGCCGGCGAAAAGCAGAAAAAAATGAATTATTAAAGTCGACAATTACCTTGCCTGAACGATAATTGGTATCAAGCGTATGAAACTCAAATTGATCACTGAAGAGCCATTGTTTTTGCTGCATCAATGGTTCATTTTCGCTACCGTAAAGATGAGGCAAGCATGCAAATTGCTCAACTTCTCCATTGCGAAAACGATAAATGGATTGTTTACCATCGCCTACAATCAAGCTGGTCTTTCCCATGGCAAGGGTGTTCTCCACCAAAGGAATAAAGTTATGCCATTGCATTACCGAAGTATCCTGAAACTCATCGATCATGATATGGTCGTACCGTTCGCCTACTCTTTCGTAGATAAATGGGGCGGGATCATATTTAACCAATGCAGAAACCAATCTGTTGAAATCATCAATAAACAAAAGATCACGTTCTTCTTTTATCGTTTCTATGCGTGATCGAATCTCATGTAACAAGAGCACCTGATGAATCTCCCTGTATAAATGCATTGCCGCGAAATAGGTAGCATCTTGTAATGCAGCACAAATTTTTTCCTGGGCATCATTCAAAAAAGGTCTTACTTCATCTACCAATGCGCCATTCTTCTTTTTAAAATCAGCGGAAAACCAGTTGTCCTTTTCCACAACCTCGGTAAATCGTGTTCCGAATTTTAATTCTTCCAACCGACCACCAATTGCTTTCACTTTAAAAAATGCTGCAAAAGCGCTAGTCTGTTTATAGGAGAAATCGTCGACACTTAATCCCTTCTGAGTGATCCGGTCTATAATTTCCTCCGCGATTTTTACCTGCGCAGCCCTAAATGTGTTGACTTGGTCTTTAAGCTTTAGAATGAGTGCATTTAATTCTTCTACCGGTATATCTGACAGCTTGACCAATGGTTCAACACTGTCTTCACGAAAGAGTACTTTATTGGCGAATTCTTTCATCAGATTTGCTACATCCCAACGATCGCCTTCGCTGGTGTTCTGTTGCAGCCAGCTGTTTAGCATTACAGTGATGCGCTCATCTTTTCCTGCATCGTCAACCAATCGGTCTACAGCCTCATCAACAATTGTTTCTTTTTCCATGACCACATCAAAATCCATTGGCAGTTGGAGATCGCGGGAAAAGGTTCGGATAATAAGGTGGACAAAACTATCGATAGTTGACACAGAAAGTTCTGAATAATTGTGAAGAATAGCTTTTAAAGCCCGTTCGCTCCTCATACGAATCATTTCGTTGGGAAGGCTTAAAACTTTTCGGTATTCCTCCAGTAAAATCGGGTCATAAAGCGGGGAAAGCGGATCGGCTGACAATACACGTAAATGATGCAGCACACGCTCTTTCATCTCGGCTGCAGCCTTTCGGGTAAAAGTGATGGCAAGGATCTTTCTGAAGTAATTGGGATTATCTCCCGAAAGCGCAAGGCGCAAATACTCCCTTACAAGGGTAAAGGTCTTACCTGATCCCGCTGAAGCATTAAAAACCAGGAAGTTCTTTCCCTGCCCTTTAGATAGGGTCTCTTTTCCGCTTGTTTGTAAACTCATCCGTTGCTACAATTCGCTTGCTTTTCTCCCTAAAATTAGTGATCTTTCGGAATAATCCTTCCTTAATGAAAAAGCTATTATTCTCTGCTTTGCTTTTGGTTTATGCATTCACTGCAAAATCCCAGGAAAATATTGTACCGGGTCAGGTTATGGTGATGCTGCATCATCAGGAATCTCCGGTAGCATTTGTTGAGCGACTTAATGCTCTTTACCCCGGAATTGTTTTCCGAGTTGAGCAAGTACTTTCGCCCGACATCAACATTCACCTCCTTCGTTTTAATGATCTGCAATACAGTCATACCGAAGCGCTCAATGCAGTTGTTCGTGATAAAGCGACGGCTCTTGCGCAATTCAATCATACGAATGTAACACTAAGAGACACCTGTCCGAACGACCCTTCCTTTGGCAATCAGTGGGCCTTTTACAATGATGGATCCAACGGCGGCAGCGGCACTTCGGATATTGATGCCTGCAATGCATGGTCGGTTGGAAGAGGAGGATTAACTGTTCAAAATGACCGTATCGTTGTTGCAGTCATTGATGGTGGTTTTGATTTGAATCATCCGGATATTAGTTACTATGTAAATCCAGATGAAATTCCGGGAAACAGCATTGATGATGACAACAATGGATATGTGGATGACATAAATGGATGGAACGCCATCAATAATAACGCTAACGTTCAAGGTGGAAGCTGGGAATCGCATGCCACCCACGTATCCGGAACAGTTGGAGCCAAAGGTGGAAATTCAACAGGGGTTACCGGCGTAAACTGGGATGTTGATATTCTTCCCATCAAAGGTTCAAGCGGAAATGAATCCATTGTAGTTGCTGCCTATTCGTATGTTCTCAAAATGCGTCGCACGTACAACAACACCAACGGTGCAGAAGGCGCTTTCGTTGTATCCACCAACTCCTCGTTTGGTGTTGATCTTGGAAACCCTGCCAATTACCCTATTTGGTGTGCGATGTACGACACACTGGGTAAAGAAGGAATTCTATCGGCAACAGCTACTGCAAATGCCAATTACAATGTCGATACCCAGGGAGATATTCCAACTGCATGCCCAAGCAATTGGATGATCTCAGTTACTAATACCCGCAGCGATGATTCCAAAGCTACTGCAGGTTATGGCGCTACCACCATCGATCTTGGCGCACCCGGAACTAATATTTATTCCACAACCATGAATGGCAATTATGGCAATATGAGCGGGACCTCAATGGCCACCCCACATGTTGCAGGAACAATTGCGTTGATGTGGTCGGTTGCCTGTTCGCAATTAATAACCGACTACAAAAACGATCCGGATGCATTAGCCTTACAAATGAAGACCTATTTGCTCAATGATGGAGTCGATTCTGTGTTAGCGTTTCAAAACAATAAACTAACCCGCGGAAGACAGAATATATAAAAAACCATAAGGGCAGTGCAGGAAAA
>JBKBUQ010000067.1:0-15098 GCA_046289975.1 Flavobacteriales bacterium | reverse complement strand
CCCTGTCTTATCTTTAAGTAATATTCAGCAGTCGCATATGGTATTCTCTATGGATGTAGTGGTTGGCCCATCCACCGAGAAGGTATGTATTTCGCTGACTGATGTTTCGAATGGACAAGTCCTCTCAACGGAATGCTTTTACGCGGATTCAGATTTTGATTGTTGCAGTTTTTCTTTTTCCAATTTTGATTTCAGTGATGCTACACGTTTGCTCATAGATCCTTGCAAAGATTATCAGGTTTCGGTTCAGGTGAACAATAAATGTGATGCAAATCTTGCCACGCAGAGCTTTCTGTGGAACAATGATCAGACGTTCTCACTGCTTGTTCTCCCTAACGTAATAACTCCAAATTCTGATGGAGATAATGATTCCTGGAGAGTTCAGGCAACAGGAGTTAAACGCTATGAAGTTGAAGTGCGTGACAATAACCAGCGTGTTTATTTTGCAACGGATGTAGTCAATTCCTTTGAATTTAGAATTTGGGACGGATTATGCAACCAAGGTTGGCCGGCATGTAATGTTGGTTCGCCTTGCTTAAGCGATGGCACTTATTTTTACATTCTAAAACTCATTGACTGCAATAATGGGATTCATGATTATACCGGTTTCATCACCTTGCTGGATGGCACAACAAATGGTTGTCTGAATCCCCGTGCTCCTGAAGAAAGCGGTAATCAACAGGCGGATATAAATCCTGCTGTTGAATCCTATTTATCGCTTGAGGAGCCAGAAACTTCCCCAACATTGCAGGTATTCCCTAACCCATCAGATGGTAGACTAACAATTGTACATGATCATTTGACAGGAGATATTCAGGTACTGGATGTTTCCGGTCTCCTGGTGATATCTGCAGCAAGCACAGGAAGTCAAACGCATTTAGATCTTGCCTTCATATCCAATGGTCATTACCTCATTAAACTCCAAGACGAAAAGGGAGGGATTTATTTCGCACGGTGGGTAAAGCAATAGATGCAAAGTGTATATAATAGGTATCAATAGCCCCCCTCGGGATTTTACACGCTAAAAACTATTGTAAACGACAAATGCTATACGAGCACCTTTATTAAAAATTAACAACATGAAACATGAACGATTATTTTTGATAACAGGGATTTGCTTGTTTATAGGAATTATTTCATGCAAAAAGGACCAGCCGTCGATACCCTCTCCTGTAGAACCAACTCCGTGTTGGTAAAAATTTATTCGTGACCTAACCTAAAGAACCGCAATAAGAGCCTTATTTACAAGGGTTTAGTCAAGATTTTCTCGCATTACAGCCTATTCCGTACTTTCGTTGCATAAAAACCTTTCATCATGAGCAATTACGACGTCGTTATTATCGGTTCCGGTCCCGGTGGATATGTGTGTGCCATTCGCTGTGCGCAACTCGGAATGAAAACCGCATTGGTTGAACGCTACAATTCCCTCGGAGGTACCTGCCTCAATGTGGGTTGTATTCCCTCCAAAGCACTCCTCGATTCGTCGGAACATTACCACAATGCCGGTCACACCTTCAAGGAGCACGGTATTGATGTGAAAGACCTCAAGGTGAACCTCAAGCAAATGATCGAACGCAAAAACGGTGTGGTTTCACAAACGGTAGATGGTATCCGCTTCCTGATGAAGAAAAACAAGATCGATGTTTACCACGGTCACGGCTCCTTCCAGTCGAACACCAAAGTAGATATCAAAGGCGATGATGGAAAAGTAACCACCATCGAAGGAAAAAAAATCGTGATCGCTACCGGTTCCAAACCTTCCGCATTCCCCGGAATGGAAATCGACAAGAAGCGTGTGATCACTTCTACCGAAGCCTTGAACCTGAACGAAGTTCCCAAGCACCTGATCGTTATCGGTGGCGGGGTGATCGGACTTGAACTGGGTTCGGTATATGCGCGTCTCGGCGCAAAAGTTTCTGTAATCGAATACGCTCCTTCCATCATCAGCACCATGGATGGCACTATGGGTAAAGAACTGCAGAAGTCACTGAAAAAACTCGGATTCGAATTTTATTTCCAGCATAAAGTTCTTAGCGTTAAAGGCAGCGCAAAAGAAGCTACCGTAACAGCAGAAGACGCCAAAGGACAAAAAGTCGAATTCAAAGGCGATTACTGTCTCGTGTCAGTAGGACGCCGTCCGTATACCGATAACCTCGGACTCGAAAAAGCGGGTGTAAAACTCGACGAACGCGGTCGCGTGCATGTGGATGATCATTTGCAAACCAATGTACCGAACATTTACGCCATTGGCGATGTAGTACGCGGTGCAATGCTTGCTCACAAGGCCGAAGAAGAAGGCGTGTTCGTTGGCGAATACATGGCCGGACAAAAACCGCATATGAATTACAATCTCATTCCCGGAGTAGTTTATACCTGGCCCGAAGTTGCAGCGGTTGGTCAGACCGAAGAAGAACTAAAAAAAGCGGGACGTAAAATCAAGATCGGACAATTCCCCTTCAAAGCCAGCGGTCGCGCCCGTGCAAGCATGGATCTCGACGGATTGGTAAAAGTGATTGCCGATGAAGAAACCGACGAAGTACTCGGCGTACACATGATCGGTCCACGCGCAGCCGATATGATCATGGAAGCCGTTGTAGCCATGGAATACCGCGCCTCCGCCGAAGACATCGCACGCATCTGCCACGCACACCCCACCTTCACCGAAGCGCTTAAGGAAGCGGCCTTGGATGCAACCGGAAAACGGGCACTTCATATTTGATTTCTTTAACCACTAAGACACTCAGTGCCTGAGAAGTTAATAAGGGGCTGGGTAATGGGGTAATTAGGGTCTGGGCTAGGGGGTTGTCGTTCGACTAGCGTTGATTTTAACTGTGCAGACTTTAAATAAAGATAAATAAGAAAAACTTCAAGTATATGTCTACAGATGAAGATTTTTTTGGTAATAAGGATCTTGAAAGTTTAAATGCCTGGGCAAAATCTAGAGCATTGCGTATTGAGGTTTCGCGTATGTCAAGGAGTTTACCGACAGAAGAGAAATTTCGGCTTACAGACCAACTTATTCGTTCATCAAGATCTGTCTCCGCCAACCTCGCTGAGGGTTACGGAAGGTATCATTTTATCGACGCAGCAAAGTTTTGCTCCAACGCAAGGGGGTCATTAACTGAACTTTTGGATCACTTGTATGTTTGTAAAGATGAAGAATTTATTTCTGAGGAGCAGTTTGTACAGATAAAAGAAAAAGTTGTCGACTGCAAAAAAACAATCAATGGATACATGAAATTTTTAAGATCAAAATCGAAGAATAAATAGATTTTTATCAGCCTTTTTTTGGAAATAGAAAACGAAAAAAATAAATTACCCAATTACCCAATTACCCAATTACCCAATTACCCAATTACCCAAATGACCCCCAAAAAAACAGCGATCCTCCTCCTCAACCTCGGCACCCCCGATTCCACCAAAACTTCTGATGTACGGAAGTACCTAAGAGAGTTTCTCATGGACGGGCGCGTCATCGATATCAATCCCATTGGACGATGGATGCTGGTGAACTTGATCATTGCTCCTTTTCGTGCGCCGAAGTCGGCGAAGGAATATAGAAAACTATGGACGCCTCAGGGATCGCCTTTGTTGTTGCATGGGTTAAAGGTGAAGGATGATCTGCAAAAAATCCTTCCTGAAAATTATACGGTTGAGTTTGCGATGCGTTATCAAAATCCATCCATGCAAAGTGTACTGGAAAAAATGAGTCGCGCCAATTACGATCGTATTATCATTCTTCCGCTGTATCCGCAGAATGCATCATCTACAACAGGATCTTCTCTCGAAAAAGCGATGCAGATCATCAGCAAATGGTGGGTGATTCCTGAAATCAAAATGATCAGTCAGTATTACGATCATCCTAAATACATTCAGGCTTTTGTAGAGCGCGGACGTGAACACGATTTAAAATCGTACGATCATGTAGTTTTCTCCTTTCACGGTGTTCCCGAGCGGCATGTGGATAAAGTGTATTTCGATAATCGTCCGTGTAAGGACCACCATTGCGAAGAAGGCATCTCCGACGAAAATAAATTCTGCTACAAAGCCACCTGTTACAATACTGCAAAACGTATTGCTGAAGGATTGAATATTTCCGAATACACCGTAGTTTTCCAATCGCGACTCGGACGGGATCCCTGGCTGGAGCCTTATGCCGATAAAACCATTGAGCAACTCGCAAAAAACGGAGTGAAACGCTTGCTCGTTTTCTCTCCGGCATTTGTGGCAGATTGTCTCGAAACCACCGTTGAGATCGGTGAAGCCTACAAGGAAATGTTTGAAGAACACGGCGGCGAACATCTGCAATTGGTAAATAGTCTGAACGATCATTCCACCTGGGTAGAATGCCTGCGCGATCTGGCGATGCAATCATGATGGAGTCTGTTTCCTCTTTTTCCGAATGGTTTGCACAACTTTCCTTTAGTGAAGGAAATTTTTTACTGCTGAATTGTGGTCCTGATGCAAAGCCTGTTTTTTACAGCGGAAATAAATGGGAAAGTGGTCCGGTGGAAAAAATTCCGGAAGGAGATATTGTACTTGCACTTGCTTACGAACTGAACACGGCTTTTGAAAATATTCAGTGCGGATCAGAAGAGGGAATGGATGTCCCTTCTATTATGTGGATGCATCCTGCAACGAGTATTGCTTTACCACCGCTTGGTGATTTTTTAGTTCCTGCAATAGAAAAGCAGAATAAAATAAATTTTCGCTGTCGCATCAGCAAGGAAGAATACCTGCAATCTGTTTTGAGTTTGCAGGAACATATTCGTAAGGGAGATATTTACGAAGTGAATTTTTGTATGGAGTTTTTTGCGGAGGAGGTGAATGTTGATCCTTTTGTGGTATTTGCCAATTTGTATTCAATTACCCGGGCTCCTTTTTCTGCTTTTTTGCGGAGGGAGGAACAATTTTTACTCTGCGGAAGTCCTGAGCGTTTTGTACATCGCAAGGGTGATCGCTTACTGTCGCAACCCATTAAAGGCACAATTCGCAGAGGAAAATCGCAGGAAGAAGATGAAGTGCTGCGTGAACAATTGCGCAATGATTCGAAAGAACGAAGTGAAAACGTAATGATCGTAGATCTTGTTCGCAATGACCTTTCGCGCATTGCCCTCCGCTCGAGTGTTAGGGTGGACGAACTCATGGAAGTGTACACTTTTCCAACCGTGCATCAGATGATTTCCACGATTTCCTGTGAGTTACGTGAAGGAGTTAACACTTACGATATACTGAAAGCTGCTTTTCCGATGGGATCCATGACAGGCGCTCCCAAGGTGAAAGCAATGGAACTTATTGCCCGTTACGAACAATTGCGTCGCGGATGGTATTCGGGATCTGTTGGGTACAAACAAGCCAACGGCGATTGTGATCTCAATGTGGTGATCCGTTCACTTTTTTATGATCGTCAAAAACGCTATCTTTCCTTTTCAGTAGGCAGCGCCATCACGGCAGCATCCGATCCGGAAAGGGAGTACGACGAATGTCTGCTCAAGGCCGAAGCAATGATTAAAGCCGTGAACGCATCGTCCTGAGGAGGAGCTATGCATACACTCGAAAAAGCATTTCGCAAAGTAATTGATGAAGCACTTCCTCATCTGGAAGAGCAACATTTTCTGCTGGCCGTAAGTGGAGGTGTGGATAGCGTAGTTCTCGCTGATCTGTTCTTTCGATCGCGACTAAATTTTACCATCGTGCATTGTAATTTCCAATTGCGCGGAGAAGAATCGGAGCGGGATGAATCGTTTGTAAAGCAATTGTCTTCGCGTTACGATGTGGAATGTTTGGTGCGCTCGTTTGATACGCTTTCCTATGCAAGTACGAATCACCTTTCCATTCAGATGGCCGCGCGCGAATTGCGTTACGACTGGTTTCGCGAGCTGATGCGTACACAGCGCTATTCGCAATTGGTTACCGCGCATCACCGCAACGATCAGGCTGAAACATTTTTTATCAATTTGCTGCGCGGATCAGGCATTGAAGGATTAAGCGGAATGCGAATTCTTGAAGGTACACTTTTTCGTCCGCTACTGCCTTTTCATCGCCGGGAAATTGAAGGATTTGCAAACGATACCCAACTCAAATGGGTGGAAGATAGTTCCAATACTTCTTCCGATTATTTGCGCAACCGTATACGCATGGAACTAATTCCGGTTGCAGAGGACATCCGCTCCGGTGCTGTTGAGCAGATTGGTGAAGCAATGGATCGCCTGGCTGATGTGAATGCGTATTACAAACTTCACATGGAAGACGAACGTCGCCGCATTCTCCAAAAAAACGAATTCGGTTATGAATTTTTAATGGACGATGTGATGAAAAGTCCTGTGCCCCGATTGATGTTGTTTGAACTGATGCGTGGATTTGGATTTCGTTATCCTGTCATTCGTCAGTTGCTCGATCATCATCAGAACAACAGCGGAAAAAAGTTTTTTTCATCCACACATCGTGCTGTTCTGAGCAGGGGAGTAGTGGTGGTAACGCGCATTACTCCCGAAGATTTACAGATCTATGAAATTGTAGAGGGAGCCGATAATATACAGGAGCCGATTCGTTTAACAATACACCGAAAAAAATACACTGGCGAAATTCCAACATCGCCTTTTCATGCGCTACTCGATGCATCGCGAATTGAATTTCCGCTTGCATTGCGTCGCTGGCACAAGGGTGATAGTTTTATTCCGCTCGGGATGAAAGGAAGAAAGAAACTTTCTGATTTCTTTATCGACCTTAAACTATCGCTGGTAGAAAAGGAACAGGCCTGGGTGCTTTGTTCGGGCGATCAGATTTTGTGGGTGGTCGGCCATCGGATTGATGAACGGTATAAGGTTCATCCTGAAACGGTTGAGGTTCTGGAAATTTCGGCAGAAATCTAATCCCGGACTATAACTATTTCAAAAAGTCTTCGTAAAAACATTTTACAAAACCAGTAAAGCCATGAGTTCAACTGCTACTCCCGTACTCATTCCCAAAGAGCAAATCGCATCCCTCCGTTTCCCTTCTCAGGAAGTTCATTTGAGCGCTGAAGAACGCAAAGCACTTTTTGAAAAGCTTACACAGGCCACCACCCTTGGAAATATGGATCACCACAAATGCCGCATTACGTTTTCGGACGATGAAGGCATGAAGGTGGTAGAAACCACCATTTGGGCTACCGGCGAAAAGAACATTGTTCTGAAACACGGAATGACCATTCCCATTCATCGCATTCATGATGTGAATGTGTATGCCGGATAAAACCATTTTCTCTCCGCTGTGTTATACTAAGGTGTAACCTAAACCGAGAGACTATGAGCAAAAGCACCGACCCCGTTCTGATTCCCAAGGAAAAGATTGCTGCGCTCCGGTTTCCGGAACAGGAAGTGAAGTCTTGTCCTGAGGAAATGAAATCCCTTCGTCATAAGCTTTATATTGCCACTACGCTTGGAAATTTGAATCAGCACAAATGCCGCATTACCTTTTCGGATGAGGAGGGTGTAAAAGCGGTGGAAACCACCATTTGGGCCACTGCCGAGCAACGAATTGTGCTCAAATATGGACTTACCATACCCATCCACCGTATCCATGATGTGAATGTTTACGTGGCCTGACGCATTACTGTTTTTGACTTGTTGATCTGTTTCCGATATTCGCAGTACTTTGGAAGCAGCACTCAAACAAAAAGCAGAGAAGTATTATTTTCTGCTGGGAGGAGTATTTATTGCCTCACTGGTTGCGTGCAATCTCATGTTCCAGAAGTTTTTTTACTGGACACCCTTTTCCTCTCTAGGTGGAGGAGCGGAAGAAGGGGGCACCTGGCACAGCATTACGCATTACACTTTTTATATCAGTGTGGGAATTATTCCCTATCCGGTTACTTTTCTCATCACCGATATTATTTCTGAAATTTATGGACGACGTCGGGCAGATATGGTGGTGTTTGCCGGACTGATCGCTTCGGTTTTTGTTTTGTTGATAATTGGAATTGCAGCAGCGGTACCGGCAACGGATTGGTCACCGGTCAGCGATTCCATGTTTAAGAGTGTGTTTGGCAGCAGCGCACAGGCAGTAGCAGCATCAATGGCAGCTTACCTGATCGCTCAGTTCATCGATATCCGCATTTTTCATTTCTGGAAAAAACGCACACATGGCAGACATTTGTGGCTGAGGAATAACTTTTCTACCATTCCTTCTCAGTTCGTAGATACGTTTGTTGTGCTTTTTGTGCTCTGCTGGATGCAATCCATTCCCTGGGATCGTTTCGGTTCACTGCTCATCAACGGTTTCATCTTTAAAGTGATCATTGCAGTTTTTGACACGCCCTTTTTCTATCTCCTGGTATGGTGGTTCCGTAAAAAGTTTAAGCTGAATCCCGAAGAGGAAATTGTGTTTTAAGCCTTAATATTTTCGCTGACGAATAATAGACCAATCAATTACAGTAAGTGAATGATCAGGGATAAACCCTTCAGTTTTCATTAATGATTCAACCAGTATCCCGGGTTCTTCAGCTGTGTAAACATCTATTCTAAGATAAATAACACCTTTTTGGGGACGGTGATTATGCTTAAAAATCAATTCACCATAATCTCTGTCGAATGTTAAAATTGTTCTTTCTTCAGATATAGCAATTTCCATGACCTGAAAATCTTGTATTCCTTGATAATCTGTTCCAATTGAACTTATATCATAACCTAGCCTTTTTAAATAAAGGATGCTCTTTAAAGGAAAATTCTCATTGGCAAGAAATTTCATGGTTGTATTCAGGCCGATTTTTTGTTTGGCGGAAATAGTAATCCGTCATTCATACAGTCTTGAATATATACAAACACCGCTTGCAGAGATTCTTTTGTGAGACGTGGATAGTTTTCAAGGATGTCTTTTTCATTCCATCCTTGAGCAAGTAGGCTAATGATATGTTCAACAGATATTCGAGTGCCTTTTATGGTTGGTTTCCCAAGCAAAACATCTTTGTCCGAAACGATATGAGCTTTCCAGTCCATTCCCAAATTTAAGCTATTTTGACCGGATCAGGAAGGATAATTAATGCTGAAGGATTGGCTTGCTGCATATTGGACCAGTTAATAAAATGTGTGGGAATTTGTAAACCGTAAAGACCAAACTTCAGTACTCTATCAGGGAATTAGGCTTAGAATTCCAAGGATAGAGGCCATTTTTTGGAGTTCCGGGGCAATTTTTCGCTTTATATTTGTGTTGTAGCTACAAATTAAGGTTATGATAAGATTTGTAGGATTTAAGCCCTCGGGCCTGATTTTGAGCTGCCTGATTTGGTGGAAGTTCCTGTTGCTACCCGTTGCGCCATTGTTGATAGTGAGTAATTTCTGTCACGCTTCGGCCACTAGGAATTCCCTAAGTTTGAAACCGGAAAAAATGTACCCATGAAACAATTGCTTTTTACAGCATTATTGGCCATGCAGTCGCTCTTTAACGCGGATGCACAGAAGTTCGATAATGTGACCTGGACAACAGAGCTGAAACAAAACGGTTGCGAGGCTGAACTTATTTTCACTGTGACCATTGCCGACGGTTGGTACATCTATTCGCAAACTCAACCCAATGATAACGGTCCGATTCCTTCTTCCTTCACCTTTAAGGAAAGCAATGGATACAAACGTGATGGTAAAGTGAGCGAGGGAAAGTACAAGTCGAAGTATATGGACGGCTTTGGCGATACTTACAACATCTTTGAAAAGAAAGCGATTTTCAAACAAAAGATAAAAGTGCTTTCCAAGACCGACTTCGAAATTAGCGGAGAGGTCGAATTTATGCAGTGCGACGACAGTAAATGTTTGCCTCCTGCCTACGTTCCTTTTTCCTTTAAAATTAAAGGCGCAGATTGCGGAACAACAACTGTTACCAATGAAAAACTGGAGAACGATGACAACGAAAAGGAAACGACTCAGGTAAGTGCAGACACTTCCGGAGTGATTTCTCCAGTAGGTTGGAAAATCTATTCCAAAAAATTCAATAATTCAGAATACGAGATCATCATTAAACCACAAGGTGATGAAGGATGGAAAGTCATTAACGATCAGCGTTCCGGAACAGTAAAAATCACGTTTTCGTTTCCTGAAGGAATTGAATCGAACGGTGATCTTCAGGTGGCGGAAACAGAGAGCTTTCTCTCAAAAAAATTCGGTGAGTTTGTAGTGGTGAAAAACGATGCTTTTTTTACGCAAAAAATCAAGGTCACTACTACCGATGAAGCCGTTCTTGCGGAAGTGCCGCTTGCCATCGATTACATCGCTGTTTCAGATGATAAAAAAGCGAAGCTGAGCGAATTGCTTACTGCAGATGTTAATCTCAGTGAAGCAGAAAATATTTCTACAGCAGAATCCGATCAATCTTACCTGGGCATTTTCCTCATTGCGTTTTTAAGCGGATTTGCAGCCTTGCTTACGCCTTGTGTGTTTCCAATGATTCCTATGACGGTGAGCTTCTTTTTGAAGTCGAGTAAAGACCGAAAAAAGGCAATCAGCAATGCCATTCTATATGGTATTTCCATCATTGTTATTTATGTCGTTATCGGATTGCTCATCACCAGTATTTTTGGTCCCACGGCATTAAATGAGATGTCGACTTCTCTCTTCTTTAACCTCATCTTCTTTGCGGTTTTAGTTTTGTTTGCTATTTCTTTTCTTGGTGCATTCGAAATTGTGCTTCCTTCTTCCTGGGTAAATGCTGCTGATAAAAACGCTGATAAGGGCGGATTTCTCGGTATCTTTTTTATGGCCTTTACGCTCGCGTTGGTTTCGTTTTCCTGTACTGGACCCATTGTGGGCTCACTCTTGGTAGAATCCGTTTCCAAAGGAATTATGGGGCCGATTTTCGGTATGTTCGGATTCTCGTTAGCCATCGCGCTTCCGTTTACACTTTTTGCAATTTTCCCTGGATTCCTCAACAATATGCCCTCTTCGGGAGGTTGGCTCAATACGGTAAAAGTTAGTTTAGGATTTATTGAACTTGCTTTGTCATTGAAATTTCTTTCAAAGGCAGATCTTGTTTATCAATCGCATTTACTCGAACGCGAATTGTTCCTCGCTCTCTTTGCCGGTGTATTGTTTATGTGGGGATTGTACCTCATCGGCGCATTTCGTTTATCGCATGATTCTGTTTCCGAGAAAATTTCTACCGGTCGCGTACTAATGGCAGTTTTTGTTTTCTCCTTCATGGTGTACATCATTCCCGGAATGTGGGGCGCACCTGTAAATTTGCTGGCAGGAATTGCCCCTCCTCTGGAGTATTCTGAATCTCCTTACGGAGTTGGAAATCGTGCTCCCGAAGGTGGAGGTGGTGAAGACGGAGGACTGCCTGAGCATGCTGCATACGGGCCTCATCAGTTGATTACGTTTCACGATTATCATCACGGTATGGAATATGCGCGTGAAAAGGGATTACCTGCAATGATTGACTTTACCGGTTACGGTTGCGAAAACTGCCGTAAAATGGAACAGAAGGTTTGGTCCGACGAAAAAAATCTGCGCTTACTCCGCGATTCTGTGGTTGTGATCTCTCTGCATGTCGATGAACGCACCAAACTCGATCCTTCCGATCCGGCTAGCAAACAATTCAGAAATGTTGGTCAAAAATGGGCCGATATGGAAGTGAAACGCTACGGAGAAAGTTCTCAGCCGCTTTATGTGTTGTTGGATGCCAATGAAGAAATGCTCAATGGGAAAGCGAGTTTTCAAACGCACGGAGAAATACAAGGGTTTAATGACTGGCTGATTCAGGGATTAAAGACCTATCGCCAGCGCAAAGGAATGAAGGTTGTACGACCACTAATGGTCCTAATGGATTAAAAATAAACTATCAAAAAGCAAAAATCCCCGAATCGCTTTGGGGATTTTTGTTTTTAGATAATAAACGTTAACAAAACTCATCAAACGCAGCCTGCAGGTTTTCTGCAATCATATCTGCACTGCGTCCCTCAATGTGGTGACGCTCGAGAAAATGTACCAGCTTTCCGTCTTTGAACAAAGCGATGCAAGGTGAGGATGGAGGATAAGGCAGCATATAACGACGAGCCTGTTCTACAGCATCACGATCTACACCGGCAAAAACAGTGGTAAGATGAGCGGGAACTTTAGCGTTCTGAATAGCCTTACGAACACCGGGACGAGCAGCTCCGGCAGCACAGCCGCAAACGGAATTTACAACCACTAATGTGGTACCGCTGTTTTTCATTTCGTTGTCGACATCTCCTGCATTCAGGAGTTCTTTAAAGCCTGCATCTACAAGCTCTTTTTTCATTGGGGCAACCAGTTCGGGGGGATACATATTGTAAGTGTTTTTGAGTGAAACAAAATTAGCTGCTTCAAAATTAGGAATATTGTAGCAACATCATTGTATCCTAAACAACCGGTGTAGCGAATAAGTTCGTTCTCGACAAGGGTTAATCGGCCTATCCCGGCTATTACATCTTCACCGAGGGCTGAGCGGCCCGCCCCGACCCTACCCGCCCCGACCGTAAGCGTCGGGGAGTCGAAGCCCGACTTTATTTCTTTTTCCCGGGTGCTGCGCCGTTATTGGGTGCAGGAGCGGCTCCTTCTTTGGATTTTGGTCCTTTGCCCTTATTGCCGGAGTTGCCTTTGCCCTTCACTTTTTCATTCTTGTTTTTGGCATTGCCCTTCAGTTCATGAAACTCTTTCGACCCGGGTTTGATACCCAGTTCCTTGGCAATAACGCCCCAGCCTTTATCACGATTGGCTTCGTACACTTTTACCACCTGATCTACGCTTTTTCCGCTTAATCGAGCCAGCTCAAGGGTCATGTAAATATCAGCCGGCGCCATTTTTACACGAATGCGCAGGTCCTCTATTTTATGGTCGGTGACATTGTACGTCAGCTTCATCTCGCTCTTAAAAACACTAAAATCTGCCGTTGCCGTTGTATTCATATCACTCAGCGTAAGATCCAATTCCGCATCGCCGGATTTGGCGGCAAATTTCACCGTGGTTTGCGCTATTGCTCCTTGCACCGCAAAAAGCAACATTAGGGTTAGAATCGTTCTCATAGATTTAGGTTTGGTTTTAAAAGATATACAATTTTCATGAATGGTGAACGGTGAAAAGTGAATGGGGTTGAAAAAAAATTTCTTTCACTGAAAATTCTCTATCATTAAACCATTACGGGCATGCGCAGACTGTTTTCCCGGCTAGTTGGTCTATACCAGAAAAGCAGGGTTGTTTTTGCGAAGGTGAGAGTAACGAATAAACATTATCAGAACGAGTATTCATGTAATCTTAGAGATGTAAAAATTGCCTCATTTTTGTAACTTATTTTCGCCTAATATTTTGCGAATTCATTTTTTTTTTTTAGATTTTGCTGTCTGAAATTGATTCAGGCATGAAAAATGTTCTATTTAGTGGTATGGTGCTACTCTTTGCACATGAGGCTAATGCACAATCCGGACAGAAATGGTCGCTGAATGGGAATTCTGTTTCCTCTTCTGAATTTTTGGGGACAATTAATAATTCCTCTTTGTTTTTTCGGACAAATAATATCAATCGGTTTAGTATAAATGCTGCAGGTGGATATACCTTCCATTCTTTAACCGATACCACTAAAGGAATTATGGTCATCAGCAATTTGGGTACGGCATCCCGCCTTAATTTTTCTGGAAACCCCTCACAGGTACTTTTGGGTAACGGCACCTGGGGGAGTATCGGTTTGCTCAACAACAGCGGATGGTCGGTACAGAATGGGGTAACCACGACAGGACTGCCTGTTTCGGTGGGCGGATTAATAGTACCCAATTACCAGATGAGTGTGGCCGGTAATTTTTTTGCGAGCGGTAAAATATCTGCAACGGCTATAGAAGTGGTGCAACTCGTTTACGCCGATACGGTAAAGGGCGGAAAACAATTCAGTTTATCGGAGAGTTTACGGTTTAAGGGTATCGACAACAACGACCCCAACAGCCGAAACGATATTTGCGGAATGGGCGCACCATTGTACATACAGAGCAACGGAGCGAGCTCGCATACCATTTTTAATTACGGAAATGCCACCAATGTAGGGATAGGAACCAACGCCCCGCAGTACAAATTGCATGTAGTGGGAAATACCAGTTTTGATGGTGTGGTACGCTTACCACAATTGGCAGGGTCAGGTGGATTAATAGGTGTGGATGCTCAAGGGAATCTGGAGAGCAGAAGTTTTGAAATGATGGGTCCTGCGTTTTATTCGCTGCTTTGTTTACCTGACAACAATGGCAATAGTATTCCCACTTGGAAGAACAGTGCGAACATTCTATATGCAGGAGGGATTCCTTGTGAGAACAACATTCGGGTTGGGATCAATACCACTTCACCGGTTCAGGCATTGCATGTGGAAGGTTCAGCAATTGTAACGGGTACTCTCAAAATAGGAACCAGCTCTATTTTTCTGGGAGGTGCAGATCAGAATACCGGAACCAACAATACGATTTATGCCACGAATACCTTGTTTGTGCAATCGGATGCAAACAATGCCTACAATACCGTTATCAACGGCAATAATACCGGATTTGTAGGAATAGGAGTTTTAACTCCCTCTTACAAATTGGATGTAGTAGGCACTATACGCGCATGCCGGATTTTGGTAGAGACCAGCAGTTGGTGTGATTTTGTTTTTGAGCAGAATTATCAACTTCGTCCAATCAGTGAACTGGAGCGTTACATCAAACAATATGGTCATTTACCTAATTTCCGTTCTGCAATGGAAATCATTAAATCCGGGCATTACGATGTGGCCGAAATGGATAAGGCCTTGTTGCAAACGGTGGAGGAGAATACCCTCTACATCATTGAGCTGAAGAAAGAAAACGAAACATTATTGCAGATGTTGTTGTAATTGGAGAAAAGGGTGAGAGAGTTGGAGGGGAGGGAGTAATTTTTCCTTGTTAATTTTGGAAATAGTATTAACATGAAAGATGAACAAAGATATATCTTTCGTGATAATTTTTCAATTTGATTGATAAATGATTTGCTATATGAAAAATGTGCTGTTTGTTTTTTTAGTAGTGTTGTTTTCTGTTTTGAGTATTTGCGTTTCATCGGCATCCAAACAAACTGGTTTTCGGTTTGATGATATTTCTCTTAATGGCTCTATTAAAAAAGAGT
>JBKBUQ010000066.1:0-15126 GCA_046289975.1 Flavobacteriales bacterium | reverse complement strand
ATTCCCCCTTTTTAAGAGTATAGGGTGTTATGCAGTCTACAGGGTGCAGGTAGGCATCATCATTCAAAGGATTTTGTTTCTTTAGGGAATCAAGTGTTTGGCATTGTCCCAATTCAGTGATAAAGGTCAGAGGAAAAACTAGTATGAAAAATATTTTTGTCATAGTTGTTATTTATAATTACCGCTAACGGTTTGCAGCTACCCGAAGGGCGGGACTTTTACCACAAAACTTGATTTGAAAAACTAAACTTCCATTAACCACAAAACTGTCTTTGGAACACGAAACCCCGCCTTTTGGGTAGGTGCTGTTATATGCTGTTTTTATTTCCATTCGTCTCGTAATTGTCGCCATTCTTTCCAAAATGTCAAGTAACCTTTTTTGTCAAAGTCGTCTGTTGGAATGGTCTTTGGCAAACTTGTTTTATAAAAATTCTCAACTTGGTCTGCGAAGTTCAGAACTGTTTTTTTATAAGCGTCTTTGTCAATAGTTGCTTCTTGTCCGCTGTCAGTTATGTGCTTAATTTTATTGTCGTCTGTATGAATAATTGTCCAATCAATTCCGCTTGGGCAACCACAAATATTTACAAAGTCTTTTTCATCGTCTGCGATTATAAAGTGTCCGCAACAAGGAAGTAATTGACTTGCGTAGTCGTCTTTTTTATAATTTTCTTTTAGTGTCCGCATTAAATACAAAGCTGTTGCACTTACTGTCACGTCTAAACTGTCTTTGTCTGCAACAACTTCGTTTCCAATTTTTACAAAAACGTGTCCGTGTGCACAAAGGTCTGTTGGGTCGTCAACGTCCTTTATCCAATGAAGGTCTAATATTTTTATGTCAAAATTGTTGTCTGTCATTGTTTGCTGTGTGTCTTTCTAAAATAGCATATAACTCATTTATATGCGCCACTCCGTAGCGCATAGCTCGGGAATTTCCCAGAGATATGCGCTACGGTGTAGCGCTTATTCGAATATAAAAAAAATCACAACTTATCAAAAGGTGATATGATCTTTTTAATGGATTGAGTACTGACATGGGTATAAATTTCCGTGGTTTTACTGCTGTTGTGTCCCAAAAGTTCCTGAATATACCTCAAATCTGTACCTCCTTCTAGCAAGTGAGTCGCAAAACTATGTCTTAACCAATGTAAAGTCGCCGGCTTTTGTACCCCTGCCTTGCGTAGCGATTGCTTTAGTACCTGCTGAAGACTCCGGGAACTGTATTTTTCACCTTTCTTTTCGCCTTCAAACAAATAGATTTTAGGTTTAAACTGTTGTAAGTACTCAGTTAATAGGACTTCAATTTTAGAGCTTAAAGGAACTATTCTGTCCTTATTTCCCTTTCCTCCCTTCAAAAACACAATCTTTCGTTTGCGGTCAATAGATTCCATATTCAATGCCAATAACTCTCCACAACGCAATCCGCAGGCATAAATCATACTTAGCATAGCTCTGTGCTTGATGTTGTGTGAAGCTTCAAGTACTTGCTTTACTTCTTCCATACTCAACACATTCGGCAATGGTTTTGCGCGTCGTGGACGGAGCAAAATTTCAGGTTCGATCCGGCGCTTTTCGATGCGAACAAAAAACAACTTAATCGCATTGATCACCTGGTTCTGATACGAAGCAGAATACCCATTTCCTAAAATGTAATCGACATTAAAACGCTGCACATCCTCTTCTGTGATGTCGGAAGGATCCGAATCAGAAAAAAATCGAAGAAAAACACGCAAAGCATCGGTATAGGTGGCAATCGTATTGACTGCATAGCGCTCTGCTCGCAAAGCCTCGGTAAATTTCAGGATCTGTTGCTCCTGTTGATCCTCCAAACGAGGTAAAGTAGGCAATGATCGCGTATTTTCATCACCAAATCCTTCCCATTTCAGAAGGGCGATCGGCTCCAGTTCGCGCACTACAATTGCTCTGTTGCTATTGGAATGAGGCAAGACCCAACAACGATTGCTCCTGCTCCATCTGCAATGCAATCGTCGCAATTTTATATTTATTACTTCACTGAAGGGGAAAAACAATCCCAGAAAATTCTCCCCGCCACTGCGCACGGGCCTGATCGTAATACACATCTTGTCCATGCGCGCAAACTACCAAATCCAAAAATCATTTGCAGACCAAATTATGTGTGGAGATAACGGTTCGGTCAAACGAGAATGGTGAAAAGTAATCGAAGATCAAGAATGAATAACCGGAAACACTTTCCTACTTCCATCCATCTGTGAAACCAAAGCGAACAAAGACATCCAGGGCAAGATCCTACATGGAGTACTGTTCACCATTCAACGTTTACATTTCACCGTTCACCTCTTCAATACCCGATAATTCTTATAACTAATATCCCAACCAAACTGATCCAGCACAAACTGTTTAAAACGGTCCTTCATCGTTTTTTTGTTCATGGAAATATCGTGATCGAACGTCCAGTTTTTTGCAGCGATACGTTCCTGCATTATGACAGGATGTTTGCCCGTAAAGCGACGCAATTCGCGCACATGAGCGCCGTAGTCGAAAGCATCGGCTTTTACTACATGCTGTTTCACCCAGGCATCATCGTGCCAGAGCTTATTGAATTCCTCCTGCTTCTTCTGCATCGCCCGCGGATCTTTCACCCAACCGTAATGGTACATCCAGGCATCAACAGGAATCACACTTAATTTCTCATCCTCTCCCTTGCGGAAACCTTGTGCATCGCGGTAGGAATAAATGGAACTCCGGTTGCGTACCACACGAATTTCCTTGCGGTACCAATTGGGAGAACTGCCTACATAATCGTAAGAACCATAAAAATGCAGGTAATTCAGCAATAAACCGTCCACCCTTTCATCGTCCTTAAACCTTAGCATGGCAGCGCGTATATTTTCGATAAAGGCTTCGTGCAATACTTCATCTCCCTGTATATATATCGCCCAATCGGCATCCTTTGCAATTGCGGCATAGGCCTTGTTCGTCTCTTCCGCCAGTACACGTCCACCCTCGCGCAGTGAATCGTCCCAAACGGTTTCTAAAATCCGTATTTTCTCCGATACAATTCCTTTGATCAGTCCAAGTGTATCATCTTCTGATTTTCCTACTGCTACTACTACTTCATCGCATAGAGGCAGAATAGATTTGATGGCTTCTACGATGGGATAGTCGTAGATAATGGCGTTGCGGATGAAGGTGAAGCCGGAGGTTTTCATTGGGTAAAGGTAATGAATGTGGGAATGTGTTAATGTGCTAGTGTGCGAATGGATTGTACTACGCAAGCAGATGGGTTTTCAATAGGGGATCTTTTTAATGTTCTAATGGGCTAATGGATTGTGCTTCATGGGGAGATTTGTATTCAATCGGGGTATTTTGGAATGAACGAATGAGGATGAGGGATGGAGTGATTATTTTTTTAGGTTTTAAAGGGTTGCAATTTAGGGATTTATGACCGAAATGTAATCTGGGTGTAAAATTGGTTGGGTGATTTTGCTTGGGTTGCGTTGGTTTGAGGGTTTTTAATTTCTGTTGTATGAAATCCTATAATCCTTGGCAAGAGAAAAGTCTTGATTTTGCTGTTTTGGTGGTGAATGCTTCAATGTTGCTCAAGGAGAGGCGTGCGTATGAATTGAGTTCTCAATTTGTGAAAAGCGGTACTTCTATTGGCGCAAATATCTGGGAAGCGCAGGGGGCTGAGAGTAGGCGTGATTTTGTACACAAGCTTAAGATCTCTTCGAAAGAATCATTTGAAACAATTTTCTGGATCAAAGTCATTCAACGGGTTTATCCGGATATTCAGTTGGATGATATGGTGTGTTTGCTGGATGAGATTCAGAGGATTCTTTCTGCGGCGATTAAGACTTCGAAAAATAGAATGTAAGAGGTGGGGTGCAATGTGTTAGTGTGAGTGTGAGTGTGAGTGTGCGAAAGGCTTAATGTGCGAATGTGCGAGTGGTTTAATGTGTAAATGTGTGAATGGTTTTGTGCTATCGAGGGGATGCGTTTTCAAAAGAAGTTCTTATTAATGTGCGAGTGTTTTAATGGGGGAATGGATTGTCTAGCTAGGAGATAGGTTTTCAAATTGAACGATCTAATCAACTTGGTAAAGACACGAATCTCATCGCGAGCAGTATCCATTCGCACATTTAATCCGGCGTAGCTTTAGCGAAGGCGGATTTATCCCATTCGCATATTAGCACATTCCCCCATTCCTTCATTGCCCCATTCCTTCATTCCTTCATTCGCATATTCCCGAATTCGCACATTCCTTCATTCCTTCATTCGCATATTCTCGCATTCGCAGATTCCTTCATTAGCATATTCCCGCATTCGCACATTCCCCTATTCCTTCATACTTAAATTCACACATTCCCGCATTCGCACATTCGTACATTCGCACATTTTACACTTTAATCCCAACAACAAGAATATCATCATTCTGTTCCAAACCGGATTTCCAATTGAAAAGCGCATGTTCGAGTTCCGATTTCTGTTGTTCTGCGGGAAGGGAGGCGATGCGTTTGAGGAGTTCGGAGAATTGAGCATATTTGAATTTTTTTCCTTTCGGTCCGCCAAACTGATCGGCGTAACCATCGGTGAAGAGAAAAAGTTGATCACCGGATTCGAGTTGCATTTCGTGTTGAGTGAAAACTTTCATCACACCCAAATGCGGACCAACGGGCATTTTATCGGGTTTTATTTCGATGAGTTCACCACGACGAATGATCCAAAGCGGATTATTGGAAAGTGCAAATCGAACATTGCGTAAATCTTTGCTGAAGGATAACAATACCGCATCCATTCCGTCGCGCGATTCGTTTTTTCCTTCCTGATCAAGCGCACGGATGATGTCTTCGCGCACATGATTAAGTACACTGCCGGGCGATGTTATTTTCCGTTCGCGGATGGCTTCATTGAGAAATGTAATACTGATCAAACTCATAAAAGCACCGGGAACACCATGTCCTGTACAATCTGCTACACAAATCAAAAAACGTTCTTCGTTATTATCGACCACTTGTGAGGCCCAGTAAAAATCACCACTTACTGCTTCGCGGGGTCGGTAAAACAGGAAAAACTCATTGAGCGAACGCGAGAGCAATTCGTCGGAAGCAAACAATGCATTCTGAATTCTCCGAGCGTAGGTCATAGAATCGAGAATCTCCTTGTTCTTCTCTTCCAGCATATCGTTTTTGAGTGTGATCTCTGCTGTGCGTTCTTTTACCAATCCTTCGAGACGTTTCTGACTTTTCCGCAATGCGCGGGTGCGGAACAGAATGAACAACCACACCAATCCTCCTGCCACAAAAAGAAACAAAATCCGGAACCACCAGGTCTGCCAAAAGGGAGGAAGAATAGCAAACGACCACTGCGCAGGTTCCGACCACACTTCTCCATCAGAAGAAGCAGATATACTGATCTTGTAGTTTCCGGGAGCAAGATTGGTAAATGTTACTTTCGGCTGATTACTGATCTGGGAGCTGATCTTTTCATTATCCTGATCTAATTCGATACGATACGATAGTGCACCGCTTGAAAGCACATCTACCGATAAATAAGAAAGCGTGATGGTATTTTGATCGTGCGCAAACACCATTCCCTTGGGAAGCGATCCGAAAACAGGAACGGAATCTCGGGATGCAGTAAAATCGTAAGTGCGGTAAAATAATTCGAGTCCGAGCAAGAGCGGTTTCAATGCGGGTTCTTTTCCGGTGGTATCGTAAGCGGGATCGTATTCCACCAATTGCCGTGATGTACCAAAAAGAATTTTTCCATTCTTCTGCAAATAAATGGAAGCGGGTGTAACATCATTCCCGGTAAATCCATCTGAAAAACCGAGTGTCCTGCTGAGATTTAGTTGCGATTGCACCAGCGAAAAACACTGTATCCCTTTTTCGGTACCTGCCCATAATTGATCGTTGCTCCATTTGAGTGCCCAAACCATGTTTGTCGATAAACCATGACTCACATTCCAAACTGTGAACAAACCATTCTCGAAGCGACAGATACCACCGTGCGTTGCCAGCCATAATCCGTCAGCTGCTGGTTCAATATCCCAAACGATATCATCCGGCAAACCATCGCTGCGTGTATAGGCATCTATTTTCCCATCGCGGTGATAACAGGCCAGTCCTGCAGATGTTCCCAACCAAACTTCGCCCTTATTGTCAATGGCGATGCTGTAAATACGATTACCCGGTAATCCGTGATCGGTGGTATAGAGATTGAAGGAAGCACCATCCCAAACCACCAATCCTGCAAAAGTAGCGAGGTACACTTTTCCGGATGCATCGCTTTCTATTCCCCAAACGGTATTGGAATAAAAACCTGATTTCGCGTCGTGATGAATAAATTTACCGTTGCGGCGAATGAACAAACCATCGCGGTGTGTACCGATCCATACTTCACCTGAAGCGGTTTGATGGATGGCGTACACATAATCACTTTTCAATCCGCTTTGTTCGCTGATTTTTTCGAAGGGAACATCCGTATTTTTTGTCCTGCGAAACATACCACCACCACGCGTTCCCACCCACAATTCCTGATCGACTTCCGCAATTTCCATGATGTAAGGAACACTGAGTCCGGCCGACTCCGAAAAATTTTCGATGGAAGGCGCAGTGAGTACCTGTACACCGCCACCATCTGTGCAATACCAGATGCGTTGCTTGTTATCAATAAAAACCGTGTACAAGCGATCACTCCGCATCCCAAAGCGACGATCAAAAAAGAGAGTACCCTTTTCTGAATGAAGAATCACTCCTCTGCCCCAACTTGCAAGCATGGTTGTTTTGCTGCGCGCATCGTACACACCGTCCGAGATCATATCGATACCCGTACGCAGATCTGAAATGAGTATTTTTTGTTTTCCCTTATTGAAATCGATCAGCGCATCGCGGGTGACCAATTGCACATGATCGCCTTCAACAGGAATAATCTTTTGCACCGAAACAGCATGCAAGGCGAGAAAATTCCATTCCTTATCGAAAATATACAGCGAATCACCTGCAGCCAGGTAAATGTGTTTATCCAAAAAACGCAGATCACGCAGTCCGGCACCTGCACGCACCGCATTGGTTTTCTGCTGAACGAGCACATCTTTCTCGAGACGGTACACCTGATTTCCCGATCCGATGAATAACGTTCCCTTCTGATCTTCGCGGATAAAAGCCAGATTATGATTGATCAGACTGTCGTGACGAAAATGCGTAACGGAATTACCATGAATGCGGATGATACCCCTGTTGCTGTTACCGTACCAGAGATCACCTCGTGAATCGAAAAAGAAAACGTTTCCGGAAGTCAGAGGAATTCCTTCTTCGGTACCGTACAGCTGAAAAACATCACCATCGTATACACAAATTCCTCCTCCATCGGTAGAGAACCACATTCTTCCCAATGAATCCTGCGCAGCACCCATGATATATGAGGAAGGCATTCCCTGTTCCACATCCAGAAAGCGTACGCCGAAGCGCACACCTGTTTCGTAACGAGAAGGCAAGGCTTTCGTAATGCGTGGTTGACCCAGAAAAAACGTAGTATCCTTATCTGCCCGAAGTGAAAAAGGCAAAACAAATAGCAGTACCGGAATAAAGCGCAGCAGTCGCATCACGAAGTAAATATACGGGATTGGCTATTAGACACGAATACCCACGATAAGAATATCGTCGTTTTGTTCCAAATTACCTTTCCATTGGCAGATTAACTCCAGCAAACGAAGTTTTTTCTGCTCAGCAGGCCGGGAAGAAATTTCTTTCAGCAGGTCAGCAAACTGTGCGTACTTGAACTTCTTGCCTTTAGGTCCGCCAAACTGATCGGCATAGCCATCGGTAAAAAGATAAATCATGTCGCCCTTGTGCACACTGAATTCATGTGGGGTAAATGGTTTTATTGTTCCGTGGTGAGTGCCCACCGGCATTTTATCGGGTTTCAATTCAATCAGTTCACCCGAACGAATGATCCACACCGGATTATTGGCACAGGCCAATTGCAGAATACCCGAAGAACGATCGAATGCAATCAGCACAGCATCCATTCCGTCTTTCGATTCCTCCTCCACTCCTTCGGGATTGAGCGAAGCGATAAGTTCTTCGCGCACCTTATCGAAAATTACTGCAGGAATGCGTTCACCTCGTTCGGTGATGACTTCGTTGAGCTTGGTAATATTAAGCAATGACATAAATGCACCGGGAACTCCGTGTCCTGTACAATCGGCAACACAAAAAATAAATTTACGCGCGGCCGTTTCATCCGAAGCAAATGATTTTGATTCTGCGTTTTTTGCATCTTTCACTGTAGCTTCCGAAGCCCAATAGAAATCGCCGCTCACAATATCTTTTGGCTGATACAAAACAAAATACTCTTGGAGGTGTTTCTTCAGCAAATGATCGGAAGCCAATAATGCCCGCTGAATCCTTTGTGCATAGTGAATACTGTCGAGAATTTCCTTGTTCTTTTCTTCGATGATGGATTTTTGCACTGTAATTTCTTCGTTCGCTTTTTTCTTCGCTTTGAATTGCCGGTACACAAACACCAGAAAGAACAACATCAATGCAACCAGCGCAAGCGTAAAACCAATCATCAGTCGCTGACGTTTCAGTTCACTCTCTTTGGCGATACTGTCGATCTGCGCATCTTTGCGGACAAGATCCAATTCCTTTTGTTTTTTATCGATCTCGTATTCTGAACGCAATTCCACTGTTTTTCTCCGACTCTCTTCATTCCCCAGCGAATCCTTGAGCTGATAATACGTTTCCATGTTTGCAAAAGCCTTGCGGTAATCGCCATTGGCCTGATACAATGCAGCAAGCGCCTGTGCCACATCCATAATCAGCACTTTTGATCCGGTGATGTCTGCGAGTTCTTTGGTTTTGAGCAGCCATTTTTCTGAGCTGGAATATTTTTTCGCTTCCAGATCCCACTTCCCGAAATTAAGGTAACACATTCCGATACCAAACTGATCACCCAATTTTTCACGAATACGCAAACTGGAATCAATATAAAAATATGCGCTGTCCATTTGTTTCATCTCTGCATGCAGTGCACCGAGATTGTTAGTCGCATACCCTGCATTGGGCATATAGCGATTATCAACGGCCAATCGAAGTGAAGCATGCAGGTACATGGCAGAGCTGTCAAAATCTTTGCTGCGCATGTACATGTACCCAAGATTGTTGTAGGTAAGAGAAAGTGAAGACAGATCATTGACTTTTTTCGCAATGCTGGCTGCCCTCGCGTAATAGTGTTTGGCCAGTTCCACTTTATCCTGATAATCGTACACCAATCCGATATTGATCAGCGTAGAAATTGTTGATTCAAAATTACCGGAAGCTTCGGTTGCTTTTAACGAAATGAGTAAATTCTCAATGGCAAGCACATAATTGCCAAGATCCCAATACACCAGTCCGATATTGTTGTAGGAGCTTCCATAACGACGAAGATCCTTCGAGCCTTCGAGTACGGTGAGTGCTTTTTTGAACCAGTACATGGCTTCATTGTATTCACCACGAAAACGCAAAACACCGCCTTTTAACCGGTAAGCATCGCACAACAATTCGCGGGATGCAGATGTAGTTAGCAATGAAATTCCCTGCTCCACAAGAATAAGGGTGGTATCGGGATTTACTTCGATGTACCACCTGCCCAATTCGAGTAAAGCTCTTCCTTTTGCGGTATCCGAAGGAGCATGTTCTACGTTACGCAATAAAGAATCGACATTAGCTGCATAAGCGGAAACACTCTGCAAGGCGACAAACAAAACAAAAACGATTCTGCGAAACATCGGGAGCTGTTGGTGAAAAGCGATTACAATATAATCACTATTCGTACATGCCATGCCGTTCAGATTTTTTTAGCCGACAACATGCGGTCTTTCCCCTGCAGATCGCGGTGAATTTGTGTGTTTCTCCACAGCAATTCCGAAAAAAGTGAGATTCCCTGCTGCGCAAACTGTTCGTTGATCTCGAAATACAAACGCCCCCCCGGTTTTAACCAATGCTCTGCCAATGCAACGATGCGCCGGTAAAACAACAAAGCATTGCTATCCTCAACGAACAAGGCCAGATGAGGTTCATGCTCCAATACATTGCGTTTCATGGAAGATGCCTCATCCTTCAACACATAGGGGGGATTGCTCACGATCACATCCAATTGTTCTGCAGGAAAAAAGTTTGGATCGGCTTGCAAAATATCCAGTTCGTGCCAATGAATGTTTACCTGATTGGATTCCGCATTCGCACGCGCCAGTTGCAAGGCTCCGGGCGATACATCAATAGCTGATACTTCTGCAAGCGGTAAATGTTTTGCAAGCGAAACCGCAATACAACCGCTGCCTGTTCCGATATCAAGAATTTTTGCTACTGTAGCAAGGTAGGTTTTGCAGATCAGATCCACCAGTTCTTCTGTTTCGGGACGAGGAATCAACACGTTTTCATCCACACGGAATGTAGACCCGTAAAAGGGTGTATGTCCGATAATGTACTGCACAGGTCGCGCGCGCAGCAATTCCTTCAGTGCAAAATGAAACTTTAGCAATTCCGATTCCGATAATGCCTTTTCTTTATTGAGCACAATATCGGCTCTGTTCCATCCAAGGTATTCCGCTGCAAGAATGGAAAGAATGGCTTTTACCTCTTCCCTGCCCCATTCCGCATCCAGCAGTTCATGGTAACGCTGAACGGTTGTACTGAATCGGTTATCGGAAGGCAATTGCATGCTCAAAGATAGAAATTGCTTGATTTTGGTACTATTATCAAGAAAGATTCTGATTTGAGTTACATTTTAGCCATCAGATAATGACTTTATCTTCCTTTACACTGACTTGAAGCTGGCTGCTAAAAATCATGTAAATTCGTGCCATGCAAAAGCACAAGCAATTTATGCAACGCGCACTGGAGCTGGCAGCTTCGGGATCGGGACTTACTGCTCCCAATCCGATGGTGGGTTGCGTTATTGTTTGTGATGACAAAATCATAGGTGAAGGTTTTCATCAGCGTTATGGTGGTGCGCATGCAGAAGTGAATGCTATCGCCTCGGTAAAAGATCAGGAACTTTTGCTTCAGTCGACACTCTACGTCACGCTCGAACCTTGTTCGCATTTTGGCAAAACCCCTCCCTGTTCCGATCTCATTATCGAAAAAGGAATTCCGCATGTAGTTGTCGCGGTAACAGATCCGCATGAAGCGGTAAACGGAAAAGGCATTCAACGTTTGCGTGAAGCAGGGATCGAAGTCGAAACCGGTGTTCTCGAAAAAGAAGCGCGTCGACTGAACAAACGTTTCTTCTGCTATCACGAGAAAAAGCGTCCGTACATCACCCTCAAGTGGGCACAAACCACCGATGGTTTTATCGATAAAAAAAGAGATTCAACAATTTCGATGCAAAACCGCATCAGCGGGGAGGAAAGCAAATTGCTGGTGCACAAATGGAGAACCGAAGAACAAGCCATTCTCGTTGGGAAAAACACGGTTCTCTTCGATGATCCGCAATTGACAGCGCGACTGTTTTCCGGTCCGCAACCCTTGCGTATTGTATTCGACAAACACCTTGAACTTCCTGCCAGAAAAAAGATATTTAATTCAGATGCACAAACACTCATCCTGAATGCAAAAAAAACTGGCGATGAGGGAAATCTGATTTACCGCACCATCGACTGGAACAATGCACTTGCTTCGCTGATGGAACTTTTGAACGCGATGCAGATCCAATCGCTCCTGGTGGAAGGCGGAAGTGATACATTGCAGCGATTCATCAATGAGGGATTATGGGACGAGATGCGTATTTTCCATTCGCCGCTGCGTTTTGCTGAAGGTACACCTGCTCCTCTTATTCAGGTTCGTGAAAGCACATTCAGCGCTGTTGGCAATGATCAGCTGGAATGGATTTTTAATGATAGGCAGTCATGATCTACCTGCTACTTAGTATTCTTTTTTCGACATCGCTATTGGTGATCTTCAAATTTTTTGAGAAAAACCAAATCAACAACACAACCGGAATTGTGGTCAACTACATCACTGCTGCAAGCACAGGTTTTCTCATGAGCGGAAATGTTCCTGATCCGGTCCGCATGTTTGCAAGCAGCTGGTCTCCCTGGGCATTGCTGATCGGATCTATTTTTATCAGTCTGTTTTTTATAGTCGCCCTCAGTGCACAACGCAACGGAATGGCGATCACCTCAGTCGCGAATAAAATGTCTCTCGTGATTCCTGTCATTGCAGCGATGTTTTTATACAATGAACAATTGAGTTTACTCGGAGCAGGAGGAATTGTATTGGCCTTGTGCGGAGTTGTTTTCACAGCCATACCATCCCAACAATCCGGAGGAAGGATTGCGCTGGCAAGCTGGTTGTTTCCCGCATTGATCTTTTTCGGATCGGGCATTTCCGATACGCTCATCAAATACGCAGAGACCTACCATTTGCAAAGTGTAAGTCGCGAATACTTTACAGCGGTTTTATTTTCTGCTGCCGGTATATGGGGACTGATTTATTTCATTCTTCAGCAAATCCGCCAAAAGTTTATTGTCCCTGCAAAAGATATTCTGGCAGGCATCGCATTGGGTATTCCCAATTATTTTTCCATCCACTTTTTGTTTCTCGCTCTTTCGGAAAGCGGCATGAATTCCTCCACTGTTATTCCGGTGAACAACATTGGGATTGTAGTGGCTTCCGCGCTTGCAGGGTTATTGCTTTTTAAAGAACGGTATTCGTCGCTGAATAAAGTCGGATTGATGCTGAGTATTGCCGCCATTTTAATGATTTCATTCGGATAATTGAAATGGTTTACAGTTACAAAAGCATCGTTGCACCCTGTGAAGGACTTTACAAGGAAAAAGGAAGTAAATTCCTTGCCTATGCATTTCCTGTTGCCAGTGAAGAAGACATCAAAAAACATCTGAACGAACTCCGCAAAAAACATTTTGATGCGCGTCACCATTGTTACGCCTTTCGCTTAGGTCCGGATGGAAGCCACTACCGCGCCAACGACGATCAGGAGCCTTCGGGTACTGCAGGAAAACCGATTCATGGTCAGCTCTTATCATTTGGTCTGACCAATATCCTGCTCGTTGTAGTGCGTTATTTCGGCGGAACGAAACTCGGTGCAAGCGGACTGATCAACGCGTATAAATCGGCTGGAGAAGACGCATTGAAGCAATGTGTGGTTGTTGAACACGATGTAATGAAAACGATTGAGTTAGAATTCCCTTATGAGCGTTACAATGATGTGATGCGATTAGTAAGAGAAACCCATTAAAAAATCATACAACAGCAGCTGGAAGAACCTTCGCGAATTCAGTTGGAGATCCCTTTAAAAAACGAACAAACACTGCATGATCGCTGTGAGCGTTATCATGAAATAAAATGTATTGAAGAGCAATGAACGATTTTGAACTGCTAAAAAAAATGTGCAGCATCCACGCACCAAGCGGAGATGAAAGCGCAATGACCGATTTTCTTTTATCGTACATCAAAAAAGAATCGAAAAACTGGAAACATAAAGTCACGGTATATTCCGGTCCCGAATTTCAAGACTGCATTGTTCTGGTATTTGGCCAACCGCGCACAGCGATTTATGCACACATCGATTCCATCGGTTATACGGCGGGCTACGAAAACAACCTGCTTCGTATTGGAGGACCACAACCCGGCGAGGGCGATCGTTTGGTAGGAAAAGACGACAAAGGAAAAATAGAATGCGAACTGGTAGTGATTGATCACGAAGACGGAGGAAGAGGATTGAATTACCTATTCAAACGAAAAATCGAACGCGGGACATCGCTTACATTTAAACCCATCTGGAGAGAGAGCAAAGAATATATTCAATGCTGCTATATGGACAATCGTTTGGGCGTGTACAATGCATTAAAAGTTGCAGAAACATTGAAAGATGGAGCCATCGTATTTTCAACCTACGAAGAACACGGTGGAGGAACGGTTGGTGCACTAGCGCGTTTTCTTCTTGAAAAATACAAGGTGCGACAATCGCTCATCTCAGATATTACCTGGGTAACCCACGGTGTAAAACACGGGAAAGGAGTAGCCATCTCCATGCGCGATTCAGGTATTCCGCGACAAAGCTATGTGCGCCGCATTATCGATCTGGCCAAAAAAAGTAAAATCCCCTTTCAACTCGAAGTAGAAAGCGCAGGAGGAAGCGACGGAACAGCCATTCAGAAAAGCGATAATCTCGTAGACTGGTGTTTCATTGGTGCCCCAGAAGACAACGTACACACCCCCCACGAAAAAGTGCACAAAAAAGATATTGTATCGATGATAAGTTTGTATTCTTATTTGATGAAAAAACTTTGAGTTAATTTCCAATTATTCAATTTCCAATTATCTAATTACCAGTTTCCAATTGGGGTCGTTCACCATTTAGAGATTACATTTCACTTTTCATTGATTCACCACCCTGAAGCGAAATCGACGTAAGGAGATTTCTGCGTAAGGGTCGATTTCTGCTTAAGGAAATGTTCACCAAAAAAACCGCAGCACTTACAATTTCACGGATGAAACTGAAATGCTGCGGAAAAAAATAGGTTATTGATTAGGCGATCGGCTCGAGAATTTCTACGAGGCGAATATCAAAGCTCAGGTCTTTTCCGGCTAAAGGATGATTGGCATCGATGGTGATGTGTTCCAATCCTACTTCGCGTACAACTACGATTAGCTGATGTCCGTCGGGAGTTTCGGAAACCAGTTCCATTCCCACTTCCGGTTGCATATCTTCAGGCAAATGTTCGCGGGGAACTTTCTGAATCATTTCATCCATTACAGGACCATAGGCTTCATCAGCCGGGATATTGATCGTTTTGCTCTCGTTGAGTGCCATTCCGATCACACTTTCCTCAAATCCGGGAATCAGCATACCGCTTCCAATAACGAATTCAAGGGGCTCGTTGCCTTCCGACGAATCGAAGACAACACCATCAGACAAACGTCCCGTATAATGTACGCGGACAATGTCGTTTTCTTTTGCTTTTGCCATTAATAAAAATTTAAAAAATTAGAGCGTCCAGTCTAAACATCGCCCCGGGTTACAAAGTAAAAACGAAGGGAATATATACTGCTACCCCGCAAAAGTAGGTAATTTTCGGTGCAGTTAACCTGGAAAGGGCAATACGTGCCGGATTCCGGTCTTCGTTACCGATTTAGC